>JAVJTD010000066.1:0-2487 GCA_040219065.1 Planctomycetota bacterium
CGGTGACCGAGCCTGTCGGTGAGAGCTATCCCGAGCGAGCTTGGGCCGGGGGCTCGCCGTGAACCTACTGGAGCAGCGAGCCTGTTCCGCAATCCAGGCGGGCGGGACGCCCGCGTTCCCAGTGGTTGGTTTCAGATCAGCGGCGCCCCCGGCGCAGCGCCGGAGCATACAGTGGTGAAACTGGGCCTGAGGGCGAGGGAGATGGAGTGCCCAAGTCCGCCATACTGGATCTGTCAAGTGAGCAAGGTACGGACGTCCCCTGGCTGCTCGCATGAGCAGTTTTGAAGTGCTGCTGTAAGCCGGTCGGAGCGGTGTGTTCTCTCGTGGGAGCCGCGCTCGCCACGCTAGTCTATGAGGGGTTCAAGAGACCCCACGCCGCCGTATCAGACGTTTACACGGCCCGAGAGAGCGCCACACTTGGGCAAGGCTTTGAAGAGCCACGCGAGCTAAGACGTTCATCGCACCGCCTGGCCGACCGTCACGGCATAGGGTCAGTCCCCGGATTGTAGGTTTGGGCGCGGCTCGCACAAGGCGAGCACGCCCGGGAGAATCTCTGCCAACGAGCTGGCGGTTTGTTTCCTTTTGCGACGCTGACGGAGCTGAGCCGCAAGGTGGTCGACCTCGGCCGCGCGTGTTTCTGGTTGAAGCTGCTCGTAGGCCGCACGCGAGTCTTCGAGGATGGCAAGCGGACTTCCGGTCCTTGCCAGGTGGAAGTTCATCAACTTCTCGAGAACGTAGTCGCGCCGCCGGAGGCAGGGATGGGGCCGAAGCTCGTCACTGAGAAGAAAGGGATGAGCGATTCGGGTGAAGCGGTGTGCGACTCGAACGCGGGGCTCTTGGCCGTCCGCCGTCCACGCCTGCGCCTTTTCGGAGAAGAAGCGGTTGTGCTGCCGCAGATTCTGAGCAACCTGAAAGAGCGCATATCGAAGACGGCGGTTTCCGTGGTGAGCGAGGCCCCCGTCTAGCTCGATCGACTCGCTTTGATGCAGCGATGGGAAAATCCCGGCACGTCCACGAAGAGCCGCGCTGGTGGGGTAGAACTCAATCGGTCCTGCTTCTCCAGCGAGGTCTCCAGCTCCGACCACATTGATCCCAGGCATCATCAGGAGTCGAAGGTACGGGGTCTTGACGAGCAGCGACGCCATCTGAAGTTCGAGCTCGACGATCTGCTCCTGTGTCGCTCGGTAGCGCTTGTTCAACGAACGAGCGATGAGCTGTCGGGTCGGAGCGTGAGGGTCTGGCAACGGCGCATTCGAGGCCCACTTGAGGATCTTGTCGATCGTCTGGCTGCGCACAATCACTCGGTGGGTGCGGCAGAAATCGCGGATTCCCGACTGGTCCAGCGCCAGAATCTCGGCCGGTGAAGTGAAGTGGAGAGCGACCAGCAAGGCGGCCGGAGTGGTTCGCCAGTCCGAGGGAAAGAGCCCACCGACTCCCGGAAGAGCAGTCGAAAGATGCTCCTGAATCCGGGTCCGGGTCTTGGCATTGCTCTCAACAAGGTCTCGGCGGTGACGGCTGATCAGTTGAAGCTGAACGTAGATGTCCGGAACCTCACGAGGCTTCAATCCGAAGCCCAGGACCGCTGCCCGATGAACTCCAATCAAGTCCAGCTCGTCGCACTTCGCACTCGGAAACTGGATCGAGCGTAGCTTGTTCGAGACGACGGGATCGACCCGACGCACCTCGAAACCCGCGTTGCAGAGGGCATTCACGACAGGGCGGTCGTAGTTCCCCGTACGCTCAACGGCCACGATGACCCTCTTGAGCTCTGCCGATCGAATCCCTTCTTCGATCAGCCGGATACACCCATCGAAACCCGTGCGCGTGTGCTCGAGTCCCTGAGGCGTGATCAAAACTTCATCGCGAAAGTCGATCATCGCCCACATCGAGCGAGCCTTCCCGACATCAAAGCTCACGACTCCGATCTGATCATCTCGAAGCCCTTCCCGATCGATCGCCCCATGAGCTTTGCGGGTGTCGAACCGGCGTCGAGGTCCTCGGCGAGGAACACGTTTGTAGGTAGCCATCAACCATCCTCTCGATCCTCAAAGAACGGGTTCTTCACAGATCCAGAGGAAGCCTGCCCGGAAGGAACCAGGAGAGCAAAGGAATCGATGGGCAGCATACTAGCCGAGCGAGCCGGTGACCGGGTCTGTCAGCGAGGGCTCTCTCGAGCGAGCTTGGGCCTCTTCGAACGTCCAACGGCTCAACGTCCAACTTTCGACTCTCAAGTTTCCAGACGCTCTCGGTCGCGCGTTCCCAGTGGTTTCAGATCGGGCGGCGCCCCGACGCGGGGCCGGAGCAGACAGTGGTGAAACGTACTCGGTGCATTGGAGTGCCCAAGCCGAAGCGAGCCGGTGACTGAGTTTGTCTGCGAGGGCTTTCTCGAGCGAGCTTGGGCCTCTTCGAACGTCCAACGGCTCAACGTCCAACTTTCGACTCTCAAGTTTCCAGACGCTCTCGGTCGCGCGTTCCCAGTGGTTTCAG
>JAVJTD010000068.1:0-25458 GCA_040219065.1 Planctomycetota bacterium
CGGTGACCGAGCCTGTCGGTGAGAGCTATCCCGAGCGAGCTTGGGCCGGGGGCTCGCCGTGAACCTACTGGAGCAGCGAGCCTGTTCCGCAATCCAGGCGGGCGGGACGCCCGCGTTCCCAGTGGTTGGTTTCAGATCAGCCGCGCCCCCGCCGGCGGACCGACAGCGCATTCCGTGCGGCCCCTTGCTCTGCCCCTCCCAATTCAATCGGTGGCATCGTCGAGGAAGCGGCTCCCCGCTCAGCAGCCGCTCCCCGTTTCGGTCGCGCGGGCTCTGGTTTCGCTCGTGCGGGCTCTGGTTTCTGGCACGTTCCCGGAGCATACGGTGGTGAAACTGGCCGCTTCGGGCCACCTCCCGGCTGAAGCCGGGGAACCAACCCGACTGAAGTCGGGGGATACAGGGATACCCGCTGGGCTAGTATCCGATCAGGCGGTCTCGTCCCAGCTCAGGCGGTCCAAGAAGCCCGGTGAGCGGTGTGGGCTCGGGGCGCGGAGCGCGGCGCGGATCTCGGGAAGCGCGGCCTCGGCGGCTTTCTCGCCTTCGGCGATGAGCTGCGGGACGCCCGAGAAGTCGAGCCAGTAGGTCTGCGAGACGTTGGGGTGGATCGAAAAGTCCGCCTCGGCCTGGTTGATCTCGCTGATGTGCCGCGTTCCGATCTCCTCGGCGCGGAAGATGATCTCGATGCCCGAGCCGAAGGTGTCCATCGGCTGCAGCTCGGGGTTGAGGTTGACGGCGAGGATGAAGTCACCTCCCAGCCGCCGGGCCACCTTGACCGGCACGCTGTTGATGATGCCCGCGTCGACGAGCAACCGGTCCTCACGTGGCACCGGGTGGAAGTATCCCGGGATCGACGAGCTCGCCACGAGCGCCGAGTGCAGATCGCCATTCTCGATGACGACTTCTTCGCCATGGATCAGGTCGAGTGCGGTGATCGCGAACGGCACCTTCGACTCCTCGATCAACCCGTCGGGGACCAAGGCGCCCACGATACGATCGAGCAGGTCGTTGCGGAAGATCGCCTCGCGCGTGAACAGATACTTGAGCGCCCATCGCTTCTTGAGCCCGAGATAGATCTGCTCGAAGAAGGAGAGCTTCTGCCCGTTCGACTGATGGAACGAGCCCAGTCCGAGCTTCTTGAACTCCGAGCTCTCGAGATACTCGAGCGCGCGCTCGATCATCTTCTCGGCGTCGGGCTCCATGCTGTACATCGCGGCCGCGATCGAGCCGGCTGATGTCCCGACCAGCGAGTGGATGACGATGTTCTCGCGTTGGAGGACCCGAAGGACCCCCAGGTGGGCCAGCCCACGCGCGCCTCCGCCTCCCAGCACGAGGCAGAGCTTTCTGGTCTGTGCGTCCGCTTCAACCGACGTCATGAGGATTGATCTTGGAGCGAGGGTCGCCGGTCGACGATGCGCTCCTCCTTCAGCTTAGTCTCCATGCCCATCCGGTCGAGGATCTCGTTCAGCGGCAAGAACTCGATCCGGTTGAACCGTAGCTCGTGCTTCATCATCATCTCACGCTCGATCTGCTCGCGAATCTGATCCTCGCTCGCAGTCGTGGCCAGTGAGAGATAGAGCTCCATCTCGTCGGTCTCGAACGGGTCGTCGTCCTTCTTGCAGATGACGATCTGCCACTCCTCGATCGCTCGGTAGCTCCCGAGCATCGTGGACAGATCGTGCAGGTTGACGAGAGTCCCCTTCACCTTCGAGGTGGCGAGCGTCTTGATGTTGGAGCGGCGCTGGATGTCGGTTCCCAGCCTCCCAACAGTTCGCCCACATGAGGGACAGGGCTCGTGCACCAAGCCTCCCTGGACGATGTCGCCGGTCCGATAACGAACCAACACACTGCCGCGCCCATCCAGCGCGGTGTAGACCAGCTCGCCCGTCTCACCATCCGGTAAGGGCTCGCCCGTCTCGGGGTTGACGATCTCGACCAGGTTCAAGTCGGGATACAGGTGGAACCCCGTCGACTCCTCGGCCGGACATTCGGTCCAGCAGCAACGAGCCTCGGTGAACCCGAGGACACTGACGACGCGTGGGCTCTGCGCCCCCATCGCCTTCAACAGCTCGACCAGTCGCGACTTCAGAGCCGGACTGACCAGCTCGCCTCCGAGTGCCACGAGTCGAACGAATGAAAGGTCCATTCCCGCGCGGCGAGCCTTGCGGAGGAGATGATAACAGTATCCTGGAATCCCCATGATCACGGTCGGCCGAATCCTCTGAAACGCGTTGAGGATGCCGTCCGAGCCGAGGATCTTCCCGCCTCCGGTGTTCAAGATGAGCATGCCTTTCGACAGGCCCGAGAACACCACCTGCCAAAAGGCGAGATGAGGAGCGTACGGAAAGAGGCTGACGCCCCGGTCCTGCGCCGGGTCGACCTCGAGAACGTCCATCATGCGGCCTCCGGCCACCTTCAAGACCTCGATATCGTAGAGCGACAGCGCGAACGGTACGGGTACCGAGCTCCGGCCCGTGGTGAAGATCAATGACGTCGGTCGATACTCGCGCCCCACGAGCTCGCGGGTCGCCGCTTTCCCATGCCTCAGAGCATGCCATCCCAGACCGAGCTTCTTGGACCAGCTCGCATGTCGTTCGATGGTCTCCGGCGTGGGCTGAAGAATGATGTCCCGATACCGGGACGGGTCTTCGGCCGTCGGCAGGAAGTCGCTCTTCTGAGTCAACGGAATCCGCCGGAGATCCTCAGGAGTCTTGAGGATCGCCGGATCGAGTCGATGTTGCTCGAACAGATCCCGATACCGCGGGCTGAAGGGCAGAACCTGCTCCCGAAGGAAACGGCGCAGCTTGCTGATCTGCAAACGCCGGATTTCGGGGAGGGACAGTCTGTCCCAGCGGCTCGAGAGCCCGCGGACTCGTCTCATGAGAAGAACTTATCGTCGACCGGGATGTCGTGATCCTTCATGAACTGCAGGAGATTTTCGACGGGGATCCGGCGATCTTTCGATCCGGGCAACTTGTAACCCTTGAGCTTCCCCGAATCAAACCACTTGATCACCGTCTGCGGGCTCACGCTGCAGATGTCTGCGACCTGTCCAGTCGTGAACGCCTTCTTCTTGCTAGCCATGCCTGAGTCCTCTTCCCTTGAGGGCACCGTCAGCGCTCGACCTGAATGTTCCATGAGATCATCCTTGCCGAACTCGGGTCGTCCCAACACGAGTCCACGTTGTTGAGCTTCTGCAACCGGGGCATCAGCGACCTCCTCCCTATCGGCCAAAGAACACCCGCTGCCAAAGCTTGTTCGAGCTACCGGCTTTCGATCCCCGCGGACCGTCCACCACTTGGCTCAAGCATCTTTTCGAGCAAAAGGAACCTCAAACTTAACGATAAGATCCCCTGCTCCCGCAGGCCATCCAACGACAATCTCCCGTGGCACTTAGGCACACTGCCCGAAGGGGGTTCCTTCGCGTAACCCAACTCTTCGCCGCCATGTCCTCGGCCCCTTCCTCCTCGGCGCCCGCCATCTTCCCTCACGAATCCGCTACCCTTGCCACCCCGCAGAGTCCTCTGATAACCTCCCTCCACCCGATTGTCCGATCGCGAGGATCCACCCATCGAAACGCCGACGACGACGCACGGAAACACCGCCGCCGTCCTGGCCGTTGCGCTGCTCGCCGGACTCTTCGGGGCACTCACCGTCCCCTCGGGCTTCGTCTTCGACGACGACTTCCTCGTCTTCCAGGACGACGAGATCCGGGCCCTCAACCCGCTCGTCACCGAGGCGCGGTACCGGGACATCCTCTCGTCTCATTACTGGCGCCCCATCCGCGAGGCCGGGCTGTACCGCCCTCTGACGATCGCGAGCTTCGCCGCCCAGATGCAGCTCCAGGGCATCACCCGGCCCCTGCCCGGCGCCGCCGCCTCGATACTGGGCGCGCCGGCGAGTGTCCTGCCCACGAAGAGGCCCGTGGAGCCGCAGGCCGCGCCGTTCCACGCCGTCAACCTCGCCCTCCACGTGTTGTGCACCGCGTTGCTCACCGTGCTGCTCCTCCCGTTCGGCATCTCGGTCGCCCTTCTTGCCGGAGTAGTGTTCGCCCTGCACCCCATTCACCTCGAGGCGATCAGCCTCATCACCGGTCGCGCTGACCTCCTCGCCGCCGCCCTGGGGCTGCTCGCCCTGGTCGCTCATCGGCGAGCTCGAATCGACGGGGAACGCTCCAGTTCGTTGCGTGCCCTGCTCCCCGCGTTCCTTCTTTTCTGTGCGCTTCTCGCCAAGGAGTCCATCGCCCCACTTCCGGCCCTGGCGCTGATCCTCGACCTCGCGCTCGACAAAGGCCGGCCGCTCCATATCCTGCGCAGGCGAGCTCCTCTCTATCTCCTCGAGATCCTCGCTCTCCTGCTGATCCTCCTGACTCGGGGCGTGGTCCTCGGCGAGCTCGTGCCCGCAGCCGCCGCTGTCGGCTTTGTGGACAACCCGCTCGCGACCGTCGGCGCCGGGGAAAGGCTCTCAGGGGCCTGGCGAGTTCTGGGGCTCGCGCTGAGGTCCTGCGCTTGGCCGACGTCGCTCTCGATCGACTACTCGTTCGCCGCGGTCGAGGACTACGCAAACCCGTTCGACTCGCAGACCATTCTCGCGACGGCGATCCTCATGGCCGCCATCATCGTTGGCATCGTGGTGCGACGCTCGCGCCCCGGAATCCTCGCCGGGCTGGCTCTTTTCCTCGTCGCGTACTCGCCCGTCTCGCACGTACTCTTCCCCACCGGAACGTACTTCGGGGAGCGGACGCTATACCTTCCGACGATCGGCTTCGCTCTCGCCGTCGGCTCGGCGTTTCGGCCCTTGGCCCGAGGTGGAGTCCTCCGCCACGCTCCGCCGCTGCTCATCGGCCTTGCCCTACTCGCCAGCCTCCTGGTCTCCGTGCCACGGGTCCAGGAGCTGAGAGATGATGACTCGGCGTGGAAAGCCGTGACCGTCCATCGTCCCGGATCGGCGAAGGGATGGCTCAATCATGCCATCGGCGCGATCGGGAACAATCTCTTCGAGGAAGCGGATCGGCGCAACGAGATCGCGATCGAGATCGCTGGAGAGCGTTATGCGAAAGCCTGGGAGCTCGCCGGGCAGATCGCCGAGATCCAGAGTCGGTACACTCCCTACGACGAGCAGGAGAAGCTGAAGCATTTCCTCCAAGAAGCAGTCCAGCACTACCGCAAGATGGCCGAAGTCGCCGAGGCCGAGCCAGAGACGTCTCGGCAAGGGACCGTGGTGTCGGCCGTCGTCCATGAATGTGAGGATCTCGCGGTCCTGGAGCGATTCGGCGCGGCTCAGGCGAGGCTGAGTAAGATCGAGAAGCGATACCCGGACGATCCGAGGATTCAGCTCGCGCTCGCCAAGCTCGAGCTCGCGCGCAGGAAGCCGGGACTCGCATCGGCTCGCTGCGCCCGCCTGCTGGCGGCTCTCGACGAGGAGGCACTCCTCGCAGGGGACGACAGTGACAAGTCGATCGCGGCGTCGGCTCACTATTTCTTGGCCGATGCCGCTCGGCAACAGGAGCAGCCCGAGATCTTCGAGCGTGAGCTGCAGCAGGCGGTGCGCTGGGCCATCCTAGGACGCGGCTACGACTCGGCGAGGGCCTGGTCCGGGCACTTGTCCGAGAACGATCCGCAGAGCCAGGCACTCCGGGCCTTGTCCCTGTTTCAGGATGACTCCCCGGCCGAAGCGCTGAAATCGGCACAGCGGGCAGCCGAGCTGGCGCCGGAGCGGAAAGATCTTCGAGCGATGCGCGATGAGCTCGAGAGGATGGTGCGATGAGCGTCCGATCCCATCGACTGATCGCCTGGCTGACGGCTCTCTCCGCCACCGCGCTCGCGGTCTATGTCCGATGGATCCCGGCCGCCTCCACCTGGACCGAGCACGGGCCGCTGCTCCCCGACGGCGACGTCTACTACCACTTGCGGCGCGCTGAATGGACTCTCCAACAGTTCCCCGCGGTCCTCGCCATCGACTCCTACATGGCCTTCCCCGACGGCGCCAGTCCCATCTGGCCGCCGGCTCTCGATCGATTCGTGGCAGGGCTGGCACTGATATTCGGCGGCGACTCGGCCGAATCGATCTTGCCTCACGTGGCCTTCTGGGTCCCGGTCGTGATGGGTGCTTTGACGGTGCTGTCGGTCTTCTGGCTCGTTCGCTCGCTTGCGGGCATTCCCGCAGCCGCCCTCGCCGCATTCGGACTCGCGGTCTTGCCCGGCCACGTGGCCTACTCGCGCTATGGCTTTCTCGATCACCACGTCGCCTTCGGCTGCCTCGGCGCGGCCTTGCTCGCCGTTCGCGTCGCTTGGCCGGACTCCTTCGCGCGATGGGCGAAGACGCTCTTCACCGGCATGCTGCTCGGACTCTCGGTCGCGATATGGCCAGGCGCCATCCTGTTCGTGGCGCTGCTCTTCGCGGCGAGGTTCGTCGAGATTTTCGTCGACGTCGAGCGAGCGCGAGGTGAGCTGATCCACGACGCGGCCATCGCGACCCTGGCCGCCGTGATCCTCGCACCCGACGCGATGTCCTCGGTCTGGTTCCGCGAGGGACAGTGGACGCTCACGACGCTCTCCGGATTGCAGCCGGCCTTGCTGCTCGGATTGGCGTCGACGTGTGGCGCCCTGTCGATCGTGCTGCGCAGCATCACCTCGGGGCTCCCGGCGGACCGGGCACGCCAGCGGACGCGCCTTATGCTGTGCATGCTCGTCGTGGCGACTTTGGGCGCGGCGCTGGCGACTCCGGCATTCCGATCCGCTCTCGATCAAGCCAGGCAGTGGCTGACGAAGGACGAGGCGTTTCAGTCGCGGGTCCAAGAGTCGCTGCCGCTGCTCTTCGATCATCAGGGAAGCCTGACCATCGACTTCGCCCGCTTCGCTCTGGGCGCTTGGCTCCTGCTGCTGATCCCGGCACTCGGCTATTGGCTCGTCGCGCGGCGATTCGACGAGCGCGGCCGGACGTTCACGATCTGGCTCGTCGCCTCGAGCGCGCTCTTGATCCTCCAGCGCCGCTTCGTCGACCTGGGCGGTCCGATCTTGCTCGCAGCCGCGGCTCCCATGCTCGCGGCGACGATCGGGCTCGTGCAAAGGCGTGGCTTGCGCACGTCTCTGTGGGTGGTGGCATTCGCGCTCTTGCTGGCGCCGGGCCTCAGCGATGCCGTCCTGCAGCTCGCGCTCCGCGGCGAACAGAACGTCGAAGGTCCGGCGGCCGCCGAGCGGCGAGAGCTGCTGGGCCTGGCCGCGACGCTCGCGGAGCACAGCCCGCCGACGAGCGGCTATGACTCGAAAGCGACTCCCGAGTACGGCGTCCTGGTGCCGTGGGACACGGGTCATCTGGTGATGCAGATGGCGCGGAGGCCGGTCGTCTCGAACAACTTTGGCGACGACATCGGTCAGGAGAGCTTCCGGGACACGATCGAGTTCTTTCGGACACACGACCCCGGAGCGGCGCTCCACATCGCCGAGGACCGAGCGGTCCGCTACGTCGTCAGCAACCTCTTCTACAACCGCTCGCTCACTGAGGAGAAGCGCCGGCGATTCCAGTTCGCGCTCCACTACCTCGACGGCCGAAGCGACTCGGGAGAGTCCCTTCCCGAATGGCGACTGCTGGCCGAGACCCGTTTCCCGGAGGGCGAGCCTGCCGCGGCCTACAAGCTTTGGGAGCGAGTCCAAGGTGCCCGGCTTCGGGGGAGGACGCTGCCGGGCGAGCCCGTCGTCGCCGAGGTACAGATCGAGACGAACCTCGGCCGGACGTTTCCGGTTCGATTCAAAACGGTGGCCGACGAGGAGGGCCTGTTCGCGATTCGGGTGCCTTATGCCACACAGAAGTGCAAATGGCCGACGAAGCCTCAGGGTCCCTATCGGGTCTTCCTACCGCGCCTCGGGCTGTCGGCTCGCATGGACGTTCCCGAGATCGCGGTCCAGGTCGGTACGAACCTCGACGCTCCCGATCTCGAGTGATCGTGCCGGGGCGCAGGGACGAGCCGACGGGAGCCTACGCGTTTCGAGGCGAATCCGAGTACGATGGCGTGCCTGAGTGAGCAGTGGCGCAGTCGATCGGTGAGTGCTCTCCCGAGCGAGCTCGGGCCAGAGCTGCTCCAGCGGCAGAAAACCGAGACCGGCTGAGCCGGTGCAGCGTAGACCGCTTTCCAAGTCTGAAGGACCTGACCCGAAGATGTCGCAAGCAGCGAGACCGTGCCTGCTCGTCCTCCTCTGGCTGCTCCTCGCCGCCTGCTCCAATGAGCCGAGCTCGGTGCTCTTGATCACGCTCGACACGACTCGAGCCGACCGGTTCGGGTTCGCGGGGCGCGAGGATTCCGGCACGCCCGTGCTCGACGCGCTGGCCGCCCGCGGAGTGGCCTTCGATCAAGCGTACACCGTCGCGCCGATCACCCTGCCGTCCCACACCTCGATCCTGACCGGCACCTACCCGCTGTATCACGGCGTCCGCGACAATCGCCGCTATCGTGCCAGCCCCGAGCTCGACACCCTCGCCGAGGTGCTCTCCGAGGACGGCTTCCAGACGGGGGCGTTCATCGGTGCCTTTCCGTTGAGCGAACAGTTCGGATTGGCGCAGGGCTTCGACACCTACGACGACGAGACCCGTAGCGACGAGTTCAACCCGACCGATTTCCATTTCCCCGAGCGTCCCGCCGAAGGAGTCGTCGACGCGGCGCTCGAGTGGATGGGATCGCTCGACGAGGATGATCGGTTCTTCGCCTGGGTTCACCTCTTCGATGCCCATGCCGATTACCAGGCCCCGGCGCCCTACGGAGAGACCTTCGCCGAGGATCCCTACCAAGGCGAGATCGCGTACATGGATGCTCAGATCGGCCGCTTGATCGATGAGCTCGAGACGAGCGGCCGACTCGAGGACACCTTGATCGTCGTCGTAGGCGATCACGGCGAGGGCCTGGGAGAGCATGGCGAGAGCACTCACACCGTCTTCGTCTACAACAGCACGATGCGGGTGCCGCTCATCGTCGCCGGTCCGGGAGTGCCCGAGGGGCGACGAATTCGCGCGACTTGCAGCGTCGTCGACGTGCTGCCGACCATCACCGAGGCCATCGGCGTGAAGGCGCCCAAGGCGACGCAAGGGACTTCGCTCTCGGCGCTCTGGGAATCGTCTTCACCGGAGTCGCGTGCGGTGTTCCTCGAATCCAAGGTCCCTGAGCTCATCTACGGCTGGAGTCCTCTGGAGTCGGTCGTCGTCGGCGATCGAAAGCTGATCCGGGCCACCGCGGCCGGAGCGAGCCAGCTCTACGACCCCCTCGCCGATCCAAGCGAAGAGAAAGACCTCGCCGCTGTTGAGCCGCAGAGAGTCGAGGCGCTCGAGAAGCAGCTCGAGCGCATGCGAGCCCTGATCACTCCAGCCCGCTCCCTCGACGCCCATGCCGATGTCAGCGCAGCCGGCCTCGAGAAGCTGCGGCAGCTCGGCTACCTCAGCGAGGTGACGGTCGATCCGTCGGAGGCCGGACGCGATCCGCACTCGGCCGTGGAGGTGCTCACGGGCATCGAGCGGGTCATGTCCCTCCTCGGGCGACGAAAGTTTCGCAGAGCGCTCGCCTTGCTCGATCAGCTCGATCCTCTCGACCCGGACGGGGCGAGGCTGTTGGAGCTTCGTGGGATTTGCGCCCGCGAGCTGGGCCGTCTCGATCGCGACTACTACGACATGGCCATTCAGGCGCTCACCGAGTCGCTCAAGCGCAATCCGGGCAGTATGACCGGCTGGCTCACCTTGGCCGAGATCCACCAAGAGCTCGGCAACTACGAGGAGGCGAAGCAGTGTCGCCAGGAAGCGTTTCGCTCCTCGACGAAGCGCCCCGAGAAGGCTCCCGACGTCAAGTGATCCAGATGGCACCCGGCGGCATCGTGCCACTCCACTCCTCACAGGCGAATCGACCTCCCGTCTGGCGAGACCCTGGGTTAGACTTCGGGAGTCCTGGACACTCGTGAGCCCTGGCCCGTCCTGATCCCACGTTCGACAGCCGATGACCTGTTCCATCCAGCGCCTTTCTCGGCTCCTGGTCGCTCTCGTGTTGCTGTTCGCCGGCTGCGGGAAAGATCCGCGCCCGACCTCCGTCCTGCTCATCACCCTCGATACGACGCGCGCCGACCGCCTCGGCTGCTACGGAAGAGCGGGAGCCGGGACCGAGACCTTCGACCGGCTCGCCGAAACCGGCGTCCTCTTCGAGCAGGCTTACACCGCGGCCCCCATCACGCTGCCGTCTCACACCTCGATCTTGACCGGCACCTATCCCACTCATCACGGCGTCCATGACAACGGCAGCTTCCGCGCGGCACCGACGCTGGTGACGCTGGCCGAGATCCTCCAGGAAGAGGGCTACCGGACCGGGGCCTTCATCGCTTCATTTCCGCTGGACTCCGCGTACGGCCTCGACCAAGGCTTCGAGACCTACGACGACGCCTACGGCGCGACGAAGTCCCGCCTGCGCACCGAGTTTGCCGAGCGGCCCGCTTCCGCCGTCGTCGACTCGGCTGAAGCGTGGCTGTCGAAGCTGTCCGATGACGAGGGCTTCTTCGCCTGGGTCCACTGCTTCGATCCGCATGCCCCCTACGCACCGCCCGAGGAAGCGGCCCGCCGTCATCCGGACGACCCTTACCAGGCCGAGATCGACTTCATGGACGAGCAGCTCGGTCGCCTCTCGAAGGCGCTCGAGGCTTCGAATCGCCTGGACGATACCCTGATCGTCGTCGTGGCCGACCATGGTGAGAGCCTGGGCGAGCACGGCGAAGTCACTCACGCGGCGTTGATCTACAACCCGACCGTGCGCGTACCTCTGATCCTCAGCGGGCCGGGTGTTCCCAGCTCGCGCCGCATCACCGCAACCGCCCGGACGATCGACATCCTGCCCACCGTGACCGATCTCTTGGGCCTCGATGCGCCGCGCGCCGTTCAAGGGCGATCCCTGCAATCGCTCTGGAGCTCGGATTCCGAAGACTCACGCACGGCCTACCTCGAGACGTACTGGCCGAAGCTGCATCAAGGCTGGAGCCCTCTCGAAGGCTTGGTGGACGGGGAGTGGAAGCTGATCCGCGCTCCCGAGGTCCAAGGTGACTCCTCCGAGCTCTTCGACATCCTCGCCGATCCGGCCGAGCTCGAGGACCTGGCCGCTGCGAAAGGGCCGAGAGCTTCCGAGCTGAACGAGCGACTCTCGAGCCTCATCGAAGAGACGTCTTCCAGCGAGCACGCCGCAACGCGCAACTTGGACGAGGGTGATCAAGAGGTCCTGGCCCAGCTCGGCTATGTCGGCTCCACCGTGGACGAGCGCGAGGCCGGACAACATCCGAAGGACCGCGTGCGAGCCCTGAGCGGATTCCAGATCGTCGCAAGGCTCATTCGCGAGCAGCGCTTCACCGAGGCTTTGGCCAAGCTGGGCGAGATCGAAGCGGCCTTCCCCGACAGCCTCGGCGTCCTGGAGTACGGCGCCCTCTGTTACAAGGAGATGGGCCGCCAGGATCCTGCCCATCTCGAGGAGGCGCTCGATCGCTACCGGCGGGCCATCGCGATCAACCCCAACCTCGTGAACCTCTGGAAGAATCGAGGCGAAGTGCACCTCCTGCGCGGCGAATTGAGAGAAGCGGCCGACTGCTACGAGCAGGCCCGGGAGCTGTCGCCCGGCGTCTACGACACCGAGAAGCGCTTCGCGCTCATCCTGGCCCGATTGAGCCGCACCGAAGAGGCGATCGCGATCGTGGACGCCCTCACCGAGCAGGTCGGGCCCAGGCGCGATCTCTTCAACGACGTCGGCGCCGCCCTCGAGCGGACCGACCACCCAAATGAAGCCTTGAAGCTGTTCGAGCGTGCGATCGCTTTCGGTCCCGCCTCCGATCCCGAAGTGGTGCGCGCCCACAATCGGGCAGGCGTGATCCTTTCGGGAATGAACCGCTCGAAAGAGGCGATGACCCACTTCGAGGCCGTCAATCGCGTGCGGCCCGACAACGAGTTCGCTCGGCCGCGCCTGGCGATGGAGCTCGAGAAAATCGGGGAGCCGGAGAAGGCCCTGCGCATCTGGCAAGCACTGGCGCAACAGAACCCTGGCGAGCCCAGCTACGTGCACAACCGCGATCGACTCCAGGAGGGCCTCCGTTGAATCGATCGCCCGCTCGAGCCGGACTCTGGCTGTCCCTCGCCCTGCTCGGCTCGCTCGCCGCCTGCAGTGACCCAAAGCCCAAGAGGCTCCTCCTCATCACGCTCGACACGACGCGAGCCGATCGCCTCGGCTGTTACGGCAAGGACGACGCCGGCACCCCGAACCTCGATGCGCTCGCCAAGAGGGGTGCTCTCTTCGAGCGCGCGTTTGCACACGTCCCTTCGACGCTCCCCTCCCACGCGAGCATCCTCACCGGCAGCTACCCGCCGCGACACGGCGCCCGAGAGAATGGTCTCTACCGCCTCACGCCCGCGAGCGAGACCCTCGCCGAGGTCCTCTCTTCGCGCGGATACCGCACCGGCGCCGTCTTCGCCGCGCGCCCGCTCGATCCGCGATTCGGGCTCGACCAAGGCTTCGAGAGCTACGAAGGCCCGGGCACCGGCGGAGGACATCAGTTCGAGTGGCGAGCGGATCAGGTCACGCAGCGCGCCTTGAAGTGGCTCGAGCGACATCAGGACGACGAGAGCACGTTCCTCTGGGTCCACTACTTCGATCCTCACAAGACCTACGCGCCGCCTTCCGAGTACCAGGCGAGGCACCCGAGTGATCCCTACCAAGGCGAGATCGCTTACACCGACGCACAGATCGGAGTGCTCCTCGCCGGCCTCGAGCGCCTCGGCATGTTGGAGGACACGATCGTCGCGGTGACGGCGGACCACGGTGAGAGCCTCGGCGAGCACGGCGAGTCGACGCATTCGATCTTCGTCTACGACGCGACGCTGCACGTCCCCCTGATCCTGGCGGGTCCGACTCTGCCGGAAGGCCGACGTGTCCCAGAGCTCGTGCGTACGGTCGACATCGTCCCGACCCTTCTCGAGGCCCTCGATCAAAGCGACCCAGCGCCGAGCCAGCGAGATGGCGTCTCGCTGCTGACGCGGGTGCGAGACGGCGGACGCCTGCGGCTCTCGAGCTACTGCGAGTCCATGAGCCCGCGTCTCCGTTATGGCTGGTGCGATCTCCTCGGTCTGCGCACCGACACGATGCTCTACGTGAACGCCCCTCGCCCCGAGCTCTACTTCGACGAGAGCGACCCAGCGAAAACCGACAACCGCTTCGATGAAGCGACGCCCGAGGAAGTCGCGGTCTGGAATCGGACCCTGAAGAAGATCGCCTTCGAGCGCCTGCCCGGCGACGAGAGCACCCGGGCCCAGGTGACTCAGGACGTGCTCGCCGATCTCAAGCAGCTCGGCTACGTCGAGGCGTCGCTCTCTGCTGGGCAAGAAGATCCCGAGATCTGGTGGAGCACTCGCCTCGAGCTCGACGATCCCAAGGACCGGATCGAGGCGGCCGAGCTTCTCTATGAGGGTCTCGAGCTGCAGCAAGCCGGGCGAAACGGCGAGGCGATCGCCGCCTTCGAGCGAGCGACCGGGCTCGATCCGCGCAACGCCACCGCCTGGCTCAACCTCGCCGGAGCCCATCTCCAAGCACGCGATGTCGAAGCTGCCGGAGCCGCGTTCGAAGAGGCCGTCTCGGTCGATCCCGACTTCTCACGCGCCCACTATCAGTTGGCCGTGTTCCTCCTCGACGAGAAGCGCGAGACCGAGGCCGGGCTGCGACATCTTCTCGAAGCCGTACGCTGCGACCCGGGATTCGCCGAAGCGATGAGCCGGCTCGCGCGACTGCACGAGCAGAGTGACGACCTCGAGGAAGCCGGGCACTGGATCGCGAAGGCCGTCGCCGCGGATCCGGCCAGCCTGGATCTCCTGAGAGACCAAGCCCGTATCGCCGGCGCGTTGGAGGATTGGTCGGTGGCCCGCACGGCTCTCCGGAAGATCCTCGAGATCGAGCCGAGCGACATCGAGGCGCAGCGCCAGCTAAGGAGCCTTCCCGAGGGAAAGGCTCAATGAGACGGCTTGCCTGGATGCTGATTCCACTGGCATTCGTTGCCTGCTCGAAGGATGAGCGCCCGTCGGTGCTGCTCGTCACCTTCGATACGCTTCGCGCCGATCACGTGGGCACCTACGGCTCCTCCAAGGGGCTGACTCCCGAGCTCGACCGTCTGGCGGAGGACGGCGTCGTCTTCGAGCAAGCGGCGACCGTCGCACCGATCACGCTTCCGGCGCACACGTCCTTGATGACCGGGCTCGAGCCGCCGCGCCACGGCGTTCGCAACAACGGCCACGTGTTCGACCGAGATCGCGGTGCCACCCTCGCCAAGCGCCTGGCGGCGGAAGGCTATCAGACTGCGGCCTTCGTCTCCGCCTACGTGCTCTCGAAGGAGTTCGGGCTTGACGACGGGTTCACGGTCTACGACGACGACTTCGGCTCCGACCTCGAGCGAAAGGCGGAGGAGACGGTCGTTCGCGCGGAGGCCTGGCTGAAGCAGCGGAGCTCGGACCGCCCCTTCTTCCTTTGGGTGCATCTCTTCGATCCACACGATCCCTATGAGCCGCCAGCGGCCTACCAGAAGCCGGGGCGGTCCCCGTACGAGGGAGAGATCGCCTACGCCGATGCCGTCTTCAGACGCCTGCGTCGCGCCGTCGAAGCCGCCGAGGTCTCGCGCAGCGCTCCGATCGTGATTGCCACGGCCGATCACGGCGAAGGTCTCGGCGAGCACGGCGAGGACACGCACAGCTTCTTCCTGTACGACACCACGATTCGGATCCCGTTGATCCTCGCGGGTCCCGGTATCCCGGTCGGTGGACGTCCTCAAACGCTCGGACGCATCATCGACATCGCGCCGACGGTGCTCTCCTTGCTCGGCCTCGAGGCTCCAGCACGGCTGGACGGACGTCCGGTGTCCTTCGAGTCGGATGGCACTTCACAGAGCGCCTACATCGAGACCTTGGCGCCTCGGCTCATCATGGGCTGGTCGGAGATTCGCGGGCTGCGCACGCGCGATCGCAAGTACATCGATGCACCGGCGCCCGAGCTGTTCGACCTCGCCGAGGATCCGGCAGAGGTCCGTGACCTCGCAAGTGATCCGAAGCTCATCGCCGAATGGAAGCGTCGCCTCTCGGAGCGCATCGGCTCGAGTGAGCTCTCGATCGAGGGCGGCTCCTCGGCCGACGTCGACGCCAAGCTCCGTCAGCTCGGTTACCTCAATGCGGGCTCCGTGCGCCCCGGCCGTGGCGGTGATCCGAAAGAAATGACTGACCTCATCCGCACCTTCTTCCGGGTCGATCCAGCCGTGCGGAGCGGCGACCCGCAGTTGATGCTCTCGGTCGCCGAGCAGCTCCTGCGCGAGCGAGAGAAGGACCCGGAGAATCCGGTGTTGCACCATTGCCTCGGTCGCCTGTGGTCGGGATGCGGACGGCTCGAGCCGGCGATCGCGGCATTCCGCAGCGCGCTCGCGTTGGACGCGAGCTTCACGAGTTGCCGGCAAGACCTCGCGGCGGCGCTCGGTCGGAGCGGGGCACTCGAGGAAGCCGAGCGCGAGCTGCGCCGCGTCCTCGATGAGGAGCCCGAGAACGCCGAGGCCTGGCACGACCTGGGAACGACTGCTCGCGCGCAAGGCCAAACAGGGGAAGCACTCGATCACTACGAGCGCGCGTGCACGCTGCGTCCGGACAAGGCGCTCTTCCGGCTCCATGCGATTCAGGTCGCTTCGAAACTGGGGCAATCGGAGCGGGCGCAGGGACATCTTACCGCTCTCGAGGCGATCGATCCCGAGGGTGAGCTCTTCGCACGGGCCAGCTTGACCCTGGCGCGACAGGCACGCGAAACCGGAGACGCGGCTCGCGAGCGGCGCCTGTTGAAGGACTTGCTCGATCACCAGCCGGAGCAGCCCGAGGCGCTCCAGGCTTGGCGCCGGGCGACTGGCGAGGAGGCCGGGCGATGAGCTGGCGCGGTTGGCTGGTCGTTGCGCTGTCTGCGATGGCAATCGCCTGCTCGAAGGAGGAGAGGCCGCCCAACGTGTTGATCATCACGATCGACACACTGCGGGCGGATCGCGTCGGCTGCTACGGATCGGACAGCGGAGCGACGCCCCACCTCGACGCCCTCGCCGCGCGCGGCGTTCGCATCGAGCAGGCGTTCACGGCCGCGCCCATCACCTTGCCCTCCCATGCGAGCATCTTGACCGGCGCCTATCCCACTCGTCACGGCGTGCGGATGAACGGCACCGACCGGCTAGACGACCGTCTCCCCACGCTCGCCGAGCGCCTCGCTCGCACCGGCTATCGGACCGGCGCCTTCGTGTCGGCCTACGTCGTCACACGCCCCTTCGGGCTAGGCCGCGGCTTCGATCACTACGACGACGCTGTCGGCACCGAGCTCGAGCGCGACGCCGGCGCGACGCGACAGGCATTCGAGGCTTGGTCTGACCAGGCCACCGAGCGCCCCTTCTTTGCCTGGGTGCACTTCTTCGATCCGCACCTGCCACGGCGTGCACCGGACGATCTCGCGAAGCGCTTTTCGGATGGCTACGACGCCGAGATCGCGAGCGTCGACCGAGAGATCGGGCGGCTCTTCGACTGGCTCGAGGAGCGCGGCGAGCTCGAGCGAACGCTCGTCGTCGTCACCTCGGATCATGGCGAGGGGCTGGGTGAGCACGGCGAGATGACGCACTTCTTCTTCATCTACGACTCGACGATGCGTGTGCCGATGCTGTTCGCCGGGCCGGGTGTTCCGAAGGGCAAGGTGCTCGATCGCGGCGTCGGGCGGACCATCGACATCGCACCGACCGTTCTCGACGCTCTGGATCTCTCGGTGCCAGAGACGATGCAGGGACGACCGCTGTGGAAGACGATTCGAGAGGGAGGCCGGCTGCCGGAGGCCGCCTATCTCGAGAGCTTTGCACCGCGCCTCTCGATGGGCTGGTCGGAGCTCCGAGGCTTGCGCACCGACCGCGACAAGCTCATCGAAGCCCCGACGCCCGAGCTCTACGACACCAGCGAAGATCCGGGTGAGCTCGAGAACTTGGCGACGGAGCGCACCGAGCGGCTGGAAGCGATGCGGCGAGCGCTGCCGCAAGAGTCGGGTCCCGACGTCATGGAGGTCCAGACGGGCGCCGCTGACCAGACGGTCCTCGAGAACTTGAATCGGCTCGGATACCTCGGCGGAAAAGCGCCGCCGCCATCGGGCCGGGATCCGAAAGACCTGATCGAGCTGCTGGATCCGATCCTGCGCGTCGAGAGCACGCTGCTGAATGGTCGCCCGGACGAGATCCGCTCGCTGGCGGAGAAGCTGGACGCATTGCTCCCGAAGGACCCGACCAACCCGAAGCTGCTCGACCATCTCGGCCGACTGTGGGGAGCGCTGGGCGAGTGTGACAAGGGCCTACGACTGCTCGACCTCGCCCGCCGAGCGAGCCCGCAGGATGCCGAGATCGAGATCCACCTGGGAGAGGTCGCGCGCCGCTGTGGTCAGCTGCCCAAGGCTCTCGAGGCTTTCGAGCGAGCGGCCGGGCTGCCTCCCCACGATGGTCGTGCCTGGGTCCGTCTGGGACGCGTGCTGACCGAGATGGGCCGCCAGCCCGATGCGGCGAAGGCGTACACCCGAGCGGTCGAGGACAGCGATGACGCCGCCGAGATCCTCCTCGAAGCCGGCACCGGTCTGTTCAACCTGGGTCGCGCCCTGCAAGCCGAGGCGATGCTCCGCAAAGCAGCCAACAAGCTCCCGAACGACCCCGACGTCTGGGAGCGCCTGGCCAGAGCCTGCGAAGCCAACGGCGCCCCCGAGCGAGCCGCCGAAGCCCAGCGACGCCTCGAGGCGCTGAGGCGCTGAACGCCTCCGGAGTGCGAGCCCCTTCGATGGGGAGATGGAACCACAGAGCACACAGAGAGCACGGAGTTGAGACCACGGATGGACGTCGATCGAGTCTTGCTTGTGGTAGAAGGTGGTCCGCCTACTGCCCGTGGCAGGCTTTGAATTTTCGGCCGCTGCCGCATGGGCACAGCGCATTCTGGGAGATCTCGCTGGCGCCTGAGCCGGAGATCTCTGCCGTCAACTCTTGCGGGATGTCGTCGGCCAATACGATCGAGGACTTCCGAGTCGCGAGCTCTTGCAGATGTGAGAGCGTGCTGCCCGAGATCGCCTGACCGATCGAGGCGGCGCTGTCGGACAGGTGCCGACCCAGGCTTGCGGCCAGGCGGTCCATCGGCTCTCGAAGCTGCTTGCCGCTTTCGATCCGCTCGACGCCCTTTTGGAAGTCGTCGTAGGCTTCCTGGTGACGGTCGAATCTTTGGTGGATCGTCCCACGCAATATGTAGGGCTCGGCGGCTTCAGGCTCGAGCTCGACCAATCGGTCGATCACCTTCAGCGCCTCGTCGTATTGCAGGTCTGCTCGGAGCTGATTTGCGAAGTTCATCAGGAGCGGTGCATCACCAGGACGCGATTCCGACAGCTCCTTCAGCTTCTCGGTGAGCTGCTGGAAGGAGGGCCTTTCTCCCGGCATGTACTCCGAGGTGAGAATGGCGAAGTAGAAAGCCCCGATCTTCGGGGTCTTCAACCGCGGCAACAGCGAGAAGCATTGCGTCAGGAGTGAGCGCAGATGCTCCTCGGCCGACCAGGTGATCTCGTACCGGTCGATGGCCTTGCAGTACTTGCACTTCACGCGGGACTGGATGTGCACGAAGTCTCTGACTGCCCCTTCCCTGGCCTCGAGCCGATTGACGTCGACCAAGATGAGCCCGACGTCATACAGATAGGCATGCTGGCACTCGGTGCATCGCAGTCGCAACGAGACCTCGCCGAAGTAGTTCATCGGATTCTGCTGAACGTCCTGCATCCGCTCGGCTTTCTTCCGGTAATTGGACTGAATGCCCTTGCGAAGTCGCTTCTCGAAAGCCGGCTCGACGCGGAACAGCTCACAATGGATCAGACCCGCCCAGGCGAGCTCGGCCTCTCCCGGTCGATAGGCCTCCATGATCGAAGGCAAGTAGCGCTCACTCGGACTGTGGGAGAGGAAGCGATAGAGCTCGTCGGTGAGATGACCCTGGAGAGAGACGAAGTGGTCGAAGACGAAATTCTCCAGCTCCTGCTCGCTCGCCTGGTCCTCGAGCACGAGAAACGCCAGCAGCCGGGCGGGGTGCGACAGGGATTCGTCGAGGACCAAGCTCTGGAGCTCGGGGAGCGCCTCCGCCCCGAACTCGCCCAGCGCCGAGAACCAGACCGAGTGGACGCCGTCGGCATCGGCGCGGATGGCGGCGAGCACCTGTTCGAGCGCCGGCCGCTGCCGGGTCGCACCGAACAACCGCCAGAGCCGACCTTCGGCGATGCCCAGGTCCGGATTGCCGGCGAGGAACTCGCCGAGCTTGGAGGTCTCTTCGGGAGAAAAACTACGCGCTCGATTCAGCAGGGCTTCGCTCATCTCGCCTGTGTCGATCTTGGGCGCACGCAGCCTCATGAAGACATCGTCGAAGCTCATGCTCGCCCAGTCCGGCTCCGGCTCGGAAGCGGCGCGAAGCTCGCAGCGCCAGGCGAGGAGCAACGGGACGAGCTCGCGACGCACGGCGCCAGCGGCGCGGCCCCACTCGAGGCTCTCTTCGAGGAAGGCTCGTGCGCAGCGAATGGCGAGGGCGAGGTCTTTCGCCCGCTCGGCCTTCGGCTCGGGAAGCGGGGCTGATCGTAGCGTCTCGAGGACCGTTGCGGCCGAGCGCCCGAGCTCCCCCTTGTCCACGTCCTCGCCGATCTCCTCGAGAACATCGTCCTCGAAGACGCCTGGCAAATTCGCTTTCACGAGCTGACGGAACACGCGGCCGCTCTGAGAGGCCAAAACGTCTTGGAACACGCTCCAAGCGCCGCTGACACCGGACTGGCTCGCCAGGATCTTCGACTGCGCCTGAGCGGCCTCCGGGGATTCGAGCTGGCGAAAGAGACGTGCCGCGGCGGCGATTGCGGCGTCTGGCGTTCCCGCGCGGATGAGCGCGATCGGCCAATCGACGATCTCTCGCCCATCGAGCTTCGCGTTCTCCTCGACGGACTTCAACGCCCGCTTCGTGGCCTCGTCGTCCCCGATCGCGAGCAGTCCCGCGACGGCCCCGCTGCGTCGCAGTAGTGCGGTGTGCGCCTTCTCTTCATCTTTCGGGATCGGCTGATCGAGCACGGCCTCGAGCGTGTCGCGAGCCGCCGTGCCTTCCCAGGAGCCCAGCCATTTCAGCGCGGCGAACTGTGCTCCGGTATCGGCCTTCTCGATCAACGCCTCGAGGTGCTGCCTGTGACCCGCGATCGGCTCCTCGATCTCGAGCGTCACGAGCTCCTGGGAGAGCTGCTCCAAGATCCACGGCTTCTGCGCCGCCAACCCGAGCAGCTTTCGCAAGACCTCCTTCAACCGGTCCTCGTGCCCGGTGACGAGCTGGTACGCGGCCCAGGGCGCCAGCAGCGAGTCTTCCGAACGATCCAACTGCTCGATCAACGTCTCGAAGGATGGTTTCATGTCACTCAGAGAATCCAGGACAGGTCGATTCGCACCGCTCGTCGCGGTGACCGAAACCGCGCATCTTCCAAGAAGGCTTCGACCATTGCACGGAAAATTCCACCCGGCGCGCCGCACCGTCTGGAGCTGGCTGAGCGCGTCCTTGCTCGGTCTGGCCAGCGTGATACCGGCCGCCGCACAAGATGCGGTGAGCCGCCTGTTCGACGGAGTTCCCTTTGAGCGAAGCCTGTCGAGCTCGGCCGCCGCGCCCGCCCGATTCGAGCTGGCCGGCCCGGGCCGCCTGGACGTCCTCGAGGTGGACGACGGCGCTGCGGTGATCGCGGTGCGTCTCGACGAAGATCCCCCGCGGACGATCGATTGCGAAGCAGGCTTGGAGCGGCCTCTGCTGTATAGGAATCGAGTCCGCATTCACTGCGAGTCGCGGGTCGACTCGCGCGTGAGGCTCATCGGGCGGACCTATCCGCGCGGGACCGCCGTCGTGGCGGGTCCGATCGCACTCCCGGCCCATGGGCGCAGCCCCAGGAGCGACCACCTCGAAGACCGGCGCCTCGTGCCGCCAGGTCAAGAGACGACACTGATGCGCTTGACGGGCTCCGGCGAGGTGCGGTCCCTTCATTTGAGGTCAGCTTCCCTGACCGGCGCTCGCCTTCGGGCGCACACCTCTGGCCACCCCAAACCCGACATCGACTGGACACTGCTGGCCGGCACGATCACCTTACCCGAGCTGAGCTTGACAGCGGATCGACTGGAAACGACGCTTCCGTTGCCGTTCGAAGACGGGGTTCGGATCTCCTTCGAGCATTGGGACGATCAACCTCAGAGAGTGACGTTGACGGTCTCGGTCGATCGGGGAGCCGCTCGACCGTTTCGCCTGCACATCGCACCTCGGTCCCCGGTACCGGGCGATCGATGGATCGGCCAGCTCGCCGGCGAGTCGTATTGGCTAGACCTGGCTTCGCCGCGCCCGCTCGATGGTCCGAGCGCCCACCACATCGAGCCGAGTGCACACTGGATCTCATACCGGCACTTCGGTCCTTCGCCCGAGAGCCCGCCCTTCACGCCTCGGCTCCGCGGCATGGGCCCGCTCTCCGAGCACGACCGCGCTTTTTGGAGCATCGCTGCCCGCGACACCGCTGCCGGGGGCGTGGCCTGGCCGTCTCTGCCGACCGACGAAGGCGCCGTCGGCTGGATGCCCGTTACGCAGGGCTTTCGTCCCGCACCGGGCCTCTACCTCATGCACACCACCATCAACGCTCCGCGTCCAGGCCGATACCGCCTGCTCCATGAAGGGTCGGTCGAGACGATCTGGGTGGGTGCTCGGGCGCCGAAGAAATCGTGGGGAGCGACCGATCCACTCGAGCTACAGCTCGGCCGGAACGAGATCGTGCTCGTCGTCCGGGTCCGGCACCATTGGCCCGAGATCCGGCTCGAGGATCCTCGAGCAGAGCTGCGCTGAGGCCGCTCAGTGCATCCGGGGCTCGATCGGCTGATGAGTGAGGATCTCCGCTTCGCGCTCGGAGAGCTCGCTCAAACGCTCCAGCACGGCGGTTCGCCCTCCAGGATGCTCGCCGGCCGCCAGCTCGACGAACAGCTCGTGATGCCGGGCCTCGGCCCAATTCAGCTCACGGAAGAAGCTCGCCAGCTCGCGGTCGCTGAGGCCGTCTGCGAGCACACCGAAGCGCTCGCAGGACCTGGCCTCGACCAAGGAGCAGACGAGCAGCTCGTCGCAGAGCTGACGCTCGACACCGAATCCCCGCCGCACGTGCTGGCGGAGCGCCTGAACGTAAGGATCCTTGCGCTTGCCCGTCAAAGCGACGCCTCGTCGCTCGAGGATCTGGAAGACGCGATCGAAGTGATGCAACTCCTCGTGCGCGAGCGCGACCATCCGATGGGCGAGCTCCGAGCGGCCGGGATACTTGCCGATCAAGGCGAGCGCCATCGAAGCGGCCTTCTGCTCGCAATAGGCATGGTCGATGAGCAGCGCATCGAGGTCTCTCTCGACGCACTCCAGCCAAGCCGGAGCGGTCCTCACCCGCAAGATGTCGGGAAGATCGATGTCGGTCCTCATCCCGTGAGCCCCATCTCCGTGTTCCCTGTGACCTCTGTGGTTCATTCTTCTCCGTCCCCACGCCGGCGGCGGTAGATCCAGACGGCGGGCTCGCCGCGATCCCGAATCACGGGGAGCGCTTCGTAGAGGTCACCGCGGCGGAGCAGGCGCAGACCGGGGTCTTCAGCGAAGCGTGCGATGACGTAGCGATGCAGGACGACGTAGTCATAGACGCCGGCCTCGAGATCCTCGATCTGCGACTCGGTCATCGGAGCGATCGGTGCCATGTGGATCTCGTAGCTCGGCAAGTAACGGCGCAGCACGCTGGCGTAGTGTGCCAATCCTCGATCGCTCGCATCGAACTCGACCGAGACGACATCCCTCGCCTGGTCATACGCCAACAAGCCGGGGCGCGCCTCGAAGCCTCTCTCGAACCCGGTGACGGCTGACCCGGCAATCACCGTGACGGCAATGACGAAGCCGGCGACTCGCCGACGCTCGGTGAGACGAGAGAGCGCGTAGCCGATGATCAGGCACATCAAGGCAGCCGTGTGGGCGCCGTACCTCACGAGGAACGTATGCTGGCGAAAGAGGACGATGAGGTAGATGACGGTGAACACGCCGGCGGGCGCCAGCGGGCGCACGATCCACTGCTTGGCGCGGATCAGGATCGCGGCGGCCGCGGCGAGGAACGCGATCCCGAAGACGGGCGCGAAGTCCCAGAACCAGCCGATCCAAGTGTCGAGCGGCAGATGGAAGACCGTCTTCCCGCCCACCAGACTGGGATGACCGGCGCGGGCATACTCGATGGCGTAGTAGCCGAAGTTGAGGACGCTGTTCGCGTGGATCAGGCCGCCCGGCCAGAGCAGGAAGAACACTGCGAAGAGCAGCAGCACGGCGCGAACGAGCCCGCGCCCGATCCGTAGTCCCCAGCCGAAGAGGCGCGGTCCGGTCTCACGGCGCTCGAAGCCCAGCCACGGATTGCGCACGATCAGCAGCACCAGCACGACCGTGCAGCCGGTGATGACCCCGTACTCCATCATCAGGGCTTGAAGCGCCACGAGCACCGCGACGATGGCCAGGTCCCGGTCGCGCTCGGTGCGCAAGGCCCGTGTCAAGGCCAGCACGACGGCCACCAAGAGCAAGACCGACACCGGGTGCATGTTGAAGATCTTGCAGGCCTCGGCGTGGAACGGCATCCCCGCCAGCAAGGCCGCAGCGAACGGTCCCGTCCATGTGCCCAGCCCGGGCGCGATGCGCGGTGAGAGCCAGAGCAGGACGATCGTCGCGAGCCCCGCGAACAAGCTGCACAGGCGCAGCAGTCGCTCATCGTCTCCGACTACTGATTCCCAGAGCACCATCAGGTACTGCAAGCCCGGTGCGTGCCGGTGACGGATCCGGTTGAGGTCCCGCACACCGTCGGGCGTCTCGACCTGTGCATCCAGCGCATTCGCCAGGATGCCGAAGGACGCCGCATACAGGTAGTCGGCCTCGTCGAGGTCCCACGGCTGGTCCAGCCAATGCCAGCGCGGCACGAATCCGATTCCGAGGACGACGATCAATCCCACCCAGGACAAGACCCGAGTCCAGGTGGACCTTCGCGCGTCGATCGCCACTCCGGGAGGATTCACCAGTCTTGCTTCACTTCGAGTCTGCGGTCCGAGTCGGGCGACATGCTTCCACTCGGGACCTCATCGGAGAGATGCACCGATCCCCTGGAGGATGTGCCGATGCCCTGCTTCGCTTCCTTCGATCCCGCTGGGCGACATCCTATCGGGAATCGGAAAGCGACCGCAAGCCGGATTGGCACCGGCACCGCGGAGAGGCTGGCGGGAGTGCATGGGAATCGAACCCACCCGGGGCCTGTGATGACCCCACAACGGATTTGAAGTCCGCGCGATACACCAGCACCGATCCACTCCCGCATCGCGAATGATTCGAGGCGAGGACAATCCTAAGCGCCCGACGCCGCGGGTCAATGATCTGTCGGTGGGAGTGCCCAAGTCGAGCGAGCCAAAGACCGAGTCTGTCGGCAAAGGCAGCCACGAGCGAGCTTGGGCCGGGGGCAACGCTTCCGACGCGGAGTTCTTCGCCCTGAAAGGGCTGCCACTCGTCAGCCCAGGGCAACGCCCGGGGCAACGCCCTGGGAAATCGGGCCAATCCCGGTATGACAGGCCAAAGCCTGGAAGGCTTGCACGGAGTGGAGCCGGCGACTTCAGCCACGGAGATTCAGATCTGAGGTCTGGGTTCTCTCCGAGGCGCTCGGACGGAGGACACGGAGACCGGCTGAAGCCGGCGGTCCGAATGGTGTTTCAGCTCAGTACGACGTCGATCTCGCCTTCGGCCGGCGCGACCTCGCCGACCACGGCCCGGACGGCCACCCCGCGAGCCTCGAGCGCGGAGACGAGCGCGTCTGCGCGTTCGGAGGCAACGGCGATCAAAAGGCCGCCCGAGGTCTCGGCGTCATAGGCGAGGCTGGCTCGAATCGGATCGACCGAGCTCGCGACGTGCACCGATCGACCGAGCTGCTCTTGCCCCCGGCAAGCGCCACCGGAGAGGAGCCCCTTGGCGGCGAGGGCCTCGGCGCGCTCGAAGATCGGCAGGGCGGCCGCCTCGAAGCGAAGCTGCACGCCGCTCGAGCGCGCGATGTTCCTTGCGTGCCCGACCAACCCGAAGCCGGTGATATCGGTAGCGGCGTGGACGCCGACCTCGAGCATGGCCTCCGAGGCGGCCTTGTTGAGAGTCGCCATCTGGTCGGCGGCCAGATCACCGAGCTCGGCCTCGATGGCTCTCTTCTTCATCGCGGTACTGAGGGTGCCCATGCCGAGTGCCTTGGTGAGGATGAGAGCCATCGAGGCCGAGCTCGGTGATCTGGCCGCCGACCAGATGGCGACTCTCAACAAGGCCGCCTCGGAGGCCATGCTCGAGGTCGGCGTCCACGCC
>JAVJTD010000070.1:0-28455 GCA_040219065.1 Planctomycetota bacterium
TCGTCCTTCTTGGGGTCGTCCTTCTTGGGGTCGTCCTTCTTGGGGTCGTCCTTCTTGGGGTCGTCCTTCTTGGGGTCGTCCTTCTTGGGGTCGTCCTTCTTGGGGTCGTCCTTCTTGGCGGCTTGTTGTGGCTGTTTCGCCGGTGCCGGAGCGACGTCCTCCTTGGGGAGATAGAAGTAGTAAGGAACGGCCTGGCTCCCGGTCGCGTCGAGGAACGCCTTCCACTGCCTGTTGGTGACCTCGGTCTCGCCGATGTAGAAGGGGTCTACCGTCACTTCGTGCTGCGGGTACTCGGCGACGAGTAGCGCCTTGTCGGTGGAAGAGGAGATCCTGGCGGCCAGCTTCTCGATCTCTTCTTTGGTGGTGCCGAGGAGCACCTTGCCGCCCGGGATTGAGACCATGCCGCGCGGTGCCTCGTCCTGAACGGGATCGTTCGACGCCTCACAGAACAAGGCTACGAGCGCTACAGCCGTGATTCCCATCAGGACGGCGAGAGAGCGTGCGAGCAGGTTCGATCGCATCATCTTTCCCCTAGAAAGCGGTGGATGAAGAGGAGTCCTCCCGGTCGCACTGGATTCTGCCGTTTCCAGCTCCCTCGGTTGGGCTCGAGGGGGGGCGACCGGACGAAGGTCCGATCTGGAATAATTGAGCCATGTTAGGGGGCAGTTTCGATTTCGGTCAATCGGAAAATCAAGCCGCCAGCGGAGTTCGAACGATCCCCGAGCACCCGTCCAGGTTGCGGGGCCGCCGGAGGACAAGTATAAACAGCCCTTGTTCGTGGATCCGGTTTCACCGGTTTCCGTTCGATCCGTTCAGAAGTTCGATTCGATCGCTGCCGGAGGGGACCCAAACGTTGTCGAGTGGTGAGATTGCGCGCCAAGAAGTCCTGCAGGCCATGCCCGACGTGATGGGCATGCGGCTCGATGCCTTTCTCGCCGAGACCTTCCCCGGGAACACCCGAAGCTTCTTCAAGAAGCGAATCCTCGAGGGACTGGTGCAGGTCAACGGTCGACTCGTCAAGCCCGGCTACTTCCTCCGCGGCAACGAGCAGATCCTGGTCAACTTCCTCGAGCCGCCCGCCTCGGTCGCTCCCGTCGAGATCCCCTTCGAGGTGCTCTTCGAGGACGACGTCCTCGCCGTCATCAACAAGCCGCCGCGCATCGCCGTCCACCCCGTGCCGGGACAGAGGACGCCGACGCTGGTCAACGCGCTGATGCACCGCTTCGACTCCTTGTCCGACGTGGCGGGCAAGGATCGACCCGGCCTGGTCCATCGCCTCGATCGCGACACGAGCGGCGTCCTGCTCATCGCCAAGACCAACCGAGCCCACCTGCGCCTCAAGGACCAGTTCAAGAGCCGCACGGTCGAGAAGGAGTACCAGACGCTCGTTCGCGGCGTGATGCCCTTCGACTCGGAGTACATCGACGCGCCCATCGCCCGCGACCCGCATCGTCACGATCGCATGATGGTGCACTTCACAGGCCGCAAGGCGCTCACCTTCTACGAGGTCATCCACCGTTACCCCCGGCACACCCACGTGCGCTGCCGGATCTTCACGGGTCGCACGCACCAGATTCGCCTGCACCTCTCGCATCTCGGCTACCCCGTCGTTGGAGACCCTTTGTATGGACGCGGCGGCGAAGTCGAGCGCACGTTCCTGCCGTCGGGAGAAGAGCTGCCGATCCGGCTGTTCCTCCATGCCTACCGGCTGCAGTTCACCCACCCGACCAGCGAGCGGCGCCTCGAATTCTGCTCCGAGCTCCCCGACGACCTCGCCCGCATCATCCGCTACGCCGAAGCCCTGAGCTGACCGTTCTGACGGCGAGCGTTTTCCTTTACCATGGTCGGCACGGTGGGAGGCTTCGGCCCGGGGCGGTTGGCGCCGGAGGCGACCCGCCCGGCCCCACGGGAATCACACCGTGACCCGAAAGCGATCCTCATTCGTCATTCGCACGATCCTCGTCGTCGGTGCGGCCGTCGGCCTGGTCTACGTCGCGGCCACCTCGCTCGGGCTGAAGAGTGTCCTCGATGCTCTGACCTTCCGGGACAAGCAGCTCCAGGAGGCGCTCGAGGAGAAAAAAGAGCTCGAGCGGCGCAACGAGACGCTCGAGCAGATCGCCCAGCGCCTGACCGAGCGGCGAGTGATCGCGAACGTCGTCGTGGTCGATCAGGTGCGCGACGATGACGGCAAGCTCTGGACAGACGTGCGCATCCTCGTCTCTCCGCGCCGCGAAGGGGATCCCACCCCGCCGGCCAAAGGGCCGTTCCGGATCGAGGGCGACATCGTCTACTTCGAGTCACTCATCATCCAGTTCGACGAGGAGAAGGTGAAGATGGGCGACCCCTTGCGAGGCAAGGCCGCCTACCTCCTCACGCGCGTCTTCGGCGAGAAGCAGGCTCCCGAGGACGGCTATCCCCTCGAGGACCTCACGTCCAAGGCCCCGACCGCCTACGAGCTCGGAGAGCCCGAGCTCGCGAAGTTCGAGCGAGAGATCTGGAAGGAGTTCTGGAAGTACGCCCAGGATCGCGAGCTCGCCCAGGCCGACGGCATCGACGCGGCGTACGGCAACGCGGTCTTTCTCAAGGTCGGCGTCGACAAGATCTACGAGATCGTGATCAGCAACCAAGGCGGACTGAAGATGCAGGAGAAGCTCTGATGCTCGACAAGCTCAACCACATCGGGATCGCCGTCACGGACATCGAGAGCGCCGCTCGCCTCTACCGGGACGTCCTGGGTCTCGAGGTGATCGGCGAAGAGGTCGTCGAGGATCAGAAGGTCCGAACCCTCAAGCTGAAGGTCGGTGAGGTCACGATCGAGCTGCTCGAGCCCACCGCCGCCGACAGCCCGATCTCCAAGTTCCTCGAGAAGCGCGGCGGAGGCATCCACCACCTCGCCTACGACGTCGAAGACCTCGAGGCCACCCTGGCGAAGCTCAAGGACGCAGGGCTGCAGCTCATCGACGAAGAGCCCCGCATCGGAGCCGGCGGCCACCGCATCGCCTTCGTTCACCCCAAAGCCACCGCCGGCGTCCTCACCGAGCTGATCGAAGAGTAGGCGCGGTCCCTCACGACGAACCAACAGAGCCCGCGCGACCGAAACGGAATGGGGCCTTCGAGTGGAAAGCCACCTCCTCGACGCCACAGACGATCGAGCCAGGAGGTGCCGAGCCAGGGGCCATTCGGAGTCGCCGCAAGGTTGCCCCTGGCCCAAGCTCGCTTGCGAGAGCTCTCAACGACCGACTCGGTCACTGGCTCGCTCGACTTGGGCACTCCGTCGTCAGGCACTCCGAGGTGTCTCCCGGGTTACCGCTTCCTTTGTCTTTTCCCCCGAGAGCAAATCGGTTTCAATCAGCGCCTCCGCGTTCGGCCACCTCGCGAAGACGAGTGGATCGAGACGCGGATCGGCGCCGGACCCGAGACCCGAGGAAAGAGATGAGCGAACCCGCAGAGGGTGGAAGTCAGAACCCGCTGAGCGAGCTTCATGAGCGGCGAGAGCGATCGAAGCTGGGGGGAGGCGTCGAGCGGATCGCCGCGCAGCATGAGCGCGGGAAGCTGACGGCTCGAGAGCGCATCGACCTGCTCCTCGATCCCGGCTCGTTCGTCGAGATGGACGCCTTCGTCACTCACCGCTGCCGTGACTTCGGCATGGAGTCGAAGCAGGTGCTCGGCGACGGCGTCGTCACCGGCTACGGCATGATCGAGGACCGTCCCGTCTACCTCTTCTCACACGACTTCACGGTCTTCGGTGGCTCCTTGTCCGAGTCCTTCGCCGAGAAGACCTGCAAGATCATGGACATGGCGCTCAAGGCCGGCATCCCGGTCATCGGCCTCAACGACTCGGGCGGCGCGCGCATTCAGGAGGGCGTGGTCAGTCTCGGTGGCTACGCCGACATCTTCCTTCGCAACACCTTGGCCTCGGGCGTCATCCCGCAGATCTCGGCCATCATGGGGCCGTGCGCCGGCGGCGCGGTCTACTCGCCGGCCATCACCGACTTCGTCTGGATGGTCCAAGGTACGGCTTACATGTTCGTGACGGGCCCGAACGTCGTGAAGACTGTCACGCACGAAGAGGTCACGAGCGAGGAGCTCGGCGGCGCCGCGACACATGCTTCGAAGAGTGGCGTCTCGCACTTCACGGCCAAGAGCGATCAGGAGTGCCTGCTCGGGATTCGCGAGCTGATGGGCTTCTTGCCGCTCAACAATCATGAAGACCCGCCGCGCCGCTCCTCGGGCGACGACCCGAATCGCCGCGACCTCGAGCTCGACGAGCTCGTTCCCGAGAATCCGAACAAGCCTTACGACATCAAGCAGGCGATCCGTCGCATCTGCGACGGTGGCCACTTCTTCGAGGTGCACGAAGCCTACGCTCGGAACCTCGTCGTCGGCTTCGCTCGCCTCGACGGCCGCGCCGTCGGAATCATCGCCAACCAGCCGGCACACCTCGCCGGTGTCCTCGACATCGACGCCTCGCAGAAAGGCGCGCGCTTCGTTCGCTTCTGCGACTGCTTCAACATTCCGCTCATCGTGTTCGAGGACGTGCCGGGCTTCCTCCCGGGCACGCAGCAGGAGCACGGCGGCATCATCAAGCACGGCGCCAAGCTGCTCTACGCCTTCTGCGAGGCGACCGTCCCGAAGATCACGGTCATCACGCGCAAGGCCTACGGCGGTGCCTACGACGTCATGAACTCGAAGCACATCCGCGGCGACTTCAACTTCGCTTGGCCGACGGCGGAGATCGCCGTGATGGGGCCGAAGGGCGCGGTCGAGATCATCTTCCGGCGCGAGATCGCCGAGGCCGAAGATCCCGCGGCGATGGAAGCGAAGCTCATCGAGGACTACCGCCGCAAGTTCGCCAATCCGTACACGGCGGCCGAGCGCGGTTACGTCGACGACGTGATCGAGGCGAGCCAGACGCGGCCACGGCTGATCTCGGCGCTGCGCATGCTCGAGAACAAGCGGGACAGCAATCCCCCGAAGAAGCACGGCAACATTCCGCTCTGAGCGGACCCGGAGCCCGACGTGAAGAAGCCGTTCGAGAAGATCCTCATCGCCAACCGCGGCGAGATCGCCATCCGGGTGATCCGCACCTGCCGAGAGCTCGGCGTGCGTACCGTCGCCGTCTTCTCCGAGGCGGATCGGCAAGCGCTCCATGTACGGCTCGCCGACGAGGCCGTCTGTATCGGACCGCCGCCTGCCGCGCAGTCCTACCTCGCCAGCGAGAAGATCCTCGACGCCGCCCGAGCGACGAGCTCTCAGGCGATCCATCCGGGGTATGGCTTCCTGTCCGAGAACGCCGGCTTCTCGCGCGCATGCCGCGAAGCCGGCCTCGTTTTCATCGGTCCCTCGCCCGAGTCGATCGAGCGCATGGGCGACAAGGTCGCCGCTCGCCGCGCCATGACCGAGGCCGGTGTCCCGGTCGTGCCCGGCGTGCAGAACAGCATCGAGGACGACGGAGAGCTCGAGAAGGCCGCGGCCCAGATCGGATTCCCGGTGATGATCAAGGCCGTCGGCGGAGGTGGCGGCAAGGGTATCCGAATCGTGCGCGAGCCGAAGGATCTGCTCTCGGCCGCTCGTCTGGCGCGCTCGGAAGCGGGCAAGTCCTTCCAAGACTCCCGTATCTATCTCGAGAAGGTCGTCGAGAACCCGCATCACGTCGAGATCCAGGTCCTGGGTGATGCCCACGGCGGCGCGATCCATCTCGGCGAGCGGGAGTGCTCGGTCCAGAGGCGTCATCAGAAGCTGATCGAAGAGACGCCCTCGCCACTCATCGACGAGAAGACCCGCCAGGCGATGGGCGAGGCGGCCGTGCGCGCGGTTCAATCCCTGGGTTACCTCGGGGCCGGGACGATGGAGTTCCTCGTCAACGAGGACCTCGACTTCTTCTTCCTCGAGATGAACACCCGCCTCCAGGTCGAGCACCCCGTGACCGAGATGGTCACCGGTGTCGACCTCGTCGCCGAGCAACTCTACATCGCGGCGGGTGAGCCGCTCCGGCTGAAGCAGGAGGACATCCGCTTCACCGGCCACGCGATCGAGGCGCGCATCAACGCCGAGGATCCCGACACGTTCTTGCCCGCGACAGGGACGATCCAGTCGGTCGAGATTCCGAGCGGCCCAGGCGTGCGCTTCGACGGGGCGGTCTACGCGGGAATGGAGGTCGGTCTCTTCTACGATCCGATGCTCGCCAAGCTGATCGTCTGGGGCGCCGATCGACCTTCGGCTCTGCGGCGACTCCGCTCGGCACTCAGCGAGCTGTCCCTGCCGGGCGTCAAGACGAGCGCCGAGACGATTCGGCTGGTGCTCGAACATCCGCGATTCCAGTCGGGCAAGTACGACACGCACTTCCTCGAGAGCGAGATCGAGAACCTGCGCGGCTCTGCTCCGGTGATCGAATCCGAAGAGCTGGCGGCGATCGCGGCCGTCTTGGCCGACCTCGAGAAGCGCCGCTCGCACCTGAAGACCACGGGCGATGGGGGCACCTCCACGGGGAGCGCCTGGAAGATCGCGGGACGAATGGCCCAGTTGCGCCGAGGGATGTGATGAAGTACACGGTGAGCGTCCGCGGGGCCGAGATCGAGGTCGAGCTTTCCGAGACGGACTCGGGCTGGCGAGCGCGCGTCGGGGACCGGGAGCTTCAGATCGACGTCGAGCGTTTGGGCCGATCCCTGCAGCACTCGTTCCTGGTCGACGGGCGCTCTTGGCCCGTGATGGTGGAGCGCAAGGAGGCCAGGCGTGGAGCGAAGTACGTGCTCGGTGTGCGCGGTGAGCGCACCGAGGCCCTTGTCGTCGATGAGCGTGAGAAGGCTGCAGCAGCGTTCGATGCACTGGCCGGCGGCGGTCAGTCTGGCGAAACCGTCGTCGAGAGCGTGATTCCCGGCATCGTGAACAAGGTGATGGTCGAAGTGGGCGATACCGTCGCGCCCGGGCAGCCGCTCCTCATCGTCGAGGCGATGAAGATGGAGAACGAGATCAGTTGCGAGAGCGGCGGCGTCGTGAGCAAGATCCATGTCGAAGCGGGTGTGACCGTCAATTCCGGCGATCCGCTCGTGACCTTGGGCCCGGAGCCCGAGTGAGGAGGGGGATTGTGAAACACTATCTGTCGAGAGGCTTTTCGATGAATTGGACGTCGTGGCTCAATGCGAGCCTCGTGCTGAGTGCCGGATTGTTCTTGGGGTGTGAGTCGAGCTCGGTCGACGAGGGGGAAAAGGGGCAGGAGAAGCCGGTCACCGCGGCTCCGAGCGATGACGTCGGGCGCCCGCTCGCCGACCCGACGAAGGCGATGCTGTTGCCAGACGAGAAGAAGCATCTGAGGAACCTCAGGCAGCTCACCTTGGCCGGCGAGAATGCGGAGGCCTACTTTTCGGCCGATGGACGGCAGATCATCTTCCAGTCCGCCGATGGCCTGCCCTGCGACCAGATCTTCGTCATCAATGTCGACGGCACCGGCCGCCGGCAGATCAGCGATGGCCAAGGCAAGACGACCTGCTCCTATTTCCTGCCAGACGGATCGGGCGTGACGTATTCGACGACACGGTACAAGAGCGAGGATTGCCCGCCGCCTCCGGACTATCGCAAGTACGGATACGTCTGGCCGATCTACCCGGGCTTCGAGATCGTCGTAGCCGATCCCGACGGGTCGAACTTGCGCCGCTTGACCGACAACGATGCCTACGACGCCGAGGCCACTCTCTCGCACGACGGCTCCCGCATCGTGTTCACGTCGAATCGCAACGGCGACCTCGACATCTACACGATGAACAGCGATGGCTCGAACGTGCAGCAGCTCACCGACGAGATCGGCAATGACGGCGGCCCATTCTTCTCGCCAGACGGTACCAAGATCGTTTATCGCGCCAGGCATCCCGAGGGCGCCGAGAAGGATGAGTACCTCCAGTTCGCCGAGCAGGATCTCTATCGCCCGACGTCGCTCGAGATCTACGTGATGAACGCCGATGGCTCCGAGAAGCGCCAGGTCACCGACAACGGCGCCGCGAACTTCGCGCCGTTCTGGCATCCCGACGGTCAGCGCATCATCTTCAGCTCGAACATGCACGAGCCCGATGGCCGCGACTTCGACCTGTACTTGATCAATGAGGACGGGACCGGCCTCGAGCGGATCACGTTCAACGAGACCTTCGACGGCTTCCCGATGTTCAACCGTGACGCGACGATGCTCGTGTTCTCCTCCAACCGCAACAACGCCTCACCGCGCGACACCAACGTGTTCGTCGCTGAGTGGGTGGACTGACACGGGGAACACGGAGGGGTTTACACGGAGGCCACGGGGAGCACGGAGGGGTTTACACGGAGGCCACGGGGAGCACGGAGAGGTTTACACGGAGGCCACGGGGAGCACGGGGGGAAACCTGTCGGTAGGTTCGGGTGCTCTCCGTCTTTCGGGTTGGTGCATCGGGTCCGGGCCGGGCGGGCTTTGCAGACTGATTCGGTTCGGAGGTGTTCATGAGGCGAGCCGTTCTTCTTTTGTCGCTGCTGATCCTGACGGCCTGTTCGAGTGGGCCGCAGATCACCATCGACTCTCCCAAGGAGCCCCGAGTTGCTGTTCAGATGCTCTCGGAGCACTACGACGCCATGTACATCGACCGGACCGACGCGGTTCGGACGATGAGGACCGATTGGATGTTCCGGGACTCGGAGCATACAGAAGGCTGGATCCTCCCCGATCGACGGCGAGAGAAGGAACAGCTCACGATCGAGATCTCGCCGCACGAGCTCAATGGGAGCTGGATCCGGGTCTGGGTCGACTTCGAGATCGAGCAAGCCAGAGGTAGCCTCGGAAGGCGGTGGCAGCCGATCGATGCACCCGTCGAGCGACTCGTCGAGATCTCCCAGGAGATCCAGAGGGCCCTCGAGGCCAATTCCGGGAACTGAACCCGCACACTCCTCGAGCCTTGGTATCGGACGCCTTCGTGCTCTCCGGACTCCCCGTGTCCTCGATGTGAGCCATCCTGATCACGCCAAGCGCACGATGTCCCGAAGAGGACCCAATCCCACCGCCAGGATCAAAGAACCTCTCCCTCCGTGCCCCCCGTGTCCTCCGTGTCAACTTCTCCGTGCTCCCCGTGTCCTCCGTGTCAATCTCTCCGTGCTCCCCGTGTCCTCCGTGTAAACACCTCCGTGCCCCCCGTGTCCTCCTCCCGGCTCCCGATCCAACGACTGCATCTCCCGAAGAGCACCGGCACCCACCGCCAGGATCAAAGAATCTCTCCCTCCGTGCTCCCCGTGTCCTCCGTGTAAACACCTCCGTGCCCCCCGTGTCCTCCGTGTCAATCTCTCCGTGCTCCCCGTGTCCTCCGTGTCAATCTCCCCGTGCCCTCCGTGGTTGATTCCCTCCCCGCCCCGCAGGTACCCTGTTCGCCCTTTGCCGAGCCCTGGAACCACCGAGCCCAAAGCCGTGCGCATCTGCTTCGTCGTCCACCAATTCCTGCCGAGATTCCGCACGGGAACCGAGCTCTACGTCTACCGCCTCGCGCGGGCTGCTCTGGCGAAGGGGCACGAGGTCACGGTCTACGCCTTCGAGCCTCACTTCGACCGTCCGGGGCCATTCGTCACCGAGAGCGAAGACGTCGTCGACGGGCTGCGGGTCGTGCGGTTCAGCGCGAGCCTGGATCTCTCGCCGAACCGCACGCTCACCGAGTTCTACAACCCGTTCCACGCCGAGCGCTTCGGCCGGATCCTCGAGGAGACGGCCTTCGATGTCGTCCACTTCTTCCACGTCCGGTTCCACGGCGCGGCGCTCATCGAGGAGGCTGCGGCGAGGGGACTGACGGTCGCCGTCCACTTCATGGACTTCTTCTACTTGTGCCCCGACACGCGGCTCCTCAAGGTCGACGACATGCTGTGCCGGGGACCGGTCGACGTCTACGAGTGCATCTGGTGCGAGCGCGATAGCCACTACGCAGGCTATGGGCCGCTGCATGAGGCGCTCGAGAGCGGCATCTTCCCCAAGGATGAGGCCCTCCTCGGCGCCGAGATCGATCCCGGGACCTTGAACGTCGACACCCCACTCGCCCATCTCCGCGCAGCCGCGATCCGGCCCGATGTTCTGCGAAGCATCCTCGGCAAGGCCGATCAGCTCTTCGCGCCGTCGGAGTTCCTCAAGAGCCTCTTCGTCCGCAACGGCTACGACGACGCCAGTATCGAAGTCATGCGGTACGGCGTCGACCAGCGCCTTGCGGACGTGGCGAGGGCCCGCAAGCCACTCGATGCCGCGACGCTGCGCATCGGGTACCTGGGCAGCATCGCCAAGTACAAGGGCGTGCATCTCCTCGTCGGAGCGTTCCTCGAGCTCGACTGGCCCGGGGCCACCTTGACCATCCACGGTGACTCGTTCGTCTTCGAGGAGTACTCCGGTCCGCTCGCGCGCCGCGCGAACCGCGACGAGCGCATCCGCTTCGCCGGCGGCTTTGCCCACGACCAGCTCGCCGAGACACTCGCCACGATCGACATCTTGGTCGTGCCCTCGCTGTGGTACGAGAACACGCCGTTCGTCATGCTCGAAGCGCAGGCGGCCGGCATCCCGGTCCTGGCCGCGGATCTCGGTGGCATGACCGAGGTCGTGCGCGACGGCGAGGACGGCTTGCTCTTCAAGCGCGCGAACCCGAGATCGCTCAAAGCGGCGCTCACCAGGCTGCGCGACGAGCCCGAGCTCGCCGAGACGCTGCGGAAGAACTTGAGCGCCGTGAAGACTTTGCCCGAGAACGCCGACGAGCTCCTCGAGCACTATGCCCGATTGATCGAGAGCCACGAAGGCTCCGATTCACGCATCACCGAAGCGAGCGACTGAGATGACCCAAGACCAGAGCTCTGCAAGGCTCGCCCAATACAACCGTTTCCTCGCGGACCAGGTCTTCGCCCTCGCCGAGCGCATCCGAGAGATGCAGTCCGCGGTCGAGACAGCCCAGGCGGAGCCCGCGCGGTTGCATGCCGACCTCGCTCAAAGACAGGAGTATCTCGACGCGGCGACCGGTGAGGTGGAGCGTTTGCGCGCCGTGGTCGAGGAGATGCGCGGCGAGCTGGATGGGCTGAAGGCCGAAAAGGAGAGCGCGACCGCTGAGCGTCACGCGCTCGAGAAGCGCTGCGCCGAGCTCGAGGGACGACTCGCCTCGGCCGGCGAGGGCGGCGGATTCTTCGGACGCTTGCGCCGCGGCAAATGAGCACTCAGCACGGCGACGTCTCGATCGTCATTCCGAACTACGACGGGCTCGAGCACCTCGGGACCTGCTTGGAATCCATCGCCGAGCTCGACGCTCCCGGTGATGTCGAGGTGGTCATCGTCGACAATGGCTCGGTGGACGGCTCGATCGAGTACCTCCGGCGAGCGCATCCAGAAGTCACGCTGATCGAGCATGGCGTGAACACCGGCTTCGCTCGGGCGGCGAACCACGGCGCCGAGGTCGCGCGCCATCCCCTCGTCGCATTCCTCAACAATGACATGCGCGTCGATCGGAGCTGGCTACGCAATCTGATCGAGCCCTTGCTCGAAGGACGCTGCGAGGTGACGACGTCGCAAGCTCGCTCTTGGGACGGTCAGAGAATCGACTTCGCGGGCGGCGCTTCGAACTTCCACGGCATCGGCTTCGAGCTCGGCCACGGCGAGAGCGTCGAGAGCTGGGATGTCGGAGATGAGCAGCCGTCTCTCTTCGCGATGGGCGGCGCCATGGCGATCCGCAAGGAGCTGTTCCTCGAGGTGGGGGGCTTCGACGAGTCCTTCTTCGCCTACTACGAGGACGTCGACCTCGGCTGGCGGCTGTGGGTGCTGGGCCATCGCATTCACTTCGTGCCGAGCTCGCTCGTCTTCCATCATCACTCGGCGACCGCGATGCGCGTCGAGGAGAGCCGCCGGCGAGTCTTCTACATCCGCAATCCCCTCTGCTCGATCTTCAAGAACTACGACGACGCGAACTTGAAGCGCGTCCTGCCGGCGGCCTTGCTGCTCACCACGCGCCGCACGTACTACCAGTCCCGGCTTCGCGAGGAGCCGTTCCGCTTCGTCGGGCCGAAGCCCCCCAAGGCGTCTTGGCGACAGCGCCTCGCCGAGTGGCTGCTGCGAAAGGAAGGACGGACGTCGATCGGGCCGGTCGCGGCGGCCGACATCGTCGCCCTCAACGATTTCACTCGAGCCTTGCCCAGGCTGAACGAGGAGCGGGCGAAGATCCAAGGGGCAAGGCAGAGGCCGGACTCGGAGATCCTGCCGCTCTTCCGGAAACCGTTCTGTCCTATCGAGCCCAATGCAGAGTACGCTGAGCTCCAGGCCGTGATCGTCGAGCAGTTCGGGCTCACCGAGTTGTTTCCCGGAGGCGGTGACTGATGCGAAGCGAATGGCGAGTCGGACGCGCCCTGCCTTGGATCCTCTTGATCGTGGCCGTGGGTGTGGTCTTGGGCGGGGTGTACTTTTGGCCCGGCGGGCGCGATGAGCCAAGCGAGCCCGTGCCAGCCGAGTCGTTGGTACTGATCACCGTCGACGGCTTGCGCCACGATGCGCTCGGCGTCAACGGCGCGGCGCGGAAGACGCCCGCCATCGACACCCTCGCCGCGCGAGGCGTCGTGTTCGAGAACACGGTCACGGCCATCAACGAAACCGTCCCGTCCCTCGCCGCCATCTCGACCGCTCTCTATCCCGTCGATCTCGACCTTCATCATGACGGCGCAGACCTCTGCGAAGGCGCGACCACCCTCGCCGAGCATTTGAAGTCGCAGGGATTCGCCTGCGGTGCTTTCCTCGGAAGCGGCACGGTCAGCACCGAGAGCGACCACGGCTTGGCCCAAGGCTTCGACGTGTTCGAAGCCGGGAGCGGCAAAGACCGTCCCGCGGCCAAGGTCGTTCAGCAGGCGATCCAGTGGATGAAGGGCAAGCCGAAGAGCTTCACCTGGATTCACCTGTCCGACCCGACCACACCGTACGCGAGTGAGCCGGCCGATCCTGACGGCGAGATCGCATTCGACGTGCGCCCGAGCTGGCGAGCTCATCCGAGGCTGGCGTTCTTGAAGGGCCGGACCTCTCTCGAGGAAGTGCGAGGTCTCTATTACGATCGCGTGGCCGATGTCGATGCCGCTGTTGGACGGTTGACGGGGGCACTCGAAGTCGAGGGGCGGCTGGCATCCACCCTGGTCGCGGTCACCGGGACGTACGGTGAGTCGCTGGGTGAGCACGACATCTTCTTCGATCACTATGGGCTGTTCGAACCGGTCGTCAGGGTGCCTTGGGTCTTGGCAGGTGGGACTGTTCCCGAAGGCAAGAAGCTTCGCACGCAGGTTCGGACCATCGACATCGGACCTACCGTGCTTCCGCAGCTCCGAGTCGAGCCCTTGCCCGTTCCGGTCGGCCCCGATGGCAGCAAGCGGGCCGAGGATGCTTCCCCCATCTGGGCGCCGGAAGGCGACTGGGCTGGAAGCACGAGGGAAGCCGTCATCGAGCAGGCTGGCGCCGTGGCGGCCGCGGGTCGCACGCAGCACATCAAGGGGATCACCGCTTTGCAGGAGACCTCGGAGTACCCGCATCTCGGCTGGAAGGTGAACGACTTCCAGGCATTCGACATCGAGAACGACCCCGAAGAGTCGGTGGATCAGGCAGGCAAGTTCGAGGATCTCGTCAGCAAGATCGCCCAGAAGGTCTTCGAAGCCGCGAGCAGTCGACACGATCCCTGCGGCACGGATTGAAGGGCGGCTCTCGCTCCGGGAAGAGCAGCCGGGTCACGGCTTGCATCCTGGGCCGTTTCCTTGGATGATGTCCCGCTTCCGCGAGCCCGCGAGCCGGTTCCCGTCACCCATACCCAACAGAGATCCACGTTTTCCCATGCTGCTTTCGGTCGTGATCCCGGTCTACAACGAGGCCAAGACCGTCGAGGAGCTCGTCGAGCGCGTGCAGGAAGCTCCCTTCGACAAAGAGCTGATCATGGTCGATGACGGCTCGAAGGACGGGACGCGCGACATCCTGCGCCAGATCGAGGCGGCCAACGACAACGTGCGCGTCATCTTCCATGAGGCGAATGCCGGCAAGGGAGCCGCGCTGCGCACGGGCTTCGAGCACGTCCGCGGTGACATCGTGCTCATCCAGGACGCCGACCTCGAGTACAACCCGTCCGAGTACCCGGCCCTCATCCGGCCGATCATCGACGGGCGCGCCGACGTCGTCTACGGCTCGCGCTTCCTCGGCGAAGTCCACCGGGTCCACTTGTTCTGGCACTATGCCGGGAACAAGTTCCTGACCCTGCTCTCGAACATGATGACCAACTTGAACCTCACCGACATGGAGACTTGCTACAAGGTCTTCCGGGTCGAGGTCCTGCGCTCGATCGAGAACCTGCAACAGAACCGCTTCGGTTTCGAGCCCGAGATCACCGCCAAGATCAGCCGCGGCCGCTGGCGGATCTACGAAGTCCCGATCACTTACCAAGGCCGCGACTACGCGGAGGGTAAGAAGATCGGATGGCGCGACGGATTCTCGGCGATCTGGTGCATCCTGAAGTACGGTCTCTCTCGCTGACCCTCGGGATCGCGCTCGCGATCCTGCTCGGCGTCTTCGCTTCGTCCGGTCGCGCTCAGACGGACTTCGAGCGGCTCGCCGATGATCCGGCCCTCATCGAGCGCGTGGATCTCACCGGCGAGGAGTATGCCGGCGAGACCTACGCCTGGACCGGTCGCGCACCGATCCGTCACGTGTTCCGACGTGAAGACGGTCCGACGACGGCGACGCTTTGGCTGAGGTGGGGCAGCAAGGGCGATCATCGCGCCGCCCGACTTCGCATCGGCGAGCGCTCGTGGGTGCTCGAGCGATCGGCTCCCGATGGTTTCACCTGGTGGCCGGTGCTCGTGCCGAGAGAGTGGTGGAGTGGTGAGGAGCTCTCGGTGGGGCTCGACCCAATCGATGGCAGCGGTCCCCATGCCTTCCTCAGTGAGCTTCGCTTGAGGAAGACGGCCGAGCTCTTGGCACCAGAGCACCTGATCGAGGCCGAGGACCTTGAAGGGACTTGGCGAGAGCAGCGGAATGTGTCCGGCTACAGCGGCCGCGGCTTTCGCGTTTCGAACGCTGATGGCGTCGCGGAAGACACGCTCTCATCGATGCTGGAGATCGAGCCGGGGAGATGGCTCGTCTGGTGTCGCGGCTATGAGGGCAATGGCCAGGACCGGAGCTTTTCCCTCGCCATCGACGGGGAGGTCCTGCCAGAGACTCACACCTCCCTCGAGCGCGACGCCTTCGAGTGGCAGCTCGCCGGAGAGGTCGTCCTCGAAGGAGCGAAGCATCGGCTGACGGTACGCGATCACGGGCCGGGCTTCGAGTGCGTCGACGCCATCGCACTGACGCGCGACGCGAGCTTCGATCCGAGCTTGGCCGATCGCCTGAGAGAAGGACCGCCGGGCACCGAGTGGCATCCGGACACGATGGTCGATCGCCTTCGAGAGCGAATCGTCGAGACGACGGCCCGATCGCATCGTCACTTCGCGGATCGCCAATCGGATCTCGAGTCCTGGAAGGCCGCTCGGCCGGCGCTCATTCGCGGGCTCCGCGATGTCCTCGGCCTGGAGCCGCTCCCCGAGCGCACGCCTTTGAACGTCCGCCGCGTCGGCACGATCGAGCGCGACGGCTATCGCATCGAGAAGATCGTCTTCGAGAGCCGGCCAGGCTTCGAGGTGCCGGCCAATGTCTATGTGCCGTCAGGCATCCCAGACGGCGAGCGGCGCGCGGCGGTTCTGAACCCGGTCGGGCACTGGGGGCTCTCCAAGGCCGAGCCCGTCGTCCAGTCGCGTTGCATTGGACTGGCCAGGCTGGGCTATGTCGCCTTGACGTACGATGCCTTCGGCCAAGGCGAGCGGGCGATCGACGGGAATGGTCATGGGGAGTACCACCGCTCGGTGCTCGTGGGCCGGAACAACATGACGTACATGGTCTGGGACACGGTCCGCGCGCTCGACTATCTGCTGACGCGCGATGATGTCGACCCTGAGCGAATCGCCTGTACCGGTGCCTCGGGCGGTGGACTGAACACGCTCTATGCGGCCGCGATCGACGAGCGGATCCGGGTCGCCGTGCCGGTCGTCTATGTCACCGGCCTCGAGCAGTTCCTCGAGACGGGGATCACGCATTGCCCGTGCAGCCACGTGAATGGGCTGGCCGGGCTAGGGGACATGGGTGACGTCGCGGCGCTGACCGCACCGCGTGCGCAGCTCTTCATCACGGCGACGCGGGATTCCTCGTTCACACCCGAAGGGGCGCGTGTGGCCGAGGCGCAGGCACGGCCCGCTTATCGCCTCTTCGGCGCGGACGATCGACTGGCCGTCGCCGAATTCGACACCGGCCACGATTACGACCGGGACATGCGGGAGGCGATGTATCGCTTCTTGGCGGTGCACCTCGGCGGCAAAGAAGATCGTCCCGTTCGAGAGCCCCACTTCGAGGTCGAGAGAGATCGGGCGGTGCTGGCTTGCTATCCCGCGGGCCGTCAGCCGACCAGCGCCGTGACCGTCAGAGACCTCGGCCGACGCTTCGCCGAGCAAGGCGAAGTCACGCGAGCCATCGACCTCGGAGCGGCGGTGGCGCCTGTCAGAGAGAGAATCGACGTCGACGCGGGCTGGCGATCGCTGATCGAGCGATTGAGCCTCGAGGCGCCTCCTCGCCGGGTCGAGCGTTGGAGCACCGGAACACCGTTCGAGCTCCGGCTGACTTGGTCGCCCGGCGGTGCTGAGGGACCGACGATCGTGCATCTCGGAGGCGGCACACCGAGCGAGCCGGTGCTCGCGGTCTGTTCTGCATGGGTCCGGGTGGAGGGCCTCGCCGCGATCAGCTCGGGCGTGCGCCATCGCATGGTCACCGATTCCCAGCTCCTTGGACCCGGACTACCGGTCCTGCGCGCCCAAGCGATCGCGAGCCTCTTCACAGGCCTGAAGGAGGAGGCGCTCGGGGACTGGATCGTCTGCACGCCGGAATCATCGCTCGCACTCTCGACCTTGCTCGCGATGGATCAGGCGACAGCCGGGACCGTCGTCTACCAGCGCGGACTGCCCGGCGATTGGATGGAGCTGTTCGATGGCAGCCCGGCCGCTTCTGCCGAGCTCACGATCTGGCGAGGTCAGGAGCGAGTGGACTTGTCGAGACGGGTCGAGATGCTCGGGAGCCGCTGGCGAACATGGCCCGAAGACGTCCCGCTCGAAGAGCTTCTCGACTGAGGCGTGCCATGGAGTGCAGTCCGATCCGTGGAAAGTCGTCGCCGGTAAGCGCCCGGGCGAGGATCGAGCAACTCCGACAGCCTTCGAGCGTAGCGAAGCTTTTCTCGAGAAGGCTCGCTACGCTTCGCAGTTCTTCAGGGTGGCGATGGAGCGGTAGGATCCTCCCTCAGACTCTATACCGGCAGCGACCTTCCCCGGGCCGAGCCGGGACCGGTCGCTGCGCTTGCGGCTCTCACCCTTCTGTTGGCCGAGGGCCCTTCCCGTTCCCTCGAACACCCACAAGGCTGTTGCTCGGTCGAGGCCGCTATGCCAGTATCCGCCGCTTACGCGTTGCGTCCTCGATCGTCAGCGCACGACAGTGGAAGCGGAGTGCGATGAGCCCTTTCGATACCTTGCCGACGGCCGGCAGCCTTCAGTTCGTGGAAGCGGTGTACGCCGAGTACTTGCGAGATCCCGAGTCGGTATCGCGGGAGTGGCGAGACTACTTCGTCGACCTCGAGCGAGAGGAGGCACGGCCGACGGGGTGGCGGAGCGGACCGACCTTCCGTCCCGGCAGCCTGTTCCGGCCGGCCTCGTTGCCCGCCGCGGGCGGCGTCTCGCGGGCGGACGAAGCCGCGATGCTCCAAGATCGCGTCGATCAGCTCATCCGCGCCTATCGCGTCCGTGGCCACCTCCTGGCCCGCCTGGACCCCCTCGGCTTCCATGAGCCCGAGCCGGTCCGAGAGCTCGAGCCCGAGTTCTACGATCTGTCCGAGGACGACTTCGATCGGCAGATCTCCTGCCGCACGATCACCTGTATCGGGCGAGCGACACTGCGGGAGATCCTCGAGCGGATGCGCAATACGTATTGCCGCTCGATCGGCGTCCAGTTCATGCACATCGACGATCTCGACGTGAAGCATTGGCTGCAAGACCGCATGGAGGGGACGGAGAACCGGCTGTCCCTGAGCCGCGAAGAGCAGCGCCGCATCCTGACCAAGCTGACCGATGCGACGATCTTCGAAGAGTTCATCCGCAAGAAGTACCTCGGCTCGAAGTCCTTCTCCCTCGAAGGCGCCGAAAGCCTCATCCCGCTGCTCGACCTCGCCATCGAGCGTGCCGCCGAGCACGGTGTCGACGAGGTCGTCTTCGGCATGGCGCATCGCGGGCGACTGAATGTCTTGGCGAACATCATCGGCAAGAGCCCGCGCGAGATCTTCCACGAGTTCGAAGATCCGGCTCAAGAGGCGAAGATGGGCTCGGGCGATGTGAAGTACCACCTCGGCTACTCGGGCAACCGCTCGACGAGCACCGGCCGCGACATCCATCTCTCGCTCTGCTTCAACCCGAGCCATCTCGAGTTCGTCAACCCGGTCGCAATGGGGCGGCTGCGCGCGAAACAGGACCGCTTCGGCGACCGCGAGCACGTCCGGGGGCTGGTCATCCTCATTCACGGCGACGCCGCCTTCGCCGGCGAGGGCATCGTGCAGGAGACTCTGAACCTGAGCGAGCTGTCGGCCTACAAGACGGGCGGCACGCTACACGTCGTCGTCAACAACCAGATCGGCTTCACCACGCCGCCCGAGCAGGGGCGATCGAGCCGCTATGCGACCGATGTGGCGAAGATGCTCCAGATCCCCGTCTTCCACGTGAACGGCGAGGACCCCGAAGCCGTCGCCCAGGTCGTTCGCCTGAGCCTCGATTTTCGTCAGACGTTCGGCCGGGACGTCGTCATCGACATGTACGGCTATCGCCGGCACGGTCACAACGAGGGCGATGAGCCGGCCTTCACGCAGCCGCTCCTGTACGAAGCGATCCGGCAGCGCAAGACCGTTCGTGAGGGCTATCTCGAGCACTTGCTCCAGCTCGGGGGCCTGACGCGAGACGACGCGGACGAGATCGTCGTGCGCCGCCGGGACGAGCTCGAGCAACACCTCTCGGCCGCTCGCCAGCCCGAGTTCACGCCGCGGGGCGATCCGCTCGCGCAGATCTGGGAGGAGTTTCGCGGCGGCTCGGAAGTGAAGGTCCCCGACGTCGAGACCGGAGAGCCGCCCGAGCGCTTGGCCGAGCTGCTCAATGCACTCTCGCAAGTGCCTGAAGGATTCGAGCCCCACTCGAAGATCCAACGGTGGTTGTCGCAGAGGCGGCAGATGGCGGCTGGGGAGCACCCGCTCGACTGGGCCGCGGCCGAGGCCTTGGCGTTCGCGACGATCGCGGTCTCGGGGCGTCCGGTGCGCATGACGGGGCAAGACTGCGAGCGAGGCACGTTCAGTCAGCGGCACGCCGTCGTCCACGACGTGAAGACCGGTGAGAGCTTCGAGTCCTTCTGTCACGTCAGCCCGGATCAGGCGCCGGTGTTGATCAAGAACAGCCCGCTCTCCGAGGCCGGCGTCGCGGGCTTCGAGTACGGCTACTCGCTCGAGTGCCCCGAGGGCTTGATCGCGTGGGAAGCCCAATTCGGGGACTTCTGCAATGCGCTGCAGGTGATCATCGATCAGTTCCTGGTCAGCGCCGAGGACAAGTGGAAGCGCTTGTCCGGCCTCGTGCTGCTCTTGCCGCACGGGCACGAGGGGATGGGCCCCGAGCATTCGGCCGCGCGGATCGAGCGGTTCCTGACGTTGGCGGCCGAGGACAACATCCAGGTCGTCCAGCCGACCACGCCGGGGCAGTACTTTCACTGCCTGCGGCGTCAGGTGATGCGGCCTTGGCGGAAGCCATTGATCGTGTTCACGCCGAAGAGCCTCCTGCGCCACGCGCGCGTGCGGTCGGAGCTTCAGGAATGCTCGGAAGGGACGTTCGTGCGCATCCTGCCTGATCCAGCGTCGCCGGATCCCAAGGCGGTGAAGCGCATTCTGCTGTGCAGCGGGAAGGTCTACTACGACCTAGAAGAGCACCGCGAGAAGCTGGAGCGCGAGGACGTGGCGATCTTGCGCTTCGAGCAGCTCTACCCGCTTCGCGACGAGACGGTGCAGGAAGCCTTGGCCGATTACGCCGACGGGACTCAGGTGGTGTGGGTCCAAGAGGAGCCCGAGAACATGGGGGCGTCGCGGTACCTGAAGGTGCGCTTCGGTGACCGTCTCTTGAACCGATTCCCGATGGCTCACGTGACCAGGCCGGAGTCGGCCAGCCCGGCGACCGGATCGGCGAGCGCCCATCGCATGGAACAGGAACGACTGCTCGATCAAGCCTTCGGCCTGGAGACGAAGAGTCTCGGCTGATGATCCCAGGAAGGACAGTGAGCGAAGAGATGACCGTCGAGCTGAAGGTGCCCGAGGTCGGGGAGTCCATCACTGAGGTTCAGATCGGTGAATGGCTGAAGAAGGAAGGCGATTGGGCCGAGCGGGACGAGGCGATCGTCGTCATCGAGACCGACAAGGTCTCGGTCGAAGTGCTGGCGCCAGAGCCTGGCCGAATCAGCCAAGCGCTGAAGAAGACCGGGGACTCCGCGCAAGTCGGGGACGTCGTCGGGTATCTCGACGCCAGCGCCGATGCACCTGAGAGCGGATCGCAGGATGCGCCCGAGATAGAGGCGAAGTCGCCTTCGAAGAACGGCGGTGACGGAGACTCGAAGCAGACGACGCCTCAGCGGAAGACCGAGGCGAAGCCGCAGAGATCGGAATCCTCCCACGTCATGCCGGCCGCGAATCGCGCCCTCGCCACGCACGGCCTGAAGCCCCAAGATGCCTCGCCGAGCGGACCGGGTGGTCGTCTCCTCAAAGAAGACGTCGAGCGAGCCGCCAAGCAGCCAAAGGCACCGGCGCCCGCGGAAGGGCCGCGCGTCACGGGCGTCGGGCGAGAGGAAGAGATCGTCCCCATGAGCCCGCTGCGGCGCATGGTCGCCCGGCGGCTGGTGGAGGCGCAGCAGACCGCGGCGTTGCTCACGACGTTCAACGAGATCGACATGACGGAGGTCAAGGCGCTTCGCGGAAAGCACAAGGATGCCTTCCTCGAGCGCTACGGTGTGAAGCTCGGCTTCATGTCGTTCTTCGTCAAGGCGGTCATCGACGCCCTGCGGCAACAGCCGGAGATCAATGCCGAGGTGCGCGGGACCGAGGTCGTCTACCGCAACTACTACGACATCGGCATCGCCGTCGGCGGTGGCAAGGGGCTGGTCGTGCCGGTGATTCGAAATGCCGAGCTGCTCAGCTTTGCCGAGGTCGAGAGCACCATCGGCGACTACGCGGCGCGCGCCCAGAAGGGGCAGCTCGAGCTGAGGGAGCTGCAAGGCGGCACGTTCACGATCTCCAATGGCGGTGTGTACGGGTCCTTGCTCTCGACGCCGATCGTGAATCCTCCGCAGTCGGCGATCCTCGGTTTGCACGCGATCCAGGACCGACCGATCGCTTTGAATGGTGAGGTCGTGATCCGGCCGATGATGTACGTCGCGCTCACCTACGATCACCGCATCGTCGATGGTCGCGAGGCAGTCACGTTCCTGCGGCGCATCAAGGATGCGCTCGAGGAGCCCGCGCGTCTCTTGCTCGAGATCTGAGGCATGACCGAGAAGAAGCACGATCTGCTCGTCGTCGGTGCGGGCCCGGGCGGATACGTCTCCGCGATCCGCGCGGCGCAGCTCGGGCTCGATGTCGGCATCGTCGAGAAGGAGCCCCAGCTCGGCGGCACCTGCCTGCGCGTCGGTTGCATTCCGAGCAAGGCGCTCCTCGAGTCGAGCGAGCTGTACGCCGAGGCGCGGCACGGCTTCGAGCAGCACGGCATCCGAGTCGAGTCGATGAAGCTCGACCTCGCCGCCATGCTCGAGCGGAAGACCAAGACCGTCGACGGACTCGCCGAAGGCGTCGCCGGCCTCATGAAGAAGAACAAGATCACGCGCTACGCGGGGCGCGGTGAGATCGTCGGCGAAGGGCGGGTTCGGATCCATGGTGAGGGAGAGCGAGAGGTCAGCGCCGAGCACATCTTGATCGCGACCGGGAGCCGCGTCTCCGAGTTGAACGGCGTCGAGCTCGACGGCGATCGCATCGCCACCAGCACCGAAGCGCTGAGCTACGACTCCGTTCCCGAGCACCTCGTGGTCATCGGCGCGGGTGCGATCGGCTTGGAGCTGGGCTCGGTCTGGAGCCGGCTCGGTGCGAAGGTGACGGTGCTCGAGTATCTCGATCGCATCCTTCCCGGCTTCGACGAGGCCCTCGCCAAGGAGGCGCAGCGCATCTTCGCCAAGCAAGGGCTGGAGATGCGCTTGGGCAGCCGGGTGACCTCGGCGAAGGTCGAGGGCGATCGGTGTCAGGTGATATGCGAGGGGCAGGAGCCGATCGAGTGCGACCGTGTCTTGGTGGCCGTCGGAAGGCGTCCCAACACCGAAGGCCTGGGCCTCGAGAGCGTCGGGATCGAGACCGATGAGAGAGGCCGGGTGCCGATCGACGAACGGTTCCGGACGAAAGTGAAGGGCATCTATGCGATCGGGGATGTCGTCCGCGGTCCGATGCTCGCCCACAAGGCCGAAGAGGAGGGCGTCGCCTTGGCCGAGCTCCTGGTCACGGGCTACGGGCACGTCGATTACGATACGATCCCGAACATCGTCTACACGATGCCCGAGGTCGCCTCGGTGGGGCGGACCGAGGCGCAATTGAAGGAGGACGGCGTGCCGTACCGCGTCGGGCAATTCCCCTTTGCGGCGAATGGCCGCGCCCGTGCTTTGGGCCACACCGAAGGTCGGGTGAAGATCCTGGCGCACGAGGAGACCGACCGCGTGCTCGGCGTACACATCCTCGGCCCGAGAGCCGGCGACCTGATCGCCGAAGCCGCCGCCGCGATGGCCTACGGCGCCAGCGCCGAAGACATCGCTCGAACCTGCCACGCCCACCCGACTTTGGCCGAAGTCCTCAAAGAAGCCGCCCTGGCCGTCGACCGCCGCGCCCTCCACAGCTAGTTGGCATTCTGTTCCCGGCACAGATGTCCCACCTTGGCAATCTGTTCCCGGCACAGATGTCCCACTTTGGGCGAGAGCCGATTGGCACCGGGCGGGTGCGTGCGATCTGGCGTTGGGGGCCACCTGCGCCGTGTGCGAACGCGCCGAGTCGGCACGGGTGCGGACGGCTCCTTGGCCTATGCATGGGCGGAATCTGTGTTAGGGTTGAACGACCGGGCCCGAGCGCGGTCAGATTCCAAGGAATTGACCGCGTTCTCTCCGAGCCATTCGCTCACAGGAAGGTTCGACCATGATCGTTCTGACATCTGCCCTCGCCTTGGCGACCGTGCTCGCCGCGATGCCGCAGCTTCCGCCGAGCCAAAGACCTCAGTCGCGGCCTCAGCCGCGCAACAACCCCGCCGTCAAGAACTCGCCCGATCCGCGTAGCAAGAAGACCGGGCGCGAGACCAAGCGCGGGATGGAGAAGCCTGGCGAGGAGACCGAGTCTCCTGGGAATGCGCCAGCAGCAGCCGACAAGGCGCCCGAGGCAGCGAAGGACAGCTCCGGCGTGCCGATCCCGCCCGTCCCGGACTTCGATCGCTCCGATCCCGAGGTGTTCGGACGGCAGCTCATCGAGTACCTGCAGACCTTTGAAGCGGGTTGGGCAAATGAGCTCGGTCACGGGAAGATCTTTCACGAAGGCACGGGTGAATCGGCGTGGTATGCGCCCTTCCGCTGGCTGGCGCTCGAAAGGCCGGACCGTGGCGATCAGCGCCTGCTTCGTGTGATGGGGGAGGAGACTGGCCCGAGCGGTGGTCTCTTGATCCACGCCAAGCCGCGTTTCCCCGCGAAGGCCTGGATCCATGAAGCGCCGGCCGAAGCGGCGGATCGCCTCTCCTCGGACGAGCTGTCGCGGACGCTCCTTGGCAGCGCGCTCCAGGCGCGGGACTTGGCACCGATCGAGATCAATCGCTTCGAGTGGAAGTACCTGGGTGATGAGAGCATCGCGCGGGACGGCGAGCAGGTTTACTGCTACCGGCTCGAGCAGCGCACCGACCGTGAAGGCGAGCCGACTCGCATCCTGTGGATCGCGCACCAGTGGCGCATCGAGCGAATCGAGACGCTCTCGGAGGAGGGCGCCACGACACGAACGATCGACTTTGCGCAGTGGGCGCACCACGAGGGACGCTTTTGGCGGCCGTGGCGATGGGCGCTTCACGACCGCGCTTCGAAGAGCAAGACGATGATCGCCTTCTCGGACCTCGATCTCCTCGACGACTCCGCCGCCGCGCCAGAATGGCGAGACCTGAAGGCGTCCGAGCTGCTCGACTGAGGTGGCCTCGAAAGTGGGCCATCTGTGCCGGGAACAGAGTGCCAACTTCAAAGTGGGCCATTCGTGCCGGGAACAGATTGCCAACTTCAGGTCATGAAACTCCGGGACCCGCTCCGCATCGGACCTCGCCATTGAGAGTGGCCCGTCGGCCGCTCGTCCGATGACCCGAAAGGAGCTCGCCATGCACTCGATGACCGTCGACTCAGAGCATCAGAGCCGGTCAGCCTTGAAGCCTCTTCTGATCCAGGTCGCCGCTTCGGCCGTCGTCGGAGCGATCGTCTTCGTCGTGGTCCAGGTCTTCGCCCTCGGCGTCGACAGCACCATCATCTCGCTGCTCGGCGACCGGATCACTGAGCGCGGCGGCTATCCGGCGGCGCTCTCTCCGGTGATCGGCTGGGGTATCCACCTGGGTGTGAGCCTCTCGTATGCCGCCCTCTTCGGCCTGCTCTTCGTGGTGTTGAAGCGCGCACCCATCGCGGGCGCAGCGCTTACGGCCCTTCTCGGCTGGGTTACGACACTGATCACCGCACCGGCCATCAGCGTCACGATCGCCTTGGCCGCCCGGGAGGGCTTTCCAGGCTCACTCCCTGGCCTCAACTGGACGACCGGGCTCACTCTTTGGAATCACGTCGGCTTCTTCGTGGTCTGCTGGGGAGTGATGGAGCTTCTCCGGCGTCGGGCAGTTAGTCGAAACTGACTTCTGCATAGTGACATAGGTCGATTCGGCTGATAGCTTGAAGCCTTGCGGGCAGATCCTCGAGCTGCCCGTCCTTCCAGCCGAACCGCCAAGATCGCCCACACATGTCACACCTTCACCGCTTCATTGCTTCATCGCTTCTCCTCACTTCTCTCTTCCTCATTGCTTGCGGCGGCGCCGAGTCCGACGCTCCGCCTGGTGACCCGCCGCTACGCGAGGTGATCGCCTTCGGCGCGGTCGGTCCCCAAGGCGGACGCGTCGAGGTCACCGATCCCGGCAGTGAGTTCTTCGGCGTCGGCTTGGTGGTGCCGGCCGGCGCTCTCGACGACTTCTTCAACATCACCATCGCCCGCGTCGAGGGGCGATTAGACTCGCTCGAAACAGTCGAGACCTTCTCGTTCGAGCCCTTCGATTTGCCGCTCCGGTCTCCGGCGAGGGTGAACATCGGGTACCGGGAATCCTTGGCGGAGCAGACGAAAACGGTCTTCGCCGAGACCTCTTTCGTCGTCTTCGAGGCCAGCGAAGAGCCGAGGCTCCTCGAGCCGGTGGGGCGAGCGTTGGAGAGGAACACCGTCGGCGCACTGACCGATCGGCTCGGTGAGTTCTTCGTCCAGCATCCCGACCTGTATCTCGGATTGCACGTCGAGAGTGGCCTGATCGATCCGGAGCGGCGCCAGCGGTTCGCCGACCGAGATGGCCGAAGGATCCCACTGGCGAGCGGGGCCGGACGGGCGTTCGTCGGCTCCGGCTCAATTGAAGCTTTCTTCAAGAGTGACGCGGAGCAGAACCTCCTCGTCCTCCATGACCACCTCGAGTCGCCGTTCGATCTGGTCGACGCACTCGATTGGCTCCCCGAGAACGGGCAGGGCGGTCTCTACTTCGCGCCCAAGACGAACGTGATCGCGTTCCAGTACCCGAGCGCTCGGCCGCTCTCGGAGTCCGCGAACCGGCTGTACGAGATCCTTTGGGACCGAGCGACGCGCGGCTTCTCGACCGATATCGTGGCTCACGGCACCGGCGGCTTGATCGCGCGCTACCTCCTCGAGCGCTCGCACCTCGATCGCGAAGTCCCCTTCGCCGGCGCGCCGGCGCCCCGCGCGGAGCAGTGGGTGGAGCGCGCCGTGCTCGTCGGAACACCCAACCTCGGCGTCGAGCCCGAACAGCTCCCGCTCCTCGAAGTCTTCGATCGGTCGAGCGACAGCGACCGCGCTCGCCTCGGCGGTGTCCTCGACCAGCTCGCACTCGAGGACGGCTTCACTGCCGATCTGAACCAGTTCTTCAACGCGCCGACCACGCGCTACTTCGGCATCGCGGGCTCAGTGTTCGACACGCGAGGCGACCTGGTCGTCCCGGTGCTGCGCGTGCTTCAAGCGCCTCCCGACCTGCAGTTCCCGACGAACGGCGTGACGCTCTTCGGAGGCCTGGAAGTCGAGCACCGCAATCTCCACGAGCTGGCCGCGACCAACGGCGTCCTGGAACAGATCCGCCGCTTCCTGGAACGCTGATCGGAAACCACCGGGCGCGCCACATTCGGACCGCCGGCTTCAGCCGGTCTCCGTGTCCTCCATCCCAGCGCTTTGGAGAGGACCGTGACTTCAGGTCCGAAGCTCCGTGGCCTGATGCCTCCGGGTGCGAATGGACCATGCGGGTGCGATCGCACCTTCACCGGCTGGCATTGGTCGTTGCGCATAGGAGTAAACCTTCACACTCGCCTGTGACCTTGCGGCTGGCCACCTCGAGTGCGACCATCGTTGCTGAGCCGTATCTGCCTAAGGTCGAGGATCCATGCAACGCGAGCAGCACTTCGAGCATCGCCTGACGAGTGACGTGACCATCCGCGTGATCCGGGGCGACCTGACTCAGGAGGAGGTCGACGCGATCGTCAACGCGGCCAATGAGCACCTCGCCCATGGCGGCGGCGTGGCAGGAGCCATCGCGCGCGCCGGCGGGCCGGTCATCCAGCGCGAGAGCGACGAGTGGACGCGCGAGCACGGCCCGGTGCCGACCGGATCGGCGGCGATCACCTCCGGCGGTGAGCTGCCAGCGAAGCACGTGATCCACGCCGTCGGACCCATCTGGGGCTGCGGGGCCGAGGACGACAAGCTGAAGAGCGCCATCACCGCCAGCCTCGACCTCGCCCAGGAGCACCGGCTGAAGAGCGTCGCCTTCCCCGCGATCTCGTCCGGCATCTTCGGCTTCCCGAAGGACCGCTGCGCACGCGTTTTCTGCGAGACGCTGAACGAATACTTCGGGGAAGATCGCGGCGCGCTGCAAGAGGTCATTCTTTGCCTCTTCGACGAAGAGACGACAGGCCTTTTCGTCGAGGCAGCCCAGGAGCAGTGGGGAATCGAGTGACCCTGCCGAGGCGCCTCGCCATCGCGGCGACCCTGTTATTCACTCTGACCTTGTCCGAAGAGCGAGTCCGGCCCGCCGCCACTGTCTGGTTCCTCGTGCTCGCAGGAGTATGCCTGGCCTCGGGACTGGCATTTCGAGATTCTGAGCCTTCTCGAGGATGAGAGGGCCAAAATGTAGCTTCCGACTCGCATCGGCAGAGGACTGGCCCTCGATCTGGCCGATCTTCCGCGAGGTCGTCCGTGCTGGAGAGACCTACGTTTTCTCACCGGAGATGGGTGAGGAGGAGGCGCGCTCGCTGTGGATGCTCGAGGGACGAGATCGGCAGCGGACCTACGTTGCCGAGGTCGATGGGAAGGTCGTCGGTACGGCTCAGCTCGAGCCGAACTGGCCGGGCTTGGGAGATCACGTTGCCAATGCCGGTTGGATGATCTCATCGCAGGCAGCCGGACGGGGCATCGGCCGGCGCTTTGCCGAGTACGTCCTCGAAGAGGCGAGGATGCTTGGCTTCGAAGCGATGCAGTTCAACGCGGTCGTCGAGACCAACGAGCGCGCGGTGCATCTCTGGAAGTCCCTCGGCTTCGAGGTCGTTGGCCGTGTGCCTGGCGCGTTTCGGCACGCGACTGCTGGCCGCGTGGCCTTTCTGATCATGCATCGTGATTTGAAGAGAGCGCAGAGCACATGACCAGGAGAGCGGCGGCCCAGGCGGGCCACGCAGGTGGTGAAACGTGCTCGGTGCACAGGAGTGCCCAAGTCGAGCGAGTCAAAGATCGAGTCTGTTGGTGAGAGCTTTGCGCAAGCGAGCTTGGGCCGGTGTAGTTGGCGGACGAGGGTCGGGCCACGGAGCTTCGGATGTGAGGTCCAGGTCCTCTCCGAAGCGCTTGGATGGAGGACACGGAGACCGGCTAAAGGGTCTGTCCAAAAAGTTCAATCTTCGCGGTGTGCAGTCTGGCGGACTCGGTGTGGTCGGCCGGACTCGCCGAAACGGCCCTTCGAAGGATTCGGGCCGAAGCTCGCGAGCGTCTGCCGGTCTCGAATCGGCTGGAGGCC
>JAVJTD010000072.1:0-51942 GCA_040219065.1 Planctomycetota bacterium
AACTCGGCCCTTTCGAGCGGATCGAGCGAGTCGTAGTGCCCGAGGATTCGGTACAGCGCGTCGTGGTCCTGCTCTTCCAGGATCCTCGCAACCACCTGCTGCGTCAGCTCGGGGTGCCGGCTCAGATCCTCGCCACCGGTCCCGCCCATCGGGCTGCTCGTCATCACCACCGCCGCCGTTCCGGCAGCCACAGCGAGAGCACCAAGTGCGGCGAGGCTGATCTTCAGGAGTGAGCGGCGCTCGATGATCTCGACTCGACCGTCGGCGTAGCGCCGATACTCACTGGGCGTCTTGAACCAGGACATCACTCCTCCTTCTTCTTCTTCTTCTTCTTCTTCGAATCGGTGCAGTCTCGCCGCATCGGCGATCGATCTTCGGGATAGGTTCGGGCTCGACGTCTCTTGGTTTGGGTCAGCATCTCCCCGGTCGGGATCGCTTGTCAAGCCCGTTTCGTTACGAAGCAAATCGGCGAAGGGCGGTGGCGGCGGTGAAGTCCTGACCGCCAAGCTGCCGACTTGCAGCCAACCCGTTTGCCGGCTTTCGCGTCATCGCTCTGGACTGGCGGATCACTCGCCACCAACGCAGCACACTCGGCGACCAAGGAAGCGCACCGAAGGAGGAGTCCGTCGGCGGCGGCAAAGGGCACACCAGAAGCTAACGTGCCGCTAGGAGTCCGGCGACACTTCGCAGGCGAAGCCTCGCGGGCTGCGGGGAATAGTCCGAGACGCGCAGCTTCCCACCACTCCTCCGGGCGGGCTCAGGCGCTCTGGGACGCGGCAGCGGCGAGTGCTCGGCTTCGGCAGGGCGCTCACCGCTTTTTCGTCTGCGTCACGACTAGCTCAGGACGACGTCACCAGAGCCGAAGGCCGACAATCCCGATCCCTGGGTCGACGTCACGGTGACCTGGAATGCCTCGCCTGCGTCTTCGGAGGAGGTCTGGATGCAGACCTCCTTGTTGAGAGGAGGAGGTCCGTTGAAGACGGTCGAGCTGCCGACCGAGATCAGGACGTTCAACGAGCCGGACTCTAGGGGCGTGGTGAGGACAACGCACACTTCCTCGCCAGCTGCCGGCGCTGCGGGTGAGACCTCGACCCCGATGAGATGGATGCCGTTTGCTGGCTGTTGCATCGGTTCACTCCACTCCGATTCGAGGCGCTCAGCGGCTCGTCCGCAGGAAGAGCTCGAGCTTGGCCTTGGCGAGAGGGTAGGTCTCGACCACCACTGCGCGCTCAGCGAAGGGGCGCAAGTCCTTCAGCTTGAAGGCGACCGCGAGGCGCCAGAACTGAGTTCTCTCGACCGGATCGAGCGAGTCGTAGTGCCCGAGGATTCGGTACAGCGCGTCGTGGTCCTGCTCTTCCAGGATCCTCGCAACCACCTGCTGCGTGAGCTCGGGGTGCCGGCTCAGATCCTCGCCGCTGGTCCCGCCCATCGGGCTGGTCGTCATCACGACCGCCGCCGTTCCGCCGGCCACGGCGAGGGCCCCCAGAGCAGCCAGGCCGATCTTCAGGACCGATCGCCGGTGGACGATCTCGACTCGCCCGTCGGCGTAACGCTTGTACTCACTGGGTGTTGAGAACCAGGACATGGGCTTCTCCTTCGCTTCGACTCTCGGAGCGCGTCCGCACTCGCGGGGTTGGGGTCGTGGTCGGGCTCGGTGGGTTTCTTGGGAAGGGCAAGAATGCCCTCGAGCCAGGATCGCGTCGGAGACTGGTTTTGTTACGTAGAAAATTTGAGGACTGGGTCAGCTCTCAGGCTTTCGGGTGCACTCGAGAGAAGACTCCCTCGATCAGCACGTCCGCCGTGCGCTCAGGCGACAGACTGTGTCGCGGTGCTGCAGCCCAGGTTGCTCGAGACCCTCGGGTCGAGCGGAGGATGGTGGGCGATACTGGACTTGAACCAGTGACCTCTGCCGTGTGAAGGCAGCGCTCTAGCCAACTGAGCTAATCGCCCGCTCACTCGTCTGCTGGACGCCTCTCGGCTCCAGCGCGGCCGCTCAATCTACGGAGGGGCGCTCCGGTTTTCAACCAGAAGAACCACGGAGGGCATCGAGATCACGTTGTGGGCGGAAGACGGGGCGAGCTCGAAGTCTCCTGCAGCGCCCTTCGGGCCCCTCTGTGTCTCCGTGGTGGTTCTCCCGATTTTTGGATTGTTCCCCTTCGACAGGGCTCCTTGAATGAGGGGCTCGGTCGGCGCTGCGGGGTGCGGTGTGGCCGCTCGTCACCATTCGACCTTTCCCTCGGAACGATCATGAGTCGCATCGAAGCACGCACGCTCAAGGGCTTTCGGGACTACTTGCCCGAGGCGATGATCCCCAAGCAGGCCATGCTGGATCGCATCGCGCGGACCTTCGAGCGGCACGGCTTCTCGCCGGTCACCACGCCCGCCCTCGAGTACACCGAGGTGCTCACCGGCAACATCGGTCCCGAAGACCAGAAGCTCCTCTACCGCTTCCAGGACCATGGTGACCGCGACGTCGCCTTGCGCTTCGATCTCACCGTGCCCTTCGCGCGCATGATCGCCGAGCACGGCGAGCTGCCGCGGCCGTTCCGCCGGTACCAGATGGGCACCGTCTGGCGAGGAGAGTCGCCGGGGAAGGGGCGCTACCGTGAGTTCATGCAGTGTGACGTCGACATCGTCGGCAGCGAGTCGATGCTCGCCGAGGCCGAGATCCTCGCCGTGGGCTGCGCCGCCATCGAGGGCCTCGGCGTCGATCGCTTTCAGCTCCGGCTAGGGCACCGCAAGCTCCTCAACGCGCTGATGACCAGCCTGGGTGTCGACTCGAGCGACCGCGTCCAGATCATCCTGCGCGAGCTCGACAAGCTGCTGAAAGTCGGCGAAGAGCAGGTGCGGAAGAGCCTCACCGAGAATGCTGGCTTGCAGAGCGATGCCATCGATCGCGTCTTCCAGTTCATCCGCCTGGGTGAGTCGAGTAGCGATTTGATCGGCGATCTCGAAGGCCTCGTCGGCGACCAGCCCGACGGCCCGCTCGGCATCGCTCAGCTCGCAGAGCTCCTCGCCTTTGCCGAAGCCGCCGGCTTCCGCGATCGCATCGTCGTCGATCTCTCGATCGCGCGCGGCCTCGACTACTACACGGGCGCGGTGTACGAGACGTTCCTGCTCGACCTCCCCGACCTCGGCAGCGTCATGAGCGGCGGACGCTACGACGGGCTGATCGGCCTCTTCCTCGGTCAGTCGATCCCGGCCGTCGGCATCAGCGTCGGCATCGACCGACTCGTGGCCGGCTTGCAAGAGCTCGGCCTCGTGCCCGAGCGCAAGACCGCCGCTCGCGTCCTGGTCGTCACGTTCAACGCCGAGACCGCGACCGACGCGCTCCGCGTCGCCACGTCGCTCCGCGCCGCCGGCATCCCTACCGAGCTGTTCCCCGGCACGACCAAGCTCGCCAAGCAGTTCAAGTACGCCAATCGCCTCGGCTTTCCCCTCGTCGTCGTCGGCGGCCCCGACGAGCTCGCCCAGGGGCAGGTCCAGCTCAAAGACATGGAGGCCGGCGATCAAACCAACATCGCCATCGCCGATCTTCCCGCTGAGGTGTCCAAGCGGCTGGCCGCGATGGACCTGGCGACCGGGAAGGCATGATCTTCGTCTCGTTCCAGGCCCGCACCGCCTTCGAGCGATCCGCGGACTGGATCGCCTATTCGCGGCAGTTCCTCCGCGGAGGCCCCGGCGAGCTGCAGACACACGGCAATGTCGCTCGCCTGTTCTTGCACCCCCTGGCCGATGGCCTCGATCTTCCGCTCGAGCCGGGTCGTCGCTTCGAGTGCTCACTCGTCACCTCCGGTATCGGACCGGGCCTTCATGAAGAGCTGATCGCATGGCTCGATGGCGCCCTATGCGCCGGGCTGATCGACTCCATCGAGGTCGACGATACGACAGGCTATTGGACCGACCGCGACCGGGGCGTGCTCGAGCGCATGCATGTCAAGCTGCTTCGGCAGACAGATGAAGCTTTGATACAAGAGCACGAAGGCGCGAGTGTCCGTACCAGCACCGGCCTGCTCTCCCCCGAAGACCTCGCCGCTCAGGTCGCCGATCTCTATCGGGGGGATCGTCTTCCCAAGCACTTCGCCTGGTGGTCGAGAGAGCGCAACGGGTGGCTCTGGCTCCATATCGGTCGCGCATTCATCGAAGAGTGGCTGTCGGCCGAGGAGTCGGAGGCCGTCGATCCCGATCTCCTCCGATCCGCCCACTGGGCGATGAGCCGCGCCCACCATTCCCGCGTCGCGCCCGCCGAGACCCCGCGCTGGCTCGCCGCACTCGCCGAGGCCCACGGCGACGCTGCGCGTGCCAAGGACTTGCTTCATGAGGCACTGCAACACGATCCCGCCAGCAGTGAGCTGCACTTCCGTCTGGGCGTCGCTCATTGGCAGCTCGACGAGTTGGATCAGGCGTGGCGGAGCTTCGATCGCGCGGTGCGGCAAGACCCGGGCGCTAGCCGGGCTTTGTTCAATCGAGCGCTGGCAGAGGCGAGGCTCGGGCGTCCGACCGATGCGCTTCGGACCCTGCGCAGCTTTCTCGAGCTGGAGCCTTCGAACCTCGAGGGCCGTACCGAGCGCGCCGCGTTGCTCATCGAGATCGATCGCGGCGAGGCGGCGTTGCCGTTGCTCGATGGCTTGATCGAAGAAGCGCCCGAGGCGAGTGAGCTGCACGTACTGCGCGGCCAAGCGCTTCGGATCTCGGGACGCCTTCACGAAGCGATCGAGGCGTTCGACAGAGCCGAGGCGCTCGGTGCCGATGACTACGACTTCCACATCGAGCGCGGCGAAGCTCATCGCAGCTTGGGCTTGCCAAGGGAGGCGCTTCGCGATCTGAAGCGCGCGATCGTGCTGGAGCCGAACCGACCGGAAGCGCACCTGAATGCTGCGATGGCGTATCGGGCTCTCGGCGAGCACGAGCGGGCTGACGAGCATGAGCGGTTGGGGCGGCGGGGCTGAAACCACTGGGAACGCCGCATTCGGACCGCCGGCTTCAGCCGGTCTCCGTGTCCTCCTTCCGAGCGCCTCGGAAATGGCCCTGCCTTCAGTTCCGAGACTCCGTGGCCCGCTGCCGCCGGGGGCGGGGCGTAAAGTCACAGGCTTGGACCTGTCATGTCGAGAATGGCCCGTTCACCAGAGCGTTGCTGCCCTTTCAGGGCGAAGAAGCCCGCAGCCGCAGCGCCGCTCCGGCCCAGGCTCGCTCGCGATAGCTCTCACCGACAGGCTCGGTCACCGGCTCGCTTCGGCTTGGGCACTCCAACGTCTGCGTCTCACCACCTGTATGCTCCGGCGCCGCGCCGGGGGCGCCGCAGACTTGAAGCCAACCCTCGCGCGCCCGTCAAACCAGAGCCAGCGCGACCGACACGGGAAACGGCTGATGAGCGGGGAGCCGCTTCCTTGACGTTGCAGACGTTCGAGCCAGGAAGCGCCGAGCAAGGGGCCGCTCGGAATGCGCGTTCCGGCAGCACGACGGCTTCGGCCCAAGCTCGCTCGCGATAGCTCTCACCGACAGGCTCGGTCACCGGCTCGCTTCGGCTTGGGCACTCCAACGTGTGCGTCTCACCACCTGTATGCTCCGGCGCCGCGCCGGGGGCGCCGCTGACCTGGTCGCATGGGGCTCTGAATCGGGCTCGGAACCAATAAGATGGAGGAGCTTCGAGGGAAGCGCCCAGACCTCGAAGCTCCTCCGTTTGCCCCGCGGCGTTTTGTTCGACTTGCGAGGTCCAGGGTAGAGGTTGCTCCGGATGAAGCGCCCTGTCTCTTCGGAAGTCACACCGCAAGAGGTCGCTTTCGCGACGCTCGCCAGTGAGCAACGCAGTGGCCTTCTTCTCGACACTCTGAGAAAAAAGCACCGGTGGCGATCCAGACACCTTCTCACGAGGCACTTAGTGCAATCAGGCCAGGACACTCGCCGTCGCAGTGCGCGCTCCCATCTGGTGAAGAAGACCGAGAAGCTCGCCACGGTTGAAGAGGTTTCAGCACTTTCATCTCCATGAGTCGAATCGCCCGCCGATCCGTGCGATCCAGCCGCTCGATGTTTATAAGTGCACCCGGACAGCGACCCTGGGCCCCTCGGTGAGAGACATGCGCAGATTGGCGATCGAGCGTTACGGCATCAACGGCTGGACCGGAGGACAGTACTCGTTGCTGCGCATCGCCTTCGGTCTCTACGTCGGCGCTCACTTCGGCGATCTCCTGGCAGATCATCCGTGGTATCTCTGGAATTACTGGGTCCTTCAAGGCGCCGACGACCCGATTCTCGGCTTCCTCCCGAACGTCCTGGCCAGGATGCAGAGCGAGACCTGGGCACTCATCGCCCTCTGGAGCGGGCTCCTGGCGAGCGTCGTCTTCGTTCTCGGGTACTGGACTCGGATCGTCGGTCCGCTGATCGGTCTCCTCTGGATCCAAGTCTTCGCATGCCTGCCCGGGCACTACCATGCGAGCCTGTCGGCGATCGCCCTCCTCCTCTTCTCCCAGGCCTTCGTTCCCGAGAAGCCCTTTCTGTCTCTCCCCGCGCGTGGGCGCACCGATCCCGGAGGTGATTGGCGGATGCCCCCAGCGCTGATCGCGGCGTGGTGGGGATGTGCCGGTGTGTTCGCCGTGATCTGGGGCGCCGAGCAGCTCCGCACCCCCAGCTTGTCGAGCGCGCTCACGCTGATACTGGGCGCGATCGCGGTGATCAGCCCATTCGCCATGGTGTCGATGCGCTGGCGACGATGGCTCTGGAGCGGACTGTTCTCGGTCTCCGTGATCGCGCTTCTGGCGTCGGTCGTGCGCTTCCTCCTCGGCGGCGGCCCTCCGACCTCACCGCTCGTGGAAGCCTTGGCGCCGATCGTCGATCTGAGGCAGCCCGGATTCAGCTTGGGCTGGCCAATGGTCCTGCTGTTCCTGTTCGATCCTGCTTGGATCCCGGGCGTCCGACCGGACGCCGAGCGCTGGACTTTCTACGACGGTCACTGCGGCCTGTGTCACCGCGCCGTCCGTTTTCTCCTCGCCGAGGACGACTGCGGCCGATTGCGCTATTCGCCGCTCCAAGGCGAGACGATCCGCGAAAAGCTCACCGGCGAGGTGCGAGAGGCACTGCCCGACAGCATCGTCCTCTGGGAAGGTGGCAATCTCACGACGCGCTTTGCGGCAGTCCGGCAGCTCCTGCTCGCTTTGGGCGGGCTCTGGCGAGTGATCGGGATCGCGCTTTACGCGGTACCCACGCCGCTGGGAAATGCCGTTTACGACGGCATTGCCGGCATTCGCCATCGCCTCTTCAAGCAGCCCGAAGCGGCCTGCCCATTCCTCCCACCCGACCTGCGCTCGCGTTTCGGCGCTTGAATGCCCGGGCGACCGGCGAGCCAAGCCGCTTCACAGGATCGACCTTCGCTGGCTTGCCGGGCCGACGACGCTCGGCCCGGCCCATTCGAATGGCATCATCGACCTTGCGCGGCTTGCTCGAGCTGCTCGATCAATCTTTTGAGCGATTCACTCGGAGCACGCGACTGGGCGGCTTGCAGGTAGGGCACGGCTTCGGCGTACTTGCCCTCTCGCGCCAGCAGCTTTCCATGACGCTCCTTGGCCTCGGCGGCGAAGTCCTCGAGGTCGGCGGCCCGCTCGTAATAGATGATGGCCTGCTCGTTCTCTCCCTGGGCCTGATAGTAACGACCGAGCTCGAGGATGGCGCGGCCATCGAGCGGGTCGATCTCGATGATGTCCCTCAGAATTCGCGCGTTCTCCTCTCCGGCCCCTTCGGCGCTCGCTACGAGCGCCTCGATGCGCAAGAGCTCTTTTCGGTTCGCCGTATCGAGACTCTCGCCGAACCGCGCCCGGATGACGTCATCCAGCCGAATCGCCTCATCATAGGCCCCTTTTCCTGCCAAATACCTGGCGCCTTGCACCGCGCGATCAGGCTTGCCGTTGCGATCCTTCTCGAGAGCCCGCTCGAAGGCACTGACCGCCATGTCGTAGATGCCTTCGTTCGCATAGATGTTGGCCGTGTTGTAGAGGCTCCGGATGGTCGAGCCACCCAACTTGTCGGCGATCTCGAAGTTCTGGAGCCCCTTCATCGTCTGGCCCGCGGCGAGATAGGCTTCGCCTTGTGCGATCCAGAGGTCGGCTCTCCCGGGATTGTCCTGGATCAGCACCTGAGCAATGCTGATGGCTTCCTCGAAGCGACCCTGGCGCGAGAGCGTATCGGCGAGGCGGACCTTCCATTCGAGGCTCTCGGGCTGGAGGAGATTGGCTCGACGGAAGGCGGTCTCCGCGGACAGGAAGTTGTTCGAGCTCGCATAGGCCGCGCCGAGCGCGCCGTAGGTATAACCGTCACCTCCGCCCAGGACGATGACCTGGGTCAGAGCCGGCACGGCCTCTCGGTACTGCTGCTGCTTCACGGCGATCTGTCCGAGAAGCTGCCACGCCCGGCGAAACTTCGGGAACTTCTCGACGGCGGTACGACACGCCTTCAACGCCTGATCGAGCTTCTCTTGACGGACGTAGAGCGTTGCCAGATTCATGTCGAAGACAGCGTTCTCGGACGGGCCGGTGTACTCGCGCAGCAGCCGGATCGCCTCCTCGATCTCGTCCTCCGCGATCAGATCGGCCGCTTCGAGGATCACCGCCCGCTCGTCTGCAGAGACCCCGGGCTCGATGTCGGTCTCGGCCAGATAGCTCTCGGCGATCCGCCGCCTGAATTCGGGGTCGCGGAAGAAGTCGAGCGAGCGCGTGCCGGGCGTCACTCGCCGCGCGGTGTTTGGCGTCCAGCGAGAATCAGGAAGGTCGTCCCGCTCGGTCCGGTCGGCGGCCGGAGCCGCGTTCGGTCCGCTCTCGGAGAACGATTCGGGCTCGGAGGCCACGCCGGTCTCCGACTCTACCGGCTCGAGGCGAATCGGGCGTCCTTCCGAAACCCTCTCCTCGCTCTCGTAGAGGCTATTGCAGGCGCAAGAGAGCCCGACGATCGCGACGACAGTAAAAAAGGCGACTGTGCTTTTCATGATTTATCGCAGATCCGGAAAGGTGAATTTCTTGCGGACTCTGTACGGACGCTCGCCTGGCTTGTACTTCCACTTGCGGAACGCCTCGAGCACCGGCCTCTCCAGTGCCGGATGCTTCGAGCGCCAGATCCTGGGATTCTGCACGCGGCCCGTCTCGTCGATGGTCGCGCTGACCCACACTTCGCCCGGAGTATGCCGGCGAACTTCGGGGGTGATGGTCGGGCTGACCTCGTGCACGGCGGTCGGACGCTCGTCGAAGTCTTCGAAATCGAAGCCGCCACCCAATCCGCCGTCGGCTCCGCTCAAGGTATTGAGCTTGAGACCGAACTCCCCGCTCCCGAAGCCGCCGAAGCCATCGCCGAGAGAGACCTCGAGCTCGGCGAGGCTGAGGTGTTGCGAGTCCTGAACCTCCGGCTCGGGCTCCTCCTCCGGCTCGGGCTCTTCGGGCTCGGGCGGCTCGGCTTCGTCCTCGGGCGGCGGGAAGTTCGCGACGTCGATCTCCTGAGCGATCAGTCGCTCGTGATTGGAGTCGGCGATCGCCTGGATCAGCGGCAGAACCAGGAAGCAGACCATGGTGAGGCCCACCGACCCGATGCCGACGAACAGTCGCTGTCCGATTCGACGAAGGATCGACACGCGAATCGGCTTGCTCATCTCACCATCTCCTCATCTCCTCCCTTGGACCGGTCGACCCGTCACGACTTCTGAGGCGCGGTCGCGACGCTGACCTTCTTCGCTCCGGCGAGCTTGGCCTCGTCGATGATGCGCACCAGCAATCCCGAAGGGGCGAGGCGGTCGGCTTGAATGATCACGGGAATGGGCTCCTTCTGAATCATGCGCTTCACGAGAGGGCGCACTCCGGCGAGCTTGATCTCATGATCTCCGTAGACGACTTCACCATTGGCCGTCAGCGCGATCAGGATGCTGGTCTTCTCGAGCTGGCTCGCCGAAGCGGCTTGCGGCTTGTCGACCTCGACGCCCGTCTCCTCGACGAACACCGTGGTGACGATGAAGAAGATCAGCAGGATGAAGACGCAGTCGATAAGCGGGGACATGTCGATCCCGGCTTCACTGTTGTCATCCGAGAGGTTCTCGCGAAATCGTCCCATTTCAAACCTCGATTCTTTGATTGGGGAGCTTGGCAAAATTCATGAGACTGCCTTGCGCAGCGCCTGAAGGATCTGGGTGCGCGCGATCGTCTGGGCGGAGTCTTGCTCGACCTGCCGAGCCCGACGATGCAGCACCTGGATGCACACGACCTCCAAATGAGCCAGGAAGGCCTTGTAACTCTGGTAACCGCGGTTGAGCTGGTATTGAAAGAAGAGGCCCGGCAGGGCGATGATCAGCCCGGTCTCGGTCGTGACGAGCGCCTCGGAGATACCGGCCGCGATCTTGGCCATCGTCTTCTCACCGCCCGAGCCGCTCGAGAGCGCGCCAAACGTGGTGAGCATTCCGGTCACGGTGCCGAGCAACCCGACGAGGGGGGCGGCGCTGACGAAGATCTTCATCACGCGCAGGTCCCGGTCGAATGGCGCGGCCTCTCGAGCCCGCAGCTCGTGAAAGCGACCGGCCGTCTCCTTGACGGTCCGCCCCGTGGTCACCCAATCGAGCACCTCACCGATCGCGCCGCGGCGCTCGCCGGGTCGCTCGATCCAGCGCCGCCATACGCGCTCGGAGATCGCGTGATGCCCCTTCTGCTTCAAGCGCAGTAGGACGTTCAACCCGATTCCGAACATCAGGGTCGCGATGACTGCCAATGCAATCATGGCCCAGCCGCCCGATAGCCAGATCGACGTGGCCTCTCGCCAGATTGCCTCGAGCTGCTTCATGACGTCGACTCCCGCTCAGAGGTGGATCGCCGGATCGCCTTCACGTCTGAGCCCCACCGCTGGCCAGCTCGGCCTTGGCCGCGTTATTGGACAGAGGTCCGAGCATCTGGCCGAGGATGTCATTGACCTGAGCCCGCACGAGCTCGGGGTCGGGTGCCACCGCGCTCATCGGGACGTCGGCCGGGACCCTCGGACCGGTCGGGGCGACGGCGCGCCTCTTCTCGGGCTGCATGCTGACCTGATTGACCATCGCGACCGCGGCCGATTCCATGTACCCGATGATGCCGCGGGCCCGCCGCGACAGGTAGGCATGGAGCAACAAGGACGGGATGGCGACGATGAGGCCGTACTTCGTCGTGATCAGCGCTTCGGAGATTCCTCCCGAGAGCGACTTCACGTCCCCCGAGCCGAACTCGGTGATCAGCTTGAAGGTGTTGATGATCCCGGTCACCGTGCCGAGGAGCCCGAGGAGCGGCGCCGATGCCGCGCAGATCGCGATGAACGGCAGAAGCCTCTCGAGGCGCAGGCGCGTGGTCAGCACCTTTTCATACATGACCTCCTCGATCAGCTCGCGGGGCTCCTCGAGATGCTCGATGCCGCGCTCCAGCATCGCGCCGACCGGCCCACCGATCTCGGTGGCCTTGTCGTGCGCTTCGGTCGCATTGCCTTCCCGCACCGCGAGGAGGAGCTCGTCGAGCTTCTTGCTGGGCGGCTTCCGCAGCGAGATCATGCTCAGCCACTTGTAGAGCGCGACGAGGAGGGCGGTGCTGGCGAGGATGAGGATGGGCCACATGATGGGGCCACCCTTCTCGAACTCGGCGAGGATCGACTCCTCGGTTTGCTCGACGCGATGGGCATTGCCTAGCGTCGGGTCGATGGGGATGCTCCCCGACCCGGTCTCGAAGAACTCCAGCGCCGCCTCTTGATTCTCGGGATCCTCGAAGGACATCACGGCGGGCTCGGCGGAGTTCAGCCGCTCCTCCGCCGAGCCGACGGCCTGTCCATCCGCCGAGCGGAAGACCGCGGCCGGCCCGATCAAGGCGAAGGTCCCCTCGTTGACGAGGCCGCTCTCGTCGACCGCCACGCCCTTGAAGATCACCCCACCCAGCGCCTGCTCCAGTCGGTGGAGCGAGCTCGTGACGAGTGCCGCTTGGGCCTGGTGGACCTCGGCCTCTTCGAGGTTGTCGTTCTCGGTCGCGAGTCGTGCCGTCTCGATCGGCGCCTGGTAGAGGTGACGCTCGGCCGCGTGGAGACTGGCATCGAGCTTGGTCGTGTACTCGCTGAGGACGTTCTGAATATACGTCGCGTCCTGCCGCTTGCGCCTGATGTCGTCGGTGAGGGTCGTCACCTCGATGACGCTCTTTTCGACGTTGCGTGAGCGTTCCTGAAACGCTTTGCGGAGGCCGGCCAGCTTGGTCTCGAGGGCGCCGAGCTCCGTGCTGAGCTCGAGCTTGTCATCGTTGATGACGCGCTCCAGCTCGGCGAGCTCGGTCATGCTCTCGCGGAGCTGCTGCAGCAGCTCATCCGAGGCCTTGTCGAAGTCGGCCGACTGCGGTCCCCCCTGGGCCAGCAGTGAGCTGGCCGAGAGCAGAACGACGATCGTGATCCGAGTCAGTGGAAGCGTCTTCATTTACTTGATCCGCACAGGCAATTTCACGTAAGCCGCCGGCTTTTCGCCGCGGAAGATCTTCATCGCCAGATCGATCTCCGGCGCCGACTCGTCGGCGTAGCTCCAGGCCCAGCCGTCGGCGGTGGCGGTGCCGATTCCGGCCGCGTCCGCCTTGGTGGTGACGTAGTAGGCCTGTCCAAGGCCGAAGTAGAGGACGGAGACCGAGGCCCGGGAGCCATCGCGTAAGGTGCGGATCTCGCTGGCCGGAGTCAGCTCGGCATTGAAGCCATTCACCTCGTTGAGGATGCCGATGACGTTCTGGAACCGCCGCGAGATCGAGATCTCGGTCTGGGCCGGGTCCTCGGGAAGCTGCTGACTGAGCTGGCGCACCTTCTGAGCGATCGGCTCGGGCAGACGCTGGAGGAGGTCTTTCGTCTGGGCCTCGAAGCCGACGATCGACTCGAGGAAGGCTTGCGACGCCGTCTCGAGCTCTTGGCTCTCGGCTTCGAGCTCGGCTTTCTTCTTCTGTGCGTCCTGGATCGAGGCCTCGGACTCCTCGATCCGCTGCTCGTAGCTGGCGATCTGGCTCTTGACGAGCTCGATGCGATCGCGCAGCGTCTGCTCGTCATCCTTCCAGCCGTACCTCTTCTTGGCGATCAATTGGCGAATCTCGACCAGCTTGTCGAGCGTCGCGCGCGTGCTCTCGATGGGATCCTCGTCCTGGACGCCGAGTGCGCGGCCGGCGCTGACGATGAGGAGCATCGGCAGCGCGCCCAGCGTCATCAGTAGCGTCATGCGTGTCGATCGTTTCATGTCGACTTTGCCTTTCGAAACAGAGCGCTCGTGAACGCGCTCAGAAATTGAATGCCAACTGCAAGGCGATCGAGAAGTCGATGCCCGAGGTCGACGAAGTCCTCAATCGGGGCGAGCCGATGATGGGCCGGTACTCGGTACGAATCCGGGGGTTGGTGAGGTTCTTTCCCTGCAAGCGCAGGCTGAGATACTCGCCGATCTTCTGCGTGAGGGTGAGGTTCAGCGTCTCGTACTCGAGGGCGTAGGTGTCGGGCACGAGATTGCCGTCCGAGACACCGGCGCCGGCCACCAAGGCATCGCCCGTCACCGAATAGAACAAGCCGAGCTGGGTTCCGGTGACGGCGACGTCGTAGGTCGCATAGAGGTTGTACAGATGCTCGGGAGCCGCGGTGGCATCGCGCGTCGAGCGTGGAGAGTTGATGTTGGGCAGCAGGAAGGGCAGGCGCTCTTCGACCGGCAAGCGCACCTCCGAGTCGATCAGGGTGACGTTGCCGCCGAGGGACAATCCGGTGAGCGGCTCGGAGATCTGACCCAGGTCCTGTCGCAGCTCGAACTCCCAGCCGCTGATGCGTCCACTGTCGAAGTTCTCCGGCGTCGTGAAGTCGAACGACACGATGCGTTGCACGTATTCGATCGGCTTGCGGATCGACTTGTAGAAGTACGACAGCGAGATCAAGCTGCCCTCATACGGCTCGTAGTCGACGCGTAGGTCGTAATTGCGGATGTTCGAGAGCTCGAGGAGCGGATTGCCGACGAAGATCGGTCCGCCCAGGAACTCCTGCTGGATGATCGGAGTGAGCTCCTTGAAGGTCTGGCGCGCGACCGTTTCGCTATAGGCAACGCGAAACGTCAACTCGGGCGTGGGCTCCGCGACGACAGCGAAGGCGGGCAGCACGTCGTCCGAAGAGAAGTTCGCATTGACGTCCGGCTTGAGGTTCCCGTTCTCGTCGAAGATATCCTGAAGCTGCGTTGCGCCCTTGGGGACGTACTTCGCGTCGGCCTCGGGATTGTTGACGGTCACGATGTCGAGACGCTCCACGCGAGCGCCGCCGATCACCTTGAGCTGCTCGAAGAGCGGGAGCTCGACCATGGCGTACCAGGCTTCGAGATCCTGTTGGCCGTAATAGTCGACATCCACGAACGGGGACCCGTCGCTGACCGGGTGGTCTCCGAACGGGAACTCCCCACTCCAGCGCTCGTCCCAGTCACTCTGGAATCCGGAGTTGTCGTTGAAGTTGCTGAAGGTGTTCTGGTCGAAGCGCCGTCGCACTTGGTCATCGAAGACGCCGAAGCGAAAGGCCCCGCGCGTGTCCGTCCATTGTCGGAAGGGAAGCTCGAGATTGACGAAGTATTGATCGCTCTGCTCGTCGACCTCTTCGAAGATGCGCTGCATGTTGCCGAGGGTGAAGTTCGACGCCGGCTTCAAGGGGCGCCACTCTCCCGGCAGGATCTCGTCCTCGGTGAACGGCGGCCGCCCCTCACGGAAGGATGGAGCCCACCACTTGGCGCCGAACTGGCGCTTGTCGGGCTCGTTCTGATTCGCCCGGCTGTCGGCGATCGTCCAGTCTAGCTCGGGCGGCAAGAACGTCCAGAAGTCGGCTACCTCGAGATCCCCCCAAGGGGCGGTGTGCTGCCCTTGGAACATCCAGCTCTCGATCAGGCGCTCCTGATAACTCAGGGTCTCGTTGCGCAAGAACGGCGCGGCATCGCGATTGTCGGGGCTATTGCCGATGTGCCGCGGATCCCAGAGGTCATAGCCCGGAAAAAAGTAGTACTTTCCCCGCGTGTCGATGGCCAAGGTCGCCGTGTCTTCGGTCGTGTGCGTTTGGAAGAACGCCGTCTGGATCCTTTGCTGCTTCCATTCGAGGCCGGCCGTGAACAGGCCGCCCCACTGCACCGACTCAGTCGCCTGGGTAATGTCGAACAGTCCGGTGTTGAACTCGCCGAAGTTGCCGGGCGGATCGGCGTCGGGAAGCGGTGCCCCTTGAAAGGTCCTCGGGACCATGGGGCCATTGACATCGTCGATCCAGTACGAATCGTCTCGCCCGTCGTCGAACATGGAGGCGTCGCGCTCATAGAAGATGTTCGCGAAGGCACCGACGCGTAGGTCTCTCGCTATTTCGAGGCTGCCGCCGGTCGCCAAAGACCATTTGAACTGGGCTGGGGCCGAGCGCTCGCTGACACCGACGGCGCCGTCCCAGTTCTCGCCAATGTTCTCGAATTGAACGGGTCGGTCGCTCGCATCTTTGCCGAATGTGCTCACGCCGCCTCCGTCATAGCTGAGGAAGTCGGTCCGGCCGCGCACGTTCGAGTTGTAACTGTGCTGAGCGCTGAAGCGGAAGAAGAGCGGCTCTTCCGGAATGCCGCGCAGGACGACATTGACCGCGCCACCCGACGCGTCGCCTTGCTGATCGGGAGTGAAGGTCTTGCTGACCTGAATGCTCTCGATCACCGCCGAGGGGAATTGGTCGAGCTCCACCGAGCGCGTGTCCTCGTCGGCCGAGGGCAGCCGGACGCCGTTGAGCTGCGAGCTGACGTAGCGATCGGGCAGGCCTCGAATCACTGCGCGCTTGCCGTCTTGAACCGAGGCACCCGAGACCAGCCGGAGCGCACTGGCCGCGTCACTGGCGCCCGCCCGCGAGAGCAATTCGGAGCTGATCGAGTCGAGCAAGGCCGGACTCTCGAAGCGCAGGTCGAGGAGCGCGGCTTCGGTGCCCGAGCCCACCTGCATGACGTCCTGGACGACGAACTCGTCGAGCTCGGTCACGTCCGCCGACAGCCAGACCTCGATCTCGGCGATCTTGCCGGAGGTCACGGCGACTTCCTTGAGCTGTTCCAGGTAGCCGGACTTTCGAAAGACCAAGGTGTACTTCCCGGGCGGGACATTTCGAAAGACGAAGCTTCCCTGATCCGATGAGACGATCTTGTTGTCACCGTCGAGGTTGGTGTTGAGCACCTCGACTCCGGCCAGAGGTGTCTCGTCGTCGCGATCATGGACGACTCCGCTGATGGTGCCGCTGGACTGGGCGTGCAATGACGGCACGATCAGGATCGCGGTCAAACTCATCCAGCAGAGCGACCTCCAATGAACCACGAGCTTCTTCCTTCGGGCGTAGATTGAGATTGAGGTTCGGCATGGGAAGTGGTCCGTCGACCGGCTGCAGACCTTTGGGGGGCGCGCGGACTTTGCAGGAATCGTGTGAAGATTCCGTGAATTGTCGATGAAAGGGGCGCCCAGAGGCCGTTGGCGGGAGGTTCCGGGCCGCGATTCCCCCCTTTTTCCGAGGCGAATCGCGGCGATCGTGACGCCGAGCCGTGAGGATCAGAGCTCGTTGGAGATCCTGGACATCTCGTTCCAGACCGGATCGGTCAGCTCGCAGCCGTAGATCGCCATCGAGCAAGCCGTGCCCGTCAGATCGTCCACTCGCGGGCGCAAGTTCGGGTTGACACCGCCCTCTTGCACCGTCCTCAAATAGAGCGACTGCGCCATCGCCTGCTCGCCCAGGAGGACCCAGGCTTCGGCGATCGGTCGCAGCGCGCCACCGCGCTCGAAGTTCTCGATGGCCTCGCGCTCCTGCTCGAAGAGGACCAGGGCCGCCTCGAGCAGCGTCTTCGCCTCCTCGATGTCACCGGCGCGTGCGAATCGCTTGGCGACCTCGGCTCGGAGCGAGACCGCGTCCCGCGGGTTCCACTGCACGCCTTCGAAGATTCGGCGCGCCTCGGCGGTGAGATCCTGCGCGGCGCTCGTTCGATCGACTTCCGCAGCGGCATCGGCCATGTCGAGGAGCGCCTCGACCGCGACTTGCGCGGGCACCTTGCCGTAGGCCACGGCGATCGACTTCTCCAGCGCCTCGCGGCGCTCTTCGTCATCGGCGAAGCGGGGATACAGATCGGCCATCGTCGCGAGGGCCGCGCGGATCCGATCCAGCGTGCTGGTGTGGATGCGGTCCTCGAAGCCGGCGACCCACGCATCGACCTCTTCATCGGTCATGCGAAGCACGCGAGCACTCTCGACCCAGCCGGCCTCGGAGTCCTCCAGGCCGTTGAATTCGGCGAGCTTGTCCTCCTGGCCGAGCGCCGCCCAAGTCTGCGCGATCCGCGCCCGCACGCGATCTCGGCGCCAGGCTTGCGAGTTCAGCTCTCTCATGTGGTCATCGGCGATCCGGGACGCGAGCTTCAAGAAGTGCTCCACCTCCCGGGTCCGCCCCGTGTTCACGCAGTGCAGCGCGAGCTGGGCGTAGCAGAGGCCCTTCCGCCAGTTCTCGATCTGATCGAGGTAGCGCAAGGCGAGGGCGGTCTGATCCAGCTCCAGGCATGCCTCGACGACGGCTTGCTGGCTGCGGGAGCGGTTCTTGATCTGCGGGTCGACCGGCAGCGCGCAGGCGGACTTGAAGGCGAGCTCGAGCAGCTTGCGCTGATACGCCTCGATCGGCGCATCGGCAAGGGGATCGGCATTCTTCGCGATCGGAGCTTCGGCCTCACCCTCGCCTGTGCCGGAGGTCGCGCCGGCCGGCTGCGGATCGGCGGCAAAGGCCTTCGTGGTGACGTTCGGTTCCTTGGACTCGGCGCAGCTTCCAGCGCAAAGGAGCAGCACACAGCCGGTGAGAAGGGACGCCCAGGAGGAGCGCAGGCTTTTCGCGTTCATGGTCTCTCGAGTGGATCGGGGACGTCGGGGACGATTCGAATGCACGTCTTTGAAACGCGAGAGGGCGGCCGCCCCTTTCGGAGCGGCCGCCATCGTGATTCTGGGTCACGGCCCGGCGCCGAGGCGCCGGACCGATCGGCTCAGAGCGCCAGACTCATTGAGTCTTGAACTCGAGAGCGTTGGAGAAGGACAAGCCCTTCGGAAGGACGCTGTCGGTGGCGACGACCTGCGTGTAGATCGTGATACCGACCGGCGTGGTGGACGGGAACGGGATCGGCAGGTCGCGGTTGCCGCTGCCGTCAGCCGGGATGCTGATGATCGGGAGGGCACCCGGGCCGATGGACGGAACGAGGACACCACCGAGGATGGGGGTGTCGCCGCGGAAGATGATGCTCGCGACGAAGTTCAGGCCGGCACCGGCCTCGGCCTTGCGGACCTTGAAGGTCACGACCTGGCTGGCGCTCGGGGTACCCGAGGCGCTGTAGAGAACCTGGCCCTGGGAGCCCGGAAGGGCGGAGCCGATGTCGCAGAAGGTCGAGTCGGCGGGCATGAAGCCGTACGCGACGGCCGCACACCAGTCACCCGTCCACAGGTTGCCGTCCGGCGCGAAGGCGCCACGGTACTTGTGGGAGAGGCAGAAGCCGTCGTTCGGAGCGAACGACTGAGCGTTGCGGGCGCTGCCCTGCGGACGGGGGTCGAGGAAGGTGACCGGGACCATGGTGAGACCACCCTTGGTCACGGCAGCGCCGCGGGTGATGGTCGTGACGGGGCTGGTCCCCGGCTCCTTGGTGTTGTTGTTGGCGGTGATGGCGTTGTAGCCGGTTCCGTCCACGTTCTCGATCGCCGTGTAAGCATTGCCGGCGAGGTTGTTGTAGAAGGTGCACTCCTTGAACTCGGCGAGATTGCCATCGCTCTGGGCCTGGTAGGCGCTCGGCGGGCAGTCGTTCGGGTGGGAGGGCGCACCGTTGTAGGCGGTCTGGAAGACCTGGCCGAGGGTCAGGGTGCTGTTGAAGCCGTAGCCGCTGCCGCCGTCACCGTCGACGCCGTCCGGACGCAGGATCTGCTCGCCACCATCCATGAAGATGGCGTTGCGGTGCTGCATGCGGCAGCCGTCGCGCCAGGCGGTCAGGCCGTCACCCGACACCGGCTGACCGATGACGGTGAAGTTGTACATGACGCCAGTCGTGACCGGCTGCCAGTCGGAGTCCTCGGCACCGTCGTGCTCGATCGCGTTGTCGCCAACGCCCGAGCCCTGGCTCGCGTCGAGGCTGTAGCCCTGGACGATGAGGCCGAACTGGGCCTTGCCGCGCCAGCCCTGGTCGATGTCGAAGCTATCGTCGCCGACGTTCCAGATCGAGATGTGCTTGAAGTTGACCGTGCCACCCCAGACCTCGATGCCGTCGTCGACGTTGTTCATGATCTCGACATAGTTGATGTCGGTACCACGACCGATGCCGCCGAGGGAGAGACCGTTCAGCTCGTTGTTCAGGCTGACGACCTTGCCGCCGTAACGGATCGAGACGTAATTGAGGACGCCGCTGTCATCGTCGTCGTTGCCTGCGCCGTAACGATCGGTGGAAGGACCACGAGTCAGGCCTTCCATGTCCGCCTCGTTGTTGGCGTCGCAGGTCGGGACGTTACCCGGCAGAGCGTTCTCGGCGATGAAGGCCGAACCCATGATGGTGAGGTTACCCCACTCATTGGCGGCTTCACGCCAGGTGCCGGTCTTCGGATTGCCACCGGTCGGGTGGCTGCCGTCGGCCGCCCAGGTGGCGACGTCGGCGAGCGACGTGAAGATGATCGGGGCATCCTTGGTACCGAGGGCGAGGATGTCCGAGCCGCGGGAGACCGCGAGGCTACCACCGAGATTGGTAGTGCTGGCGATCACGGTACCGGCCTCGATCGTCAGGGTCGCGCCATTGCGGACGTAGATCTGGGCCTGCAGGTTGTAGGTGTTGTTCGCGGTCCAGGTCGTGTCGACCGTGATGTCGCTGGTCACGAAGATCTGCGCGGCGCTCGCCGTGCCAACCATCGCGACGCTCAGTGCCGCGCCAGCCAAGAGAGTCTTGAGAGCAAGGCTTCTCACGTGATGATTCCTCCATCATCCTCGTTGAACGGAACCGAGGACTCCCGACGCTCGGCCGCCGCACCGCCACGGGCGATGTCCGAACGGCAGCCTGAAAGCTCTAAGAGCCTGAGCGCCTTAGGCTTATTGAGAGTCTCCGGGTTTCGACGAGCGGACAAGGTACGGCGCCTCTGTTAAGCGAAAACGAAGACCAGGAGAGAATTCGCTTCAACGTCGACGACGCTGCGAGACCTCGTTTGGCAACGAGGAGCCCTGAGGAAGAACACCGAGACCGGCTGAAAGCCGGCGCTCCGAACGAAGCGAAGTCCCGTCTGACTCGTCACCATTGGAAGAGTGCGCCGCCCCAGGTGAGGCCTCCGCCGAAGGCGACGAGCGCGACGAGGTCGCCCTTCTCGATCCGTCCGGCCCTCGCCGCGGAGTCGAGCGCCATCGGCACCGAGGCGGCGGAGGTGTTGCCGACCTCTTCGATCTGGATCACGAAGCGATCGAGTGGCAATCCCAGCTTCTTGGCGGCCGCTTCGAGGATGCGCAGATTGGCCTGATGAGGAACGATGTGGTCGAGATCCGCTACGGCGACTCCGTTGCGCTCGGCGAGCTCTTTCACGGTGCCGACGAGCTTCTGGACCGCGAAGCGAAAGACCTCACGGCCGTCCAAGCGCAGGAAGTGCTGGCGCTCTCGCAGAGTCGCCTCGCTCGCCGGAAGCGCCGAGCCGCCGGCGGGCACGCCGATCGTCTCGTAGCCACGGCCGTCCATGCCCAATGACAGATCCAGGAGCTCGGGACCTTCCGAGTCGGCGCCGATCACCGCGGCACCCGCACCGTCCCCGAACAGGATGCACGAGTCTCGGCTCTCGTAATCGGTGATGGTGGACAGCGTATCGGCACCGATGACCAGGACCTTCTCGGCGGCACCGCTTTGGATCATCGAGCTCGCGACGGCGAGGGCGTTCACGAAGCCAGTGCAAGCCGCGGCGAGGTCGAAGCCGATCGCACGAGTCGCACCGATCGCCGCTTGGACCTTGCAGGCGGTGGCCGGGCACGGCTGGTCTGGCGTGATGGTCGCGATGATGATGACATCGATGCAATCGGCGCTCACCTCGGCGTCCTCGAGTGCCCGCCGCGCCGCGGTCACGGCCAAGGTCCCCGTCGACTCCGACGGGCCGACGACGTGACGCTTCTTCATCCCGGTGCGTGAGACGATCCACTCGTCGCTCGTATCGATGATCGTCTCCAGGTCCGCATTCGTGAGGACACGCCCGGGCAAGGCCGAGCCGAGTCCGAGAATCCTCGCCGAGCGCCGAGAGCTCTCTGGGCAGGCCTCGATACGGTTCTGGCTGGCAGCTCCTGGAACGATCATGTCTCATCTCCGGCTGAAAGGTCGACTGTCTCCAGCCGCCCATTCGCGATCCTCACGACAGTCCGTAAAGTTCTTTCGAGGGAGATCCATGAGCTCGCGTCCTTACCGGATCACCGCCTCCCAAGAAGCCGCCCGCATCGACATCGAGGGCGTCGACCAGGGTCTCGGCGACTTCAACGAGCAGTACGGCGGGCTCGATGCCGTGCGGCCTCTCTACCTGATGGCGCACGACGAAGCCGGACAGCTCGCGGGCGGGATCATCGCCCGCACCTGGGGCGAGTGCTGCGAGGTGCAGATGCTGTGGGTCGAGGAGACGAGGCGCGGCGAGGGACTGGGCCGCACGCTGATGACCCGCGCCGAAGACGCCGCGCGAGAGCGCGGGTGCACGCTGCTCTACCTCGACACGTTCACGTTCCAGGCCCCCGAGCTCTATCGCGGGCTAGGCTACGACGAGGACCTGGTCATCCGCGGCTTTCCAGGCGGCGTGGCGAAGCACCACTTCTCGAAGCGTCTGGTCGATGCCGAGTGACGTCGGACTGGCTGATCTGAAACTAGTCACGTTGTCGTTCGGACCGCCGGCTTCAGCCGGTCTCCGTGTCCGAACCACAGAGCCCGCGCGACCGATACGGGGAGCGGCTGTTGAGCTGGGAGCCGCTTCCTCGACGGTGCCACCGATCGAACTGGGAGGCGCAGAGCAAGGGGCCATTCGGAGTGCGCTGTCGTCGCACAGCCGCCCCCGGCCCAAGCTCGCTTGCGAAAGCCCTCGCAGACAGACTCGGTCACCGGCTCGCTCCGGCTTGGGCACTCCATCGCCCTCGGGCCCAGTTTCACCACGATTTCCCGGGGCTTTGCCCCCATCGACTCGAGCGCTCCGACGGGCTCGGCCTCAGTTTCGCCACGGTATGCTCCGAGGGCGGCACCGATCCCGACGATCCCCGCTTTCCTGGCTGGCGCTCAGGTGGCAAGCTGAGGCGCCCTGGCCGTGCTGCGGCCCTTCGTCCGCGCTCTTCTGGCAACCGCTCTGAGGTTTCGACTCATGAACTGGATCGTGCTCCTTTGTCTCGGACTCGGCGGCGTCGTCCCGCCGGGGCCTTGGTCCGACGACGATGTCGATGACGTCAAGGTCCTCTTCGACGGAAAGACGCTCGACGGCTGGGTGCAGCACGGTGGCCAGGCGAGCTTCCGAGTGGAGGACGGCTGCATCGTCGGCGAGGTCGGCCCCGGGCCGAACAGCTTCCTCTGCACGACCAAGACCTACGGGGACTTCGACCTGACGCTCGAGTTCCGAATCGACGAGACCTGCAACTCGGGCATCCAGATCCGCTCGCATGTCCGCGAGAAGGCGGATCGAGTCTTCGGATACCAGTGCGAGATCGATCCCTCCGAGCGCTCTTGGACCGGCGGAATCTTCGACGAGGGGCGGCGTGGCTGGATCGATCCGCTCGAAAACAACGATGCGGCGCGCGCTGCGTTGCGCCGAGAGGACTGGAACACGATGCGGATCCTCGCCGTCGGCCCACACCTCCGCACCTGGGTGAATGGCGTGCCTTGCGCCGACCACCTCGATCCGATGGACCTGGAAGGCATCATTGCGCTGCAGGTCCACAACGGCAGCTCGGGCCGCCTGCGCTGGCGGAATCTGAAGCTGAAGGACCTGGGCCGCAGCGAGTGGAAGCCGTTGATCGGAGACTCGCTCGCAGGCTGGCAGCGCCGCGGCGGCGGTGAGTGGACGCTCGAGGACGGGGTCCTGCGAGGTCGCTCCTCGAAGGACGAGAGTCAGCACGGACACTTGGCGACCGAGAAGACCTACGACGACTTCGCGATTCGCTTGCAGTACCGGGCTCATCAAGGCAACAGCGGGCTGTACTTTCGCGCCGAGCTGACCGACGGCAACCCCGGGATCCGAGGCTTCCAGGCCGAGATCGATCCTGAGAAAGACGCCGGCGGGCTCTACGAGACCGGAGGCCGCGGCTGGGTCGTCAAGCCGAGTCCCGAACAAGTGGCGAAGTGGTACCGGCCGAACGCCTGGAACGAGATGTCGGTGATCGCGCTCGGTGACCGCGTGGCGGTCCACGTGAACGGTCACCTCACCGCCGAGCTGAAAAACGACTCCGGCCGGCGCTCGGGACACATCGCCCTCCAGCTCCACGGCGGTCAGGACATGGACATCGAGATCCGGGACATCGAGGTCCTTCCGCTCTCGAAGCACCGCGACTGACTCGAAACCAGAGCCCGCGCGACCGATACGGGGAGCGGCTGTTGAACCGGAAGCCGCTTCCTCGACGTCCCTGACGATCGAGCGGAGAGGTGCCGAGCAAGGGGCCACTCGGAGTGCGCTGTCGTCGCACGGCCGCCCCGGACCAAGCTCGCTCGAGCAGAGCCCTCGCCGACAGACTCGGTTACCGGCTCGCTCGGCTTGGGCACTCCATGGCCTGCGGGCCCGGTTTCACCACCTGTATGCTCCGGCGCCGCGCCGGGGGCGCCGCTGATCTGAAACTAGCGGCGTTCGGTGCGCCGCATTCGGACCGCCGGCTTTCAGCCGGTCTCCGTGTCCTCTTTCCTTGGGCACTCCGACGCCGGGTGGGATCCTCACCGCTTTGGCAGCTTCTCCAGCATCATCGTCGCGGCGCGGTTCGCACCGTTCAGCTCGAGCGATCGCTCGAGGTGCTTCCTTGCCAGCTCGATCTCTCCCGCACCGGCGTAGAGCTTGCCGAGATGATCCTGCGGCAAGTAGGAGCCTGGATACAGCTCGGCGTTGAGCTGTGCGATGGCGAGCGCGGTCCTGGAGTCTCCGCCGAGGATCTTCATCGCGGTCGCGTAGGCGAGGGCCGGGAGTGAGGCGATCGGCTGACCGGACTCGTCGCGTGCCTTTTCGCGTGCCGCGGCCACCCCCTGATTCGCCAAGAAATCCAGGAAGCGCTGCTCCCTTTCGTTCTCCTCGAGCAGTGCCGCAACGCGCGCGTCGAGCTCCTTTCGATCGAGCCACCGGCCTCGCACCATCACGCCCGCGGGTCGCTTCAGCGTCTCGAGCGATTGGAGCGGATTCTCGTCCACGAGGACGAGGTCGGCCCAGCGACCATTCTCGATCACGCCGGTCTCGCTCTCGAGCAATCGAGAGGGGTGGACGGTCGACGCACGCAGCGCCTCGAAGGGTGTCAGCCCGCACTCGACGAGTAGCAGAAGCTCCTCGTGAACGTCGAAGCCCGGCAGCAGGAACGACGGGCCGCCGTAGTCGGTGCCGGTCAGGAGCGGCACGCCTTCATTGTGCAGCGCCCGGACTAGCCGCTTCTGGAACGCCAGCGACTGGGCCAGCCGCGGGGCGGCATCGCGCCCGAGGTTGTTCAGATGCTGGTTCGTCTCGGGTGCCCAGCGCGTCTGCTTCCACGCCTCGTAGAAGCGCAGCTCGGGACGCTTCATGAGCACTTCGATGTCGGTGCAGATCTGCGTGATCGTCGCGTAGGTGACCAGCGTCGGTGTGACGAAGGTCCCGGCCTCGGCGGTCCGTTTGGCGATCTTCGGGATCCCGGTGTCGTCGAGGCGGTGATCGAAGTGGCAGTAGACGAACTCCTCGGCGTGCTCGATCGTCGCTTGACCGAGCTCGAGCGCGCGCAGGAGCCCGGCATGCTCCGAGGGATGACCGACGACGCGGATGCCGTTGGCCTTGGCCGCATTCAGCGTCGCGTCGTAGACCTCCGCGGGGGGATCTCCGTGCATTTTGACGAAGTCGTAGCCGGCCGAGGCGCAATGCCGCACCAGCTCCACCGCTTGCTCGGGCGTTTCGATCGCGAACTGACTGTTGAACACCGGATCATCCGACGACTCGACCATCGGGCCGACGGTGTAAAGGATCGGGCCCAAGCGCTCACCGCGATCCAGCTCCCCACGCCACTCGAGGTGGATCGGCGCGCCGCCCATGTTGAAGATCGTCGTCACGCCGCTCGCCAGGAGGAGGTCGAAGTCGGAAGGATCGAGCAGGTGAACGTGCATGTCGGCAAGGCCGGGCAGCAGGAACCGGCCTCCCGCGTCGATGACCTCAGCGTCGCCCGGGATCTCGAGGGAATCTTCGGCACCGATCGCCGCGATGCGGCCGTCTTCGATGACGACGACTCGGTTTTCGAGAATCTCTTCTCGGTCCATCGGGATGACGTTGACGTTGCGGATCACTCGAGCTCTCGCGTCGAGCGGACGAATGTCTCGCTCGGCCTGTATCGGGGCCAGGAGTGACAAAGACACGCAAATCAGAGACGCGATCATGGGCTCCTCCAGGTCCTCCGCGCGAAGCGGATCGTCACAAGGCCGGCAGGCCGCCTGGAAACCAGGTCCCCTTTCTTGTGATTCCTGCAGCCGGGATTCCAGGAGTAATGTAAGAGCTTACGCTCTTTCGAAGCCGGCCACGCCGTCGAGCCGGACCGTATGGGCGAGGAGTCCCCGCGTGTGGATCCGCACCGCCTCCAGATCGATGCGATTCAGGAAGCGGGAGAGCGTCAGGTACGACACCAGGAACCGCCGATCCTCCAGCCAAGGCGCCAGGAACCGCGGAGGACGGCACAGCCCGGCCGCGGCGAGGTGGGAGAGGGCCGGGATGTCCTCGATGTCGAGCTTGCCGCAGAAGAGGAGCAGCAAACAGTCGGTGCGACCCTCGGCGACGGCGGCGCGGAGGAAGTTGAGGACCCGCAAGAGGCCGTCGAGGTAGACGACGTCTTTGGTGAACGCGACACCGCCTTCGACGCAGCCGCCGCGGAAGACCCGGCGCGCGTTCTCGAAGGCCTGATCCGGCGAGGCGGTCCGCTCGAGGAAGAACCGGTACACCTCGAGGAAGTCGGCGCCGTCGATCGCCATCTGGATCGCGAGCACGCGGTCTGCCAGCCTGCGAAAGCGGTCGGGATCCATCGCGCCGGTGATGAACTCGGCGAACACCGCGAGCCCTTCCTGCGTGCGCGTCGTTCCGGCATGGCTCGCCGCGAGGATCGGCAGATCACTCTGTGAACGTCCGTTCAAGGAGGTCGCGACGTGCACGAAGGCCTCATGTTGGATGAGCTGGTGGACGTCACGATCGGTGAAGATGGCGTCGCGGCGGATGCGGATGGCGCGCGGACCGGCGATCGCGTTCGCCGAGAGATCGGTCACCAGAGCGACCATGGGCGCGGCGTCTCCGAAGCGCTCACGCGTCGCCTCCTCGACCCGCTTCGCAACACCGCTAGAGAGATGGCAAGCCGGGTCTGGTGCACCGAGATCCAGGACATCGATGTGGGAGAAGAGCGCATCGACGTCCTTGGCAAGCTCCAGCGCAGTGCGCATTCCGTCTTGCAGCGGATGCGTCGGCTCGCCGTAGAGCTGCTTCGAGTACTCGATGAAGTCGCTCGTGCCGACGCTCGCCAGGAGCCGGGCCGCCGTCGCGATCGATTCGCCAATGTGCAGCAGCCAACGCTCGATCGGGTCGGCGCCGTGAATGTCGCGCAGCGCGCGTTGAACCTCGTCGCAGATCTCGTCCGCTCGGTCCAAGGCGCGGTAGGTGACCGAGGGCAGCTCCTTCGCCCCACCTTCGAAGAACGCCGCCTTGACGGCCGGGGGCCACGCGATCGAGCTCAGGATGCGCACCGGCCTCTCGAGGCGCCGAAGCTGCTCGACCGTCGACCGAATCCACGAGATGCGCGTCGTGTCCAAAGGCCTCGCTCCCATGCGATGGGGGGCGGCCGATGATCCGCCACCCGCAACATTCAGCACCCGAGCCCGCTGACGGCGCTGCGACCCGAGTATCTCCGAGTCGCGGGCCCGAGGCTACAGCTTGTGGATCGACGCCAAGGTCTTGTTGAGGCCCCGATGGAGGAGAGGACGGGCGTGGGGCGTACTTTCGGTGCGCGGCACCCCGCTGAAAGGGCCGCCATTAGAGGACAGACACTCGTGAGACCAGGGCAATGAGCGCAAGACGCCTTGCGCAGGGTTAAGCCTGTAAGGCTTGCTTTCGTTCGCGAGCCGGCGCTCCGATTGCGCCCGGCCACGGAGCTTCGGATGTGAGGTTTGGGGCCTCTCCGAGGCGTCTGGCTGGAGGACACGGAGACCGGCTGAAGCCGGCGGTCCGAATCCGGCTCACAGAACGGGCCCCTTGCTCGGCACCTTTCCGCTCGATCGGTGGGAGCGTCGAGGACGCGGCTCCTGATTCTGGTTTCTTCGCCCGGCTGAAGCCGGCGCTCCGACGCGTGCTTGCTCTGGCATTTACACGCCCGGCGACACGACCAATGGCGCAGGGACGGCGCTCGGCACCGTCCGCGTGCCTTCGAGCTCTTTGCGGAAGTCGAGGTGACGGCGGCGAGTCATCTCGACGATCGGGTGCCAGACGCGGTGGGTCCAGCGCTTCCTGATCAAGAGGGTCCAGAGCCAATTGGAGCGCTTGTAGAGATACGCCATCGCGAGGTAAGGGACGACCGCGGCCGAGTCGGCGGGCCGGCGCTTCCAGATCGAGGCGTGCGAGAACAGCCTTCGGTAGCAGCGGCGATAGCCGGCCTCGAGTTGCTCGGGGCTCATGTGCTTCGGACGGAAGACGGCGTGGGCCGTGTCGTATCGGCTCCAGTCCTTGTGGAGCAGGCGGCCTTCGCGCTCGAGCTGACGGAAGAGCGGCGTGCCGGGATAGGGCGTGAGGATGTGGAACGTCGCCGTCTCGAGCCGTACCTTCTCCACCCAGTCGATGGTGCGCTCGAAGATGTCGGGCCGATCGGTGTCGAAGCCGAGCACGAAGCTGCCGGTGACCTGAATACCGTGGTCGTGGAGGATGCGAATCCGGCGCGCGTAGTCCTCGGCGAGCGGAGTCTTCTTGTTGGCGGCGGCGAGGCTGGCGTCATTGAGCGACTCGAGGCCGATGAAGACGCCGGTGCAGCCCGAGAGCGCCATCTCGCGCACCAGACTCGGATCGTCCGTGACGTCGAGGGTGACGGCTGCGCTCCAGATCTTCTCGAGCGGGCGCAGCTCCTGGCACAAGGCGCGAAGGTACTTCGGCCGCGAGCCGAGGTTGTTGTCGATGAAGACGACGTAGGGCTGATCGTCAGCGAGGATCTCGGCGGCGACGTCCTTCGCGGCCCTCATTTGATAAGGCATGCGCAGACCGTCCGTGGAGAGGTAGCAAAAACCGCATCGATTGTGACAGCCGCGCGTCGCGATCATGCTGCTGGTGGTCAGGAACGACTCCCTCGGCAGGATGTCCCGGCGCGGCGACGGGGCGCCTCGGTACGACTCGAGGTACGAGCCGTGATAGACCTTCTCAAGGCGATCGCCCGCGATGTCCTCCAGGATGCGCGGCCAAATCTGGGTGCCCTCACCGATCGCGATCGCGTCGGCGTGCTCGGCCACCTCGTCGGGACACGACTCGACGTGCAGCCCGCCCAAGATCACCCTCGCGCCCCGCTCCCGAAACCACTTCGCCAGCGCGTACGCCCGGCGCGCAAACGTCAAGTGGACGGTGATGCCGACGACCTCGGGAAACGGCTTCCACGGCGGCGGTCCCTGGAGCAGGTTCTCGTCCCAGTAGCGGACCTCCCACCCTTCTGGTGTCGCGCCCGCGATGCTCGTCAACGCCAGCGTCGGGGTCAGCACGTGCTTCCCGTAGCTCGCCACGGGATCCTTCGGATAGAAGGGGTTGATGAGCAGCACCTGACGGGGCGTCGCGACCTGCGGAGGCACGCGCGGATCGAGCTTCGGGGGGATGCGCATCGAGCGGGCAAAGAACATCGGACGTCCTTTTGCTTTGGATTGCAAAGTTAATGGTGAAAAAAAAGGGGGAGGACGCCCGCGGCCGCGCCCTCCCGAAAGATCACGCGAGCGACCACTCGTCGCCCGGCTTGCGCTTCGGCAGAGGCTCCGAGGCGGAGAGCGCGTCGCGCACGACCTTCTCGAGCTCGGCGACGTACTCGGTCAGCTTCTTGCGCCCCAGCGTCGTCAACCGGCACAGCGTCTGGGGACGGCCCTCGCCCTGATGCTTCCAGATCTCGATGAACTCCGCCTCGGTCAGGACCTGGAGGTGACGGTTGAGGTTGCCGTCGGTCAGCGAGCACATCTCCTTGAGCTGGCTGAACAGCAGGCCGTCGGGATGGGCGGCGAGGGACGTGACGATGCCCAGGCGCGCCTTCTCGTGGATGACCCGCTCGAGGCCTTCGTAGGCGTAGCGGCCGTTCGACGGAGTCTCACGCTTCTTCTTGGACAACGTTCCGCTCCAATCGAAAGTAGAGGATGAGGCCGGCGGCGAGCTGGCCGCTGAAGAAGGGCAGGCCCATCGTCCAGGGCGAGAAGCTGTGCTCGGTCGAGGCTAGCCCCAGCGCCAGGGATCCGGTCACGAGGTAGAAGAGGGCGACGAAGCCGACCTCCTTCGGCAGGAGATGTCCCGAGGCGAAGATCGCCAGCGCGAAGAGGATCTGCCAAAGGCCGGGCAGGAGGCTGGCAGCCTCGGGGCTGAAGCGGAGGACGGCGGTCGTCAGGACGGCGCCCGCGACGAGGGCGGGCAGGAGCTGCTCGAGCGCTTGCCCCGTCTGCGAGCGGCGGAGGCTACGCGGCTTGGCGAACAGCTCGATCGCGAGCGGCGAGGCGGCGATGGCGAAGGCGAACGCGGCGGTGACGATCCACAGCGTGGTCCAACGCTCGACGTGCGACGCCGGGTCCTCGAGGAAGAGCGACTGCACGATGGCTGCCGCGAGAGCCAGCACACCCGAGAGTGCCGTCGGCAGCGCGCGATACCCGCGAAACACCACCGCCCGCGACAACCGTCGCCGGATCTCCTCGATCTCCTCGAGCGCGTTGCGTAGGTCCATGGTCGATCCCTTCGGTCAGGACGCTTTGCTTTGCAAAGCAAAGTATCGACAACCAACCGCTCGATCAAGAGGCCGATGAAAGATTCTTCGATCCGAGCCCGGATGGGTAAGCCTTGTATTCGATCGGTTCGTAGCTCGTGATTGTGATTCGCGCGCCCGTGGGCAAGCCCTTCAGAGGACCCCCAGGCGTTGCCTGGGGCTGACGAATGACTGGCCTTTCAGGCCAGGCCTTTCAGGCCGCCGGAAGGAAGCGCTCAGAGCCCGAACGGTTCCCTGACAGGGGGATGTCGTGTTGGAGCCAGCCCGGAACACACGGCGGATTCGATACGCTGGAGTGCAGTGAGTGAGGGACGCGCAGACCTCCGCCGGCAAGGGATCGCGACAGCTGAGGCGACCGCGGCCGAGCACATCCCTTCGTCCCTCACTCACGCAGATGCATCGCTGGGCTCGCTTCCCCGCATCCTGTCAGCCGCCAACCCCGACCCGCGGAACCGTTCGGGCTCTGATCGCGATCGTGATCGATCCCCCGCGTCCCAGTCCTTCCGCCCGTCACTTCGAACGATCAACTTGACGAGAGCAAGACCCGGTCTCTAGAGTGAGCCGCATGTCCAGGGCTCGTTCCATCCTCATCGGCTCGACCCGAATCTGGCTCGTCCTCCTCGCCTTCACGATGGCCGAGGTGGAGAGCTGGGTGCACTTCTTCGCCACGGCGCACGAGATCTGTGCCGAGCATGGTGAGCTGGCGCACGTCGACCATCATGGTTTGCCGGACCAAAGCGATGACGATGACTCGTCGTCGCATTCCGGCGCGCGGCTCGACCGCGAGTCGCCGGCACCCGGCGAGCACGAGGACGACCACTGCACGCTGCACCGCGTCGCGCCGGCGACCCCGAGTGCTGCGAGTGAATCGGTCGTAGTCGGCGAAGCCCCAGCCGCTCCGGCACACATCGCCCCGGCCACACCAAGGGCGTCCCGCGTTCCCATCTACCACCTCGCCCCGAAGAACTCTCCCACCGCCTAGCTCTCTCCAAGCCAGCCCGCTGACCTTCCCATTCCACTCGGCTCGCGCTCCGACGACTCGGAGCGTCGATTCCCCGGAAGGTCCGGCAGCCATCCCTCGGCTTCGTCTCGCCCGAGCTCATTGTCCGACTTCCCAACTCAGTCGGTCCGGCGTCTCGGCGCGAGCTGCATTCCAAAGCCATGCTCGAGAGAGAGCCGTCCATGTCCCCTTTCTCCATCACTTTATCACCAGATTGCGAGCCCGACGCGGGCTCGATGCCTTCCGACTTCGACCGCCGCCAGAACCTGGTCGAGCGCACCATCCGGAGTGACGGTCATCGATTCCTCGGTGTCGCCCGGAAGATCCTCGGCTCGCACGACCTCGCCGAAGACGCGGTCGCCGAGGCCGTCGCCGAGCTCTGGTCGACCGAGGAAGCGCCGCGCAACTCCGGCGCTTGGACGCTGCGGACCACCGTCCATCGCAGCTTGCACCTGGCGCGAACCGCAAGGCGCCGACAACGCTACGAAGGTGCCTACTCGGAAGCCCGCGATGATCGGGACACCGAGGATCCCTTCGAGGCGTGTGCTCGAAGCGAGGCGCGCTCGGCCGTTCGCGATGCGATCGACAGCCTGCCTTCGCTCCAGCGGCGGATCATCCAGCTCCGAGAGCTCGAAGGTCTCGAGTACGCAGACATCGCCGAGCGCCTGAGCGTTCCCATCGGCACCGTGCGCTCGCGACTGAACCGGGCGCGCGCCGCGCTGAGAGAGGCCCTTCGAGATTACGAGCCTTGCTGCGCCGTCCATGCCTCCGAGATCGCGAGGTGGGCGCGATGAAGTGCGCTTGGCTTCTCTGTCTCCTCGCCGCTCCTCTGGCGCACGCCCAGGATCGCTTTCCGTCGCGGCCCGGCGAAGAAGGCTTCCACCGGGTCATCCGCTCGACGTACCACGGCATCCGGTTGGAAAGGGATCTCCAACGAATCGCCATCGCGGATCCCGACCGCTTGGAGTCGCTCGAGGTCGACGATCGGGAGCTGCTCTTCCTGGGTAAGGAGGTCGGTCGCACCAGCGTCATCCTCTACTTCCAAGACGGGTCGCGGCAGCTCCTGACCTTCTCGGTCGAGGAGGATCTCTCTCTCCTCGAGGAAGCGTTGCGCGAGATCGACCCGAGCCTGAGCGTCTCTCTGGCACCCGACCGGGATGCACTCGTGCTGCGAGGTCAGGTTCCCGACATCGATGCCTACCGCGCGGCCGAAGCAGCGGCGCAGAGCTATCTCGGCGCGGGAGGTCGCCGAAGCGGGCCGAGCGAAGCGCTGATCCAGAGCCCGGGGGCAGAGGCCGAGCCAGGCGGCGATTCGCTGCGAGTCCGCGCTGAAGGACGTCAGGCCGGGACAGGCGCCGTCATCAACCTGATTCGTCTCGAGACCTTGCCGCCCAGGTTGGACGAGAAGATTCGGGAAGCGATCGCCTCCCTCGGTGGCGAAGACCTCACCGTGCGCCGGGTCCTGCGCGGTGACCTGCCCGACGATGAGCGAGACGTCTTCGTGATCGATGGCCGCGTGAAGGATCAGAGCACTCTGGTGCAGGTGCTGACGGTCGCCTCGCGGCTCCTCTCGGACGGAGGCCGCCAACAGAACGACGTGCAAGTCCTCGCGGACGAGTCGGGTGCTCTCGTCAATCAGCGCGGCGGCTCGGGGCAAGGCGGCACGGGCCAGAACGGTCCGAGTGGTCAGGGTGGTGGCTTGGGTGGCAGTAACGTACCCGGGTTGGGCGGCGGCGGCTCAGTCCGCAATCTGCAGAATCGCATCCAGAACAACATCGGCCGGGCCAAGGCGATCGAGCTCGCAGACGGGCGCATCCTCTCGTTCGTCGAGGTCGAGGACTTGCCGCAAGTCCGAGTCAACGTGCAGCTCTACGAGGTGAATCGTACCGAGCTGATGAGCTTCGCTGCCGATTGGGCAGTGCTCCTCTCCGACTTCGACCAATCGCCACTGCTACCCGCGGGCATCGCCTCGCAGCTCCAAGGGGCAGGCGCGAGCAGCATCGGTGCGAGCGGACGCGACATCCAGGGCGCGCTCTCCTCTCTGGGCGGCACACTCGGAAGCCGGACCCAGGCCGTCACGAATCACGTGGCCGTCGACGTCGCCCTCTCGCTCCTCGAGACGCGAGGCATTGCGCGTCGGCTTTCCGAGCCGTCGCTGCTCGTGCTCAATGGCGAGCTCGGGTTGTTCCAGGTGGGCGGCGAGATTCCGGTGCCGCAGGCGTTCGCGCCGGCCTTCGGCGATGGTCAGAATGCGGGCGTCTTCAGCTCGGTCGAGTTTCGCTCGTTCGGGGTGCAGCTCGCCATCCGACCACTCGTCGATCGCGACTGGATCACGCTCGACATTCAACCGCAGATCGTCTTGCCCGACTCCGAGCTGACCGCGGCCATCCGCTCATCAACCGGGAGCGACGTCCAGACGACGGCCTTCGAGTCCCGCTCCTTGCGAACCAGCGGACGGCTGCGCGATGGCGAGTCGTTGATCCTGGGCGGTCTCGTCTCGAGGCGCCGTGAGGCGAGCGAGGCGCAGCCGCCTCTGCTCGGGGACATCCCGCTGCTGGGCTGGCTCTTCTCGAGTCGCAGTGGTGAAGAAGGTGACCAAGAGCTCGTCATCGTGGTCAATCCCGTCGTGGTGCGCGAGCGCCTCGAGGACCTCTCGCTCTGGGACTTCCCGGGCGGCGGCGAGCTGCTGGGGCGCGTGACCGAGTCGCGACGGGCCAAGCTTCGAGATTCCGAGAATCGCGGGAACTCGAGCGAGTCGAGCGGCACCGACCCTTCGGAGCGCGTCGATCCGGACCGGCTGGAGCGGACGGAGCGAGAGTGAAGCGCTTCTGTCGAGGGCGGCCGAAGCCGACCTCATCATCCAGATCTGCCTTTTCGGAGTGAATCGAGACATGAAGCTGTATCACGGCTTTCTCCAGCGTCTGCGTCGGAGCAAGAAGGGTGCTGCCCTGGTCGAGTACGGACTCTTGATCGCCGGTGTGGCGCTCATCGCCGCGGCCGGCGTCGCCATCTTCGGACACAAGACCTCGGACCTCATCTCGGCTGTCGCCTCGGTGCTGCCGGGCGCGCACGCGGACGACAACGGCCCGATGTTCAGCGGCAAGATCATCGAGACGACGAGCGCTGAAGACCTGGGTGCGGGCGAGGGGATCGCCCTCGACGTCGACGAGATCGTCAATGGGTCGGGCACGTTCCGATTCAGCAACAACGTGGGCTGGGATGTGCAGAACGTCGTCTTCGACGAACAAGGCAACTGACGCGGCTCGCACTCCAGAGGTCGGGATGTGCCTCACCGTGGCACATCCCTCACCTCGGTCGCGAGAGGCGGGGCCGCATCGCTCGGCCCCGCCCGCGTCTGCATCGCGCCGCCGTCAGGCGGGGGCCGCGCTCGTGGAGCTCGGCCTCGTCTCGTTCGTCTTGATCCTGATCTTCGCGGCGACGATCGAGTTTGGGCGAGTCGTCTTCGTCGCGCAGACGTTGCAGGAGGTCGCCCGGGTGATGGCGCGGGAGCTCGCGCTGACACCGCTGCCCCCGGACACGACGTTCGATGACGCCTTGCCGCTGGTCCTCGACGAGTCGGCACTGGTGATCGACCTCGACGCCACGCCCGATCTCGATGCTTACTTCGCCACCCTGCCCCTCGCCAACCGCCTGCTCCGCCCCCTGATGATCGTCGACCTCGTCACCATCGGCGGCGCGCCGCGTCGCCTGCTCCGCTACCCCGGAGCCTTGATCGACGTCGCGCCACCGAGCGGTACGCTCGGCGTGGCGATCCCGGCGGTCGTGGCCCGGAGCGAGCCCGAGGGTCACGAGACGTTGCGCTGGGTCGGCGTCGTCGAAGAGATCGAGCCGGGTGCCTTCTCGGCCGAGCGCATGGTGGGCGTGCGGCTCAATTACCCGTTCCAGGCCGCGGCGATGAGTGGCTTCCGAGGAGCGGCCTTCGAGCCGAACATCGACCGTGTCAACGAGGCCGACGATGCTTCCGTCGTGAACGATCCCGAGACGTCCCCACCTGAAGGAAGCTTCATCGTCGACGCCGGCAGTGGCGTCGGGCCTTACGCCGGGCGCTACGGGCTCGGCTTGCAGTATGCGCTGTCGAAAGAGGTGCGTCCGTTTCGCCGCCTCGTCTCGGGACAATCGATTCGTCATCGCGAGATCCTCACTGCGGGTGATTGATCCCGCCATCGGAGAAGGAGCACTCTCAATTGGCCAGACGACGTTCATCCGGGGGGATATGGATCGCGGGCTTCCTCATCCTCGGCTTGCTGGGCATCACCGGATTCCTCGTCGCCGAGGGCCTCATCGATCTCCCGTTCGATCTGCCATTCGGCAAGAAGGACGAGGAGCGGTTCGAGCAGCCTCCGGGGACGGTGCCCGTTCCCGTCGCGCCGCGGCCGATCCCGGCCTACACCAAGATCACCCGCGATCACCTCTTCCAGGCCGGCGGCCGGCCGAGCGTGATCTTCTTGAAGCCCGAGCAGCTCCCCGGCGGCGCACTCACCGACATCGGCGACATCGTCGGGCGCGTCCTCGCCGCCGACAAGCCGCGCGGCCGAGGCTTCCTCGACTCCGACTTCTTGCCCAAGGGCACCCGCGCCGGAATCACTGCCGGGATCCCGCCCGGCAAGCGGGCTCTGCGCATCGACGCCCAGACCGTCACCGGCTTCCACGATCTCCATGTGGGGGATCACTTCGATCTCCTCGCGACCCTTCCCGTTCAGGCCTCCCCGGAAGATCTGGCGAGCGTGAGCCCGGGCGGCAGCTACGCGCCGCTGCTTCGGCTGGAAGCCAAGCTCGGCAATCTCCACAAGGGTGCCGTCGTCCACGTCTTGGTGCAGGACGGCGTCTGTGTCTCGCCCGTGATCGTGCGGGCCGAGCCCACGACCATCCGCTCGTTGACTCAAGGGACGTCGTCGCGGCGGCTACCGAAAGAGGAGGTTTGGATCGCGGTCGATCCCGACGAGGTCGCGCCTCTGCTGCAAGCTCAGGCGGTCGAGGCTTCGCTGGTCGCCGTCGCTCGCTCGGGACATCCCGACGATCCCGCCGATCTCGAGACGCCGGAGCTGCCGCCGATGTCGCCCTTTGGCGAGCTGGCGGACGAGGCGCGAGGGGGTACCTCCTTCTTGGGTGACATGACCGTGATCGAGCAGATCAAGGGCACCGAGCGCGCACTGTTGGCAGTTCCCAGGCGTCGATCCGAAGAGGCCGTGGCGCTCGAGATCGATCCCGATGTCACTCAGCCCACGCCCGGCGTGAAGGAGCAGCGATGAGGCGTCACTCTCAAGGAGGAGCCGTGCTCGTCCTCTTCGCGCTCTTCTCACTCGGCTTGCTCGGCCTCGCCAGCCTGGTCATCGATTTCGGCTTCGTGAAGATCACGAGCACCTTGATGCAGGAGGCGACCGACGGCGCCGCGCTGGAGTCGCTGCGAACCGACTCGCGCGCCGCGGCGCGCGATCATGTATTCGAGGTGTTCTCGGATCGATCTCATTCTGGCGACGGCTCGCCGGAGACCCAAGAGATCCAGTACGGCGCAGGTCCGTACTCGGGCGACTTCGAGGACGATCCGGGCATCGGTGATGGCAATGCCTCGCAGACGATCGACCCAGACGACCTCGGGCTGTACCGTCCCGGGCTTCAGCTCAACGAGTCGAACGCACCGTCCGGCGACATCGTCTTCGGCCGATTCCAGGCGAGTGGAGCGCCCGGTGAAGACGCCGACTACGCCCGTGAGGACTTCATCCCGGACGCGGGCGCGGCCCGGGATGCCGTGCTGGTGCGCTTGCGCCGCTTGAGCTCGGACGATCGTCGTCCCGGGCTCGATCAGGTCGACGGCGTCAGCTCGAGCGGACCCGCGTTGCCCTTGCTCTTGGGGCGCGGCGCGGCCGTCGGTGGCGGTGATCCTTCGGAGGGCTTCTCGATCCGGCACCACGGCATCTCGGTCCGGGCGACGTCGATCGCACGCGCGCAAGGAGCCGTCGCGATCGGAGGACCGACTGGCGGAGCGATCCCGGGTGGGGCCCCGTTCGCTTGGACGCTCGAAGCCTTCGTCGCGCCGCGGCCGACCGAGCTGATCTTCGGGTCCGATGGCGAATTGATGTCGGGAGGCACGCGAGTCGGCGTCTTGATCGACGAGCGCCTCTTGGGCGGCGTCCGCCAGGTGGGACAACCGCTCCAGGGCCTGCGGCGAGCGACGCTGGCGGCGTTGCCCGGTACGCGTCTCGGGTACGCCGGCATCTTCGCCTCTGACCTCGACGAGCCTCGCCTCGTCGGCTTTGCCGCCGTGCGCTGGCAAGCGCTGGAAGACCGCCTGGTGGTGGAGTCGATCGACGATCTCGTCGCGCCAGAGAACGCCTCGGCAAATCCGCGGTTCCTGGCGACCCTGCCTGATGGACTTCGGACCTCGGTGCTCGAGCACTTCGAGAGCGTGACTTCGAGTGGCGGGCTGAAGGCGCCTGCATTGGTCCGATGAGCGCACGCGAGAGAGAGGAGCTCCGAGCCGCCCACTGGCTCATCGTCGGAAGCGATCCCGAGCTCGAGCGCGAGCTGCGCGCGGCGCTGGACAGCGTGCGCGGTGCGCCGCCGGTGCTGCACTTCGTCCGAGAGAGACGGCGTGGCCTCGAAGCGATCCGGGCGCGGCGTCCCGACGTGGTCCTCGTCGAAGCGGACAGCGACATCGAGAGCCTGTGCCGCTTCGCGGAGGAGGCGACGCGCGACGTCCCCGAGACCTTCATCGCTGGGGTTTATCATCGCGATGTCTTCGGCAGCGAGGCGAGCGAGTCGACGGCCCTGATCCGCGGTCTCCGCTCCCGCATCTCCGATTTCCTCCGGCGACCCGTCTCGAGCGCCGACCTCGATCAGCTCCTGCGCCGGATCGATTCTCCGAGGCAGGCAGCCCCGAAGCCCAGGGGCCATCTGATCTCGTTCCTCAGCAACAAGGGCGGTGTCGGCAAGTCGACGCTCTCTCTCAACGTGGCCTGCGCCCTGGCACGGCGCCATCCGGGCCGGGTGCTGCTGGTCGATGCGTCCTTGCAGCTCGGCTTGGCCGCACCGATGCTCGATCTGCGTCCGAAGACGACGCTCGTCGATGCCGTGCGCGAGAAAGAGCGCCTCGACGAGACCTTGCTGCATCAGCTCACGGTCCGGCATTCCGGCGGCTTGCGTCTCTTGGCCGCGCCCAAGGATCCCCGCGACGCCGCCGCCATCGACGATGAGTCGATCTCGCGAGTACTCACCCTCGCCCGGCGCACCTTCGACTACGTCATCGTCGATACCTTCCCGATGATCGACGCCGTCGTCGTCGCCATTCTCGACATCAGCGATCGCGCCTATCTGGTGGTGCAGGACACGGCGCCAGTGGTGGTCGGCTCGGCTCGGCTGCAGACCGTGCTCGAGGAGCTGGGGTTCGAGCGCTCCCGGACGCGCATCGTCGTGAACCGCAACCTGCCGCGCTTCACGGGTCGGCTGCGGCCGGGAGAGATCGAGGAGCGTCTCGGCAGGGAGATCGACCACCTCGTGCCGTACTCCCGCGGTGTCCTCGTCGCGCTGAACACGGGGCGGCCGTTCGTCCTGCACGATCGCAAGCCCTGGGGCTTCGGCAAGGCCGTGCGTGCGATCGCCAAGGAGATCGAGCGCGAGCTGCCGCCGATGGGCGTCGTCCCGGCAGCGGTCACCGAGCGAGAGGAAGCCGACGACGCACTCGAGGCCCGGCTGGACGAGACGCCAATCGAGGAGATCCGCCGATGAGCGACGATCCAAGAGCCGACGAGCTGCGTCGCTTGTTCGGCCGTGCTCTCAGCTCGGGGCCGACGACGCGCTGGAACCGCAGCCACGAGACGCCTTCCTCGCAGGGCCAAAAGGGAGGTCCCGCGAGAGACGGACGCGCGGACTACCAGTCGATCAAGAGCGATCTCCAAGCGCGGCTGCTCGACACGCTCCGCGATCGTGAGCTGCTCGATGCGGACGAGATCCGTATCGGCTCGGTCGTCGACGAGTTCGTCCAGAGCGTGCTCCGCGAAGACCTCGCCCTCAACCAAGGCGAGCGCGAGCGCCTCGCCGATGAGCTGCGCGAGGAGACCCTCGGCGTCGGGCCACTGGCGCCGTTGATGGCCGATCCGGCGGTCAGCGACATCCTGGTGAACGGTCCGGCCCAGATCTTCGTCGAGCGCTTCGGGCGCCTCGAGGAGGTCGACGTTCGGTTTCGAGACGCCGAGCACGTCGTGCGTGTGATCGAGCGGATCGCCGCCCGTATCGGTCGACGGATCGACGCGACGCACCCGATGCTCGATGCCCGCCTGCCCGACGGCAGCCGCGTCAACGCGACGATCCCGCCCGTGACGATCGACGGTCCGACGATCTCGATTCGCCGCTTCGGTCGGCAGAGGCTGAGGCGGCGCGACCTGGTGCGGCTAGGCAGCATGTCCGAAGCGATGCTCCAGTTCTTGGAGATCTCGGTCGTCGCCAAGCAGAATGTGCTGATCTCCGGCGGAACCGGCGCAGGCAAGTCGACGCTGCTCGGTGCGCTCGCCGAGGTGATCCCCGGTGAAGAGCGCATCGTCACCATCGAGGACACCGCCGAGCTCATCCTCGATCAGCGTCACGTCGTGCGTATGGAGACGCGCCCGGCCAACGTCGAGGGCAGCGGCCGCATCACCGCGCGTGAGCTCGTCATCAACTCGCTGCGCATGCGACCCGACCGCATCATCGTCGGCGAGGTCCGGGGCGGCGAGGCACTCGACATGCTGCAAGCGCTCAACACCGGTCACGAGGGCGGCCTGTCGACCATCCACGCCAACTCGCCGCGCGATGCCCTCTCTCGCCTCGAGACGATGGTCCTCATGGCAGGCCTGGACCTGCCTTCGCGCGCGATCCGTGAGCAGATCGTCTCGGCGATCCATCTGCTCGTGCACGTGCGCCGCTTCGAGGACGGCGTGCGGCGCATCGCCTCCGTCGCCGAGATCGCGGGGCTCGAGGGGACGACCCCTCTGCTCAACGACATCTTCCGCTTCGAGCGCACCGGCTACGAGCGCGGGCGCGTCCTCGGCCGCTACCACGCCACGGGCACCGTCCCCCGCATCGCCGACGAGCTGAGGAAGCGCGGACAGGACGTCTCCTTCGAGCTCTTCCGCGCGAGCGGAGGCTCGAGTGACTGAGCTCGCGATCGGGATCACGGGCCTCTTGGGCGCCTGGGCCGTCGGTGTGTACTGGCACTTGCGGCGAGTGCGGCGCTGGACTCGCGAGAGGCTCTTCGAGGATCGAGACGTCGCGGTCCGCCGGGATGTGGAGCGCGCGGACGAAGCGGCGCCCCGCGCGGTCTCGCGGCTAGGGTCTCCTGGGTGGATTCCGCTGCTCGCGGCGACCGGCGCCGCGATCTTCCTCGTGACGCTCGGCATTCCGACCGCGTTCGTCGTCGCACTGGCGATGAACGTCGGCTTGATGTGCTGGGTGATCCTGGACTGGTGGCACGAGAGGCGATCCTTGCGCTTCGAGCGTCAGCTCGCCGATGCGCTCGAATTGATGGTGTCGTCGCTGCGGGCAGGCGCGGGTGTGCTCGATGCCATGCGCACCGCGACGCGCGAGTCGCGGCGACCGCTGCGCGGCGAGCTCGAGCGAGTCGTGGGCCGCATCCGTTATGGAGAATCGCCCCGGGAGGTCTTCGAGGACTTGGCCGAGCGCGTGCCGTTTGAGTCGTTCGAGCTGTTCGCTCTGGCGCTGGGTGTCCACTGGGAGGTCGGGGGGCGGCTGTCCAAGCCACTCGGCGCCGTCGCGAGCTTCATTCGGGATCGGGTCGAGATGCGGCGATCGATCCAGACCCAGACGACGCAGACCAAGCTCTCCGTCCTGGCGATCACTTCGATCGCCTACTTCGTCGCCGCCGTGATGTGGCGCTCGGATCCGGCGCGCATGTCCGAGTTCCTCAGCTCGACGGTCGGCGGTGCGGTCTGCGCCTTCGTCATGATCTTGCAGGGCATCGGTTACTTCTGGATCGTTCGCATGGCGCGAGTCGAGTACTGAGGCGACGATGACTTCGACGGCCTGGCTGATCTATTTGGCGTTCCTGAGCTTCGTGGCGCTCCTATGGGTCTTGAAGCGGCGACGGGAGTTGCTCGAGGATCGTCTTTTCGAGGACGAGCTCGCCCGCGACGGTGAGCTGCAATCGCGTATCGACTCGAGACCGTGGCTAGGGCACTGGCTCACGACCGCCGGGTACCGAGGACCTGACGCGCCGCAGCGCTTCGTGTTCGCGGCAGTCACCGCGATCCTCCTGGGAGCGATCATCGCCTGGGCGATCTACCTGTCGATTCTCATCGATCTCGGGCTGCAGGCGTTGCTGCTGATTCCGGCGAACCTCGGCGATCTCTTCGTGCCGGTCTTGTATGCCGCGCCCCTGATCGTCTTCGCGATCGTGGCCGCCGTTCCGTGGCTCTGGGTCCGGGCGCGGCGCCGGCAGCGGGTGGACGAGGTCACGCGCGATCTACCGATCTTCCTCGAGCTGCTCTCGACGCTCGGCGAGGCGGGCCTGGGCTTCGACGCGTCGGTGGCCGAGATCCTGAGCCAGCGACGCAAGGAGCGCGCGCTCAGCGAAGAGCTGCGGATTTATCGCTACGAGAACCTGTCGGGGCTGTCGCGCATCGAGTGCTTGCGCAACCTCGCAGAGCGTGTCGACGTGCCGGCCCTGACGATGATCGTGTCCGCATTGATCCAGGCAGAGGAAGGCGGTGCGTCGGTGTCGGAGATCCTGCGGCGTCAGTCGCAGGACCTGCGCTCGCTGCGCCGAGAGAGAGCGCGCTCCGCGGCGCAGGCGTTGACCGTGAAGCTCGTCTTTCCGCTCGTCCTGTGCTTCCTGCCGGCCATCTTCGTCGCGGCGCTGGGGCCGGCGTTTCATCAGTTTGCCAAGGTCGCCGAGACCGTGATCCGAGAGGTCCGTTGATGTTCGAGAGAGTCGCTCGCATGAGGACGCGCTGCCTCGTTGCCTTCGCCTGGTGCGTGCTTTGTGTGTCTTGCTACGGCCCGACGCACGAGCGGCCGCATGTCGATCGCGAGCTCGAGGAGCGAGTCGACGCCTGGGAGTCCGCACGCCGAGACGGCGACAGTGGTCGCGATCAACGGGAGCAGCTCGAGCAGCTCGCCCTGCGCCATCCCGCGCACGCATCGACTCTGCTCGCCTGCGGCTTCGTCGCTCATGAAGATCGCGACGTCGAAGGCGCCCAGCGCTGGCTGGATGCCGCACTGCGCCTGCAGCCTCGAAATGCCGACGCCACCTGGCTGCGGGCGTGCATCGCTCTCGAGCTGGGCAACCTGCCGGCGGCCGAGCGAATGACCGAGCAGCAGCTCCGATCGGTGCCGGATCATGCGGGCCTCCATGAGATGCAGGCCTCGGTGCGGTACTTCCAAGGTGACTTGAAGGGCGCCCGCGAGTCGTTGGAGCGGGCCGAGACGCTCGGAGCACCCGGCTGGCGAGTGCAGTATCACCTAGGGCTGATCGCCGAAGGGCTAGGTGAGCTCGAGAAGGCCCGAGAGCATTACGACCGCTGCCTCGAAGAGAGGCCGAAGCACGACCGCGCCCGCTCGAGGCGGAACGCCTTGCGCCTGGATTGAAAGAGTGAGTGGTCGTCGCTCGAAGCGCGGAATCGAGGGAACCCAGGCCACCTGAGCGGCACCAGCCATTTGAAGCGTCTCTCGAGTGATCTTGACGAGCATGCGGGCTCGTCCGGAGGCGACCCCCTCGGCTCCGGGTCACTCGAGTCGGGCGCGTCCTGCAATGCTCCGGTGTCCCACCGGCAGCACCTTCTCCGAATGCGCCGGGGTCCTCGTTCGCCCCGCTCCAGCAGGGACGGCGAGTCCTCGGCGCATCCTTTCGTCCATCATTGCGCGCGCGACTGTCCGAACCAGAGCCCGCGCGACCGAAACGGGAAGCGGCAGTCGAGCGTGGAGCGGCTTCCTCGAAGCGGCTGACGATCGAGCCAGAAAGCGCCGAGCAAGGGGCCGCTCGGAGTGCGTCGTCGCGTTGAAAGGGCGCCCCTGGCCCAAGCAGAGCTCTCACTGGGAGCGCGGGCATCTTGCCCGCATCAGGCCGCGCAGCGGCCGACCCGTTTCACACCGTTCAGGCTCCGATCGCGGCCACTTCCCACTACTCGCCGTTCCGGACCCTTCGTACCATCGGGGCCATCGGAGGAACGGCATGGCTGGTATGACCAACGACGACATCGCGGACGTGCTCGAGCGCATTGCGGATCTGCTCGAGATCGAGGGCAAGGACGGCTTCAAGGTGCGGGCCTGGCGGAACGCGAGCCTGACAGCTCGAGAGACCCAGGAGCCTTTGATCGAGATCGTCGGGCGGGATGGCGAGCCCGGCCTGGTCAAGCTCCCCGGGATCGGCAAGTCGATCGCTTCGGCGATCCACGAGTACGTCACCACCGGTCACCTCGGCTTCCTCTCCCGGCTGGAAGCCGAGGTCTCACCAGTCGCCCTCTTCACGACCATCCCGGGCATTGGTGAGGACCTCGCCGAATCGATCGTCGAGACGCTGCATGTCCGGACGCTCGAGGAGCTGGAGGTGGCTGCTCACGACGGGCGGTTGGCCGATGTGCCGGGCTTCGGGGAGCGGAGGGTTCGCGGCGTCCGGGAAGCGCTCGCAGGCCGGCTGGGGCAAGCGGCCACGCGCCGGGCGCACGAGCGGGTGCGGCATGAGCCGACCATCGAGCCACCGCCGATCCGGCTGCTCCTCGACATCGACTCGGAGTACCGCGAGAAGGCGGAGGGAGACGAGCTGCACCGGATCGCGCCTCGCCGCTTCAATCCGAATCACGAGGCCTGGCTGCCCATCTGGAGCCCCGAGCGAGGTGGGTATCGGTTCACGGTGATGTTCTCGAACACGGCCCATGCCCACGAGCTGGGCAAGACCAGCGACTGGGTCGTCATCTACTTCGAGCGGGACGGCGGCGAGGGGCAGTGTACGGTCGTCACCGAGACGCGAGGGCCGCTGGAGGGGAGGCGGGTCGTCCGGGGCCGGGAGTCGGAGTGCGCGGCTCTCGAGGATTGAGGCCCCGTTCCACGGGCGATCGGCGGGTTCTCTTCCCTCCTCGCTTAAAGGGACGGGCACCTCATGTTACTCTGCCGCTCTTGGCAAGCCCGCTCGTGGCCCGGTAGGGATCTGTGACGGCCCGTCGACGTCTGCGCCGCAATCAACGCTTGGGGAAGTACCGCATCGTCCGGCACATTGCCGAGGGCGGATTCGCCGAGGTCTACGAAGCGCGGGACACGATCGAACAGCTCCCGGTCGCGTTGAAGATCCCTTTGATCTCGGGGGAGTCCGATCCGCTCTTCGCGGCGTACCTGCGCGAGATCCGAATCACGGCCAAGCTGGATCACCCGCACATCCTCCCGATCAAGTCGGCCGATCTGATCGACGGCCGGTTGGTGATCGCGACGCCGCTGGGCGACGAGTCTCTCGATGACCGTCTGGGCCGGCGCCTCTCGACCAGGATGGCCCGCAGCTTCATCGATCAGATGCTCGTGGCGCTCGCCTTCGCCCACGGCAAGAACGTGATCCATTGCGACGTGAAGCCGGAGAACTTCATCCTGTACGGCCGCGATGAGCTCCGGCTGGGGGACTTCGGCCTGGCGCGGGAGCGCTTCTTCCGCACACGTCAAGGCTCGGGCTCGGGGACTTTGGGGTACGTCGCTCCCGAGCAGGCGCTGGGCAAGCCGTCGATGCGCTCGGACGTCTTCTCGCTGGGGCTCATCATCTACCGGATGCTGTCGGGCAAGCTCCCCGAGTGGCCTTACGACTGGCCGCCGCCGGGCATCGATCGGCTCCGCCGCCGGGCGCCGGAGCTCGAGCCTTGGCTGGAGCGGGCGCTGCAGATCGACGCGCGCCGCCGCTTCCGCGACGTGCAGCAGATGGCGCAACACCTGCCAAGGCCCAGGCGTGGCTCGAAGAAGAAGGCCAACCGCCGGCGGGCCAAGGACTGGCGGTTGGTCCGGTTTCGGTCGTTCCAGCAACGGTACAAGAAGGTCCTCGAGACGGACACCGACTGCGAGCGCTGCTCGGGGCCTGTCAGCGAAGCGATGGTCGCTTGCCCATGGTGCGGTCACGAAAGGACGCGGCACCGCGACACGACCAAGTTTCCGAGGCATTGCCCGCGCTGCAATCGAGGCGTGAAGTCCGACTGGCGATTCTGCGCCTGGTGTCACGGCGCAGCCATTGGCCCGTCTGCCAGCGGTCAGTACACCGATGTGCGCTACCGACCCGGCAGCCGCTGCTCCAACGGCAAATGTCCGCGCAAGGAGCTGATGCCCTGGATGCGGTACTGTCCGTGGTGCTCGCGAAAGGTCCGCCAGGTCTGGCGAGTGCCCGAGCTCCCGAACCGCTGCTCCCACTGTGGATGGAGCATCACCAAGGACGAGTGGCGAATCTGTCCCTGGTGCACGAAGAGCATCGCCGCGAAGTAGGGTGAGTCCTCACCGCCCCGGAAGCGGCCCGATCAAGAGGCCCGGACGTTGGAGCTGGAGCTCGATCGGGGCGCGCGCGATCTTGCGCAGGGCGCGCATCCGCCGCGAGACGGGCCACCACTCGTACAAGACGATGTCCAGCGGCCGCCACATCGCGACCCAGCCACAAATGAGTAAACCTTCGCTGGCGATCTCGGTGGCCGATGACTCGCCGAGGGCGAGGATCGCATTGCGCAGCGTCAGGCAGACGAAGAGGAAGGCGAGCCCGATCACCAAAGACAGGCGCCCTTGTCGGAAGAGCTGCCGGAGCTGTCCTTGCGCGACCTTGGATTGGTAGTCGAAGTAGTTGTGCACCGCGTCGGGGAGCGTCCTCGCCTCGTGGGTGTGGAGCTGCGATTCGGGGAGGTAGACCACGAGCTTGACCGGGGTCTTCAGGGGCAGCTCCTGGAATGCGCCGATGAGGTAGCGCTCGGCGTCGTCATCGAGGTCCTTGCGGAGGAACGGCGCCGGGTCGAAGGAGTTGAAGATCTCGTCGACACGATCGAGATCGATCTCGATCAGCGTGTTGCCCTCGGCATCAAGGCGATAGACGTTGGACGCGGTCACCGCATTCCTCTCCGGCTGGGCCGATCGCCCGAGCGATCAGGAAGCGGATCGGGGCATCGTAACGGCGGAACATGATCTCGAACTCGGTCTCGATGTTGCCCTTTGCGAAGGGGCTCTGGTCGAGATCCTCGGTCCAATGCTCCAGATCCAGTCGCGAGGATCCTTCGACCAGCCGGCGCACTTGAGCGAAGTAGCCCTCGTGATCGGTCTTGAACCGGAGCTCGCCGCCGACGCGTAAGGAGTCACGAATCGACTCGAGGAAGGTCGAGCCGACGAGGCGGCGCCGGCGAAGACGACCGTCGTTCCACGGCTCGGGGAAGTTCACGTGGAGGGTGTCGACCCGTCCCGCCGGTACGAACTCGAGCAGGCGCTCGGCGGAAGTGCGCAAGACCAAGACGTTCGCCAGGCTGGACCGGTCGGCCTTCAGGCCGGTCTTGTAGGCGCGCTTGTAGCGGATCTCGAATCCGATGTGCAGGCGTGAGGGATCCTGCTCGGCGCAGGCGACGAGGTGGTTGCCCGAGCCCGATCCCAGCTCGCACACGAGGCCGTCATGATCGTCGAGCTTGGCCTGAAGGACCTCGGCGTCCTCGACTCGCATGGCGTCGCCGAAGAAGGGGAGGATGTGCTCGGGATACTCGAGCAAGCGGTCGTGATAAGGGTTGAGCCAGGTCGACGAGCGGGGCACGAGCTCACTTCAATCGGGTGGTCTCGGAGGTCCGAGATCGCGGGGGAAGGGTGGCGAGGCCACCTTCGCTTTGACAATCTACCGGACGGGCCGGCCTGCTGCGACCGGCTCCGACCGAAACGAAACCATGGAGCAAGGTATACATCATGACCGCGAGATTCTGGATCACGATCGCGCTGGTGGCGATGCTGGCCGCCTGCGAGACGAAGGAAAAGGGCGAGGACAAGGGGACCGACGAGGCGCAGGCCGAGAAGACCGGCGGCGCGCCGGGCGACGAGTCCGGCGAGGCGAAGAAGCCCGAGGAAAAAGAACAGGCGGCGAGCGACATGCCCGCCGAGCTGATGACCGACGAGATCGCCGAGTACCAATGCGGCGACATTCGGAACGTCCACACCTATCAGGGCTTCGTCTTCGCCGGGCAGCCGAATGCCGAGGACCTGAAGATCGCCAAGGAGAAGGGCATCAAGACGGTCCTGAACCTGCGTCCCGACAGCGAGCTCAAGGACTTCGACGAGAAGGCGGCCGCCCAAGAGGCGGGCCTCGAGTACATCCATCTCCCGTTCGCCGGCGCCGACGAGCTCACCGACGAGGTCTTCGATCAGGCGCGTGAGATCCTGAGCACCGTCGAGCGTCCCGTCCTCTTTCACTGCGGCTCGGCGAACCGCGTCGGCACGCTCTGGATGGCCTACCGCGCCATCGACGGCGGCCTGAGCCTCGAGGAAGCGATGGCCGAAGCCAAGACCGTCGGCATGCGCAGCCCGCAGTACGAGGAGAAGGCGAAGAACTACGTCCAACGCAAGAAGGGCGAGTGAGGGATCAGATCCCCTGAATCGAAGCCACTGGGAGCGCGGGCGTCCCGCCCGCCTCGATCTCGGAGACGGATTGCTGATACAGGCGTGCACTGCAGACCCGGCCCAAGCTCGCTCGAGCAGAGCTCACACCGGCAGACTCGATCTCTGACTCGCTCGACTTGGGCACTCCGACGCACATTCAGATCGCCGCGCTTCAGCCGGTCGACGTGTCCTCCTGACTCACGCGATCAACTTCGTTCCCGGCACGACTGGCCAATGTTGGCAATCTGTTCCCGGCACGAATGGCCCACTTTGGATCGCAAAGTGGGCCATTCGTGCCGGGAACAGATTGCTCATCTTTCAAAGTGGGCCATTCGTGCCGGGAAGAGAATGCTCACTTTCAGAGCTCGACGCCGGTGTCGGTCCACTGGCCGGTCTTGGCGGACTCGAGCGCCTTGTCGCAGACCTTTTGCGTCTGCCAGGCGTTGCGGAAGTCCGGCTGAGTGCCCTTGCCGCTGGTCACGCCTCCGAGGAAGTCGGCGAGGGCGTGGATGAAGGTATGCTCATAACCGACCGTGCAGCCGGGCACCCACCACTTGTCCATGTAGGGGTGCTCGAAGTTGGTGACGTGGATGCGTCGCCAGCCGGTCAGGTGATCCTCGACCTTCTTGCCGCTCTGCTTCTGGGTGTGCTCGAAGAAGTCGAGGTACTGCGGGTCTTCGAGGTCGAAATGCACCGAGCCGTCGGCGCCGTTCAGCTCGAAGGTGTTGTAGTTCTTCCGGCCGCGGGCGTAGCGCGTGGACTCGAAGGTGCCCATCGAGCCGTTCTCGAACCGGGCCAAGAACATGCAGGCATCGTCGATCCCGACCTTCTGCTTCTTGCCGGTCTCTTGGTGCACGCGCTCCTTGATGAACGTCTCGGTGTCGGCGACGACCTTGACGATCGGGCCGTTGAGCCACATCGCCGTGTCGATCGAGTGAGCGAGGAGGTCTCCTGTCACGCCGCTTCCGGCGACATCGACGTCGAGGCGCCAGAGCGTCTGTCCGCCTTGCGGCACGTCCTCGGCGATCGTCCAGTCTTGGAGATACAGGGCCCGGTAATGGAACGGCCGACCGATGCGTCCCTCGTCGACGAGCTGCTTCGCCAAGGAGATGGCAGGCACGCGGCGATAGTTGAACCAGACCATGTTGGGCACGCCGGCCTTCTCGACGGCTTGGGTCATCGCCTCGGCCTCGGCGGAATTCATCGCGAGCGGCTTCTCGCAGACGACCCACTTGCCGGCTTCGGCGGCCGCGATCGCGATCTCTTTGTGCGTGTCGTTGGGGCTACCGATGTCGATCAGGTCGATGTCGTCGCGCTCGATGAGCCGGCGCCAATCGGACTCGACGGACTCGTAGCCCCAAGTGTCGGCGAACGACTGGGCCTTCTCGGGGTTGCGGGCGCACAGGCACTTGAGCTGCGGGCGGAATTCGAGCTCGGGAAAGAACTGGGCGACCTTGCGATAGGCGTTCGAGTGCGCCTTGCCCATGAACCCGTAGCCGATCATGGCGACGTTGAGCGGTTTGGTCATCGGGATTCCTCCTGCCGTCCGATGGGCGGCCTCAGCCGCCGTACTTCTGGTTCAACTGGTCGATCGCCTTCTTGGAGACCTCGGTCGCTTCCCAGGCATCCGGCCAGAAGCACAGGTCGATCGTCCACCAGTCGTGGGAGAGCTTCTGCTGGGCGAGCTTCTCGACGATCGGATCGAAGTCGATGACGCCGCTCCCGAAGGGCAGGTGCATCGACGTCTCGTCCTCGCCGCTCTCGTCTTTGTGACACGTATTGTCGGAGTCGATGAGGTGGATGTGATTGATGCGTCCGTCGAGCATGTCGATCAGCTCGAGCTGACCGCCCTCGAGCGTCTCCTTCTCGCCGGGCTGCCGGGCGCCGACGACGGCCATCATCTGACCGTGGCTCGTGTCGTACATGATGCCGAAGTTGTCGGCCTGCACCTTGTCGAGGATCTTGACGATGTCCGACGGCTTGTTGAAGGCGAACCCCGGCTCGGGCTCCCAGGTGACGTACAGCCCGTGATCGGCGGCGATCTTCGAGGCGGCGTAGAAGGTCTTGGTCACTCGGTCGAAGGCGGTCTGCTCTTTGACCTCGCTGAAGATCGTCGGTGGCTGCACGGTGTCGACGCGAATGCCGTGGATGCCGAGATCGACGCAGAACTTGCAGTTCTTCTCGAACTCGCGCAGGTAGGAATTCGGATCGTCGGTGTTGATCAGCTTCTCGCCCCAGAGGTTGGCGGCGAGGCCCGAGAAGGACAGGCCCCACTCGTTCATCTTCGAGACGAGCTCTTTCCTTTGGCTCTTGTCGGGCAGGTCGTCGGGGTTGGGATGTGGCGGGAAGCCGCCGAGCTCCACGCCGTCGAAGCCGAGCTCCTTGAGGCGGGTGGCCACGGTGTCGAAGTCGACGGGATGGGATGCGTAGGGACCGATCGTGTAGGCCCAGGAGCCGATGGAGATTCGCTTCATGACGTCACCTCGACAAGGATGTTATGATGTTTTGAGTGAAGGAAGTCAGGCCGAGCGGCGATGGTCGCCGACCTGAGGCGCATCGGGATGTACCTCGGGACCGAAGTAGCGGAGCATGACCAAAGGCTCCCACTCGCTCGTGTTCTCGAACACGACGCCCGCCTTCGCTGCCGCCTCGGTGCAGAAGACCTCGTCTTCGGTCAGGTCGTGGAAGCCGATCAGCTTCGGGCAGTCGAGCTTCAGCTCGTTCATCTTGCCCTGGCCCTGCACGACGGTCAGGCCGTAGGCGCCCGGATCCGTGATCGTGCAGCGCACACCCGGCTCGATCGTCAGCTCCTTCGCCGTGAAGTACTGCTTGCCGCCCACCCGGCCGTACACGATCCACTGGTCGAGGTAGCCCGCGCTCAGGGTATCCGCGACCGGGATCGGCTCGAGGTAGTGGTTCTCCTTGAAGTGCGGGTCGACGTTCGCCTCCCAGTCGAGCTGGGACAGGATGAACTCGATGTCCTGTTGGCGGTCGGCCGGCACGTCCTTGACGAGCAAGGACCATGGCACCGCGCGCCCTTCGACCAGGTTCTGGTACATGCCGAAGACGTCGGAGCCCCACTGCGGCTCGTAGGTGCACAGGGACCCCGGCGCGTGCAGGATGCCGGGCGGCACCAGCCATCCCGTCCCGTTCTTCAGGCGGAATGCCTGACTCAAATCGAGGATGCCGTTGTCGCCCTTGTTCCAATTCTCGAGGCAGCGGCGCAGGTCGTCCTTCGTCGTGCCCGGAGCGAGCCCGAAGAAAGTGTAGGGGAAGGTGTTCCCCACGTTGTTGTGCTGCGGCGGGAAGTAGTAGCCCTCGGGCTTGCCTTCCTGGCCGGTGCGCGCGGCGTCCTCGAAGGACTGGTGCATGTGGTGGGGGATCGGCCCCATGTTGTCGAAGAACTTCGAGTACACCGGCCAGCGGCCGTACTCTTTGAACAGCCGCTCGCCGATCAGCGCCGCGCCCAGCTCCGAGACCGCGTCCCGCAGCGTGCAGCGCTCTCCGCCCTCGACCAGGTAGCTGAGACCTTCATCGGGCGTGCGGTTCTCGTTGGCAGCCTCGGTCGTCGAGGCGAACCACCGCTCGTCGATGCCGCCCCGATCCAGTCCGAAAGCGTAAAGGTCCTTCGGGTCGAGCTTGAGGCGCTGTCCCGGATGCAGGAACGAGCGCGGCACCCAGCAGGGCGCAAGGCGCAATAGACCCCCCGAGCGCTCGAGCGCCCGCTCGACCAATGGGCGCACGTTCGACGACACCGTCGACAGCTCCCGCACGCTCTTCACCGTCTTCACCGTCATTTCGAGCTCCTCGCAGCGGTCCTGGGCAATGCAGAGTCGACGAAACGATACCACAACCGGCCTGACCCGTAAGCGGTCAGCAGCAGCCGAGATCGGTCCGCTGCTCTTCGAGCTCCGAAGTCAGCAACGCCCCCGCCGGCGGACCGGCGGAGCATACAGTGGTGAAACTGGGCCTGAGGGCGAGTGCGATGGAGTGCCCAAGTCGAGCGAGTCAAAGACCGAGTCTGTCGGCGAGGGCTCTGCTCGAGCGAGCTTGGGCCGGGGAGGCCGCGCGACGACAGCGCACTCCGAATGGCCCCTTGCTCTGCGCCTCCCAATTCGATCGGTGGCACCGGCGAGGAAGCAGCTCCCCGCTCAGCAGCCGCTCCCCGTTTCGGTCGCGCGGGCTCTGTTTTCGGTCGCGTGGGCCCTAGTTTCAGATCAGCGGCGCCC
>JAVJTD010000074.1:0-5667 GCA_040219065.1 Planctomycetota bacterium
TCAGGCACCCAAGCACTCAGGCACCCAAGCACTCAGGCACCCAAGCACTCAGGCACCCAAGCACTCAGGCACCCAAGCACTCAGGCACCCAAGCACTCAGGCACCCGATCACTCCGGCACCTGAATCTCGACGAGCGTCGCGCCGGCGTCGACCATGTCGCCAGCCGCGAAGTGCACCTTCGCGACGGTGCCGTCGAAGGGGGCGGCGATGTCGTACTCCATCTTCATGGCTTCGATGACGAGGAGGCTCTGGCCGGACTTCACCGCCTGGCCTTCCTCGACACGCACCTCGATCACCTTGCCGGGCATCGGGGACGTCAGGTCCCCTTCGCTCGCCTCGCCGCCGCGCGAGCGGCCACCGGCGCGCTCGAGGGTGAAGTGGTACGTGCGACCTTCGAAGTGTAGCCAACGCTCGTCACCGCGGGCGGCGAAGTAAGCGCGGATGATGCGGTCCCCATTGCGCAAGACCACTTCGCCGGGGTCGCTGCTCTCGAGGCGCTCCAGCCGGAACTGGGTTCCGCCGACATCGATGGTCAGCCCGTCCGAGCCGGGCCGGACTGCGGTCGTGTGCTTCTCGTCGCCGTGAATCCAGGTCGATTGCATCAGGCCGCTCCTCCTGGGCGCCAGGGGCCGAGAGTCTGCCAGGGACTGAATCGATCGCCGTCATCGGGACCGGCAGCGCCGCTGCGTTCGCTCTTGCGAGCGCTCTCGCCGGCGGCCAACGCCAGCAAGACCTCGTCGGTCGGCGCAGGTGACTTCGGCTTCCAGCTCGGCATGTTGCGATCGATGAAGCCGGTATCGGTCTCGCCTTTCGCGAAGGCTTCGTGCGCGATGACCTCTCGCAGGAACTCGATGTTGGTCGTCACGCCGAGGACGACGTAGTCGGCGAGCGCTTGCTTCATCCGGGCGATGGCCGAGGGACGATCTGCGCCCCAGGCGATGAGCTTGGCGAGCATCGGGTCGTAATGGATGGGGATCTCTTGCCGCGACTCGAGGGCGCCATCGACCCGGATGCCTGGACCCTTCGGCTCGCGAACGTACTCGGCGGTCCCGGTCACCGGCAAGAACCCGGCGGCAGGATCCTCGGCGTAGATGCGGACCTCGATCGCGTGCTGGAGCTGGCGCAGCTCGTCTTGCTTCCTCGGCAACGGCTCACCAGCCGCGATGCGGAGCTGCCAACCGACGAGATCGATGCCGGTCGCGAGCTCGGTGACCGGGTGCTCGACCTGGAGCCGGGTGTTCATCTCGAGGAAGTAGAAGTCGCCATCGGGTCCGAGGAGCAGCTCGACGGTGCCGGCGTTGGTGTATCCGACCGCGCGGGCGGCGGCGACGGCGGCTTCGCCCATCTTCTGACGCAGCGACTCATCGAGCGCTGGCGAAGGAGTCTCTTCGACGATCTTCTGGTGACGTCGCTGAATGGAGCACTCGCGCTCGAAGAGGTGCACGATGTTGCCGTGCTCGTCGCCGAAGACCTGGAACTCGATGTGTCGCGGCCGCTCGACGTAGCGCTCGAGGAAGATCGTGTCGTCGGCGAAGGCGGCCTTGGCCTCGCGCCGCGCGGCCGAGAGCGCCGCTTCGAGCGCGCCGGCTTCGCGAACGATGCGCATGCCCTTGCCGCCACCACCCGCTGACGCCTTGACCATGAGCGGGTAGCCGATGTCCTTCGCGGCAGCGATCAGCACTTGATCGTCGGCGCCAGCTTCGGTGCCGGGCACGACCGGGACGCCGGCCCTCTGCATCAATGCGCGCGCCTCGGTCTTGCTGCCCATCGAGCGCACGACGTCGGCGGACGGCCCGATGAAGATCAGCCCCGCGCCGCGCACCGCTTCGGCGAAGCCCGCGTTCTCCGAGAGGAACCCGAAGCCCGGATGGATCGCCTCGGCGCCGGTGTCCTTCGCGGCTCGAAGGATCGCGTCGATCTTCAGGTAGCTCTCCGAAGGGGGCGCCGGACCTAGCCGAACGGCTTCGTCAGCGAAGCGCACGTGGGGCGCGTTCGCGTCCGCATCGGAGTAGACGGCGACCGTGCGCAGCCCGCGCTCGCGGCAGGCACGCATCACGCGCAGTGCGATCTCGCCGCGGTTCGCGATCAGGACCTTTCGGAACATCTCAGTCGTTCCTCCAGCTCGGCGAGCGCTTCTCGAGAAAGGCGCGCATGCCTTCTTGTCCTTCGGGGCTGGTGCGCACCTCCGCGATCGCGGCGATGGTGATGTCGGCCGCTTCGTCCGGCAGCTTGTCCTCGATGTCGCGCACGAGCTGCTTGCAGCGCGCGATCGCCTGGGGACCACTCGACATCAAGAGCTCGATCTTCTCGGCGTCGGCGTCGTCGATATCCTTGGGGTCGACGACCTCGTGCACGAGCCCGATCCGCCGCGCGCGCTTGGCGTCGATGCGCTCGCCCGTCAGCATCAAGGCCCGAGCCTGTCCGGCGCCGATCTTGCGCACGACGTACGGCGAGATGACGGCGGGCAGGATGCCGAGCTTGACCTCGGTGAGGCCGAGCTTGGCGCGCTCGGCCGCGATCGCGATGTCGCAGCAGGCGACGATGCCGACGCCGCCGCCGAGCGCCGCGCCATGCACGCGCCCGATGACGGGCTTGGGGCAGGTGTCGATCGCATGGAACATGCGCTCGAGCTTGCGGCTGTCCTCGAGATTCTGCTCGCGGCTGTAGTCGATCATCCGCCGCATCCAGTTCAGATCGGCGCCCGCGCAGAAGGACTTGCCTTCCCCGGCGAGGACGATCACCCGGACGGCTTCGTTCGCACCGAGAGTCTGGAACGTCTCGGTGAGCTGAGCGATGAGCTGATCGTCGAACGCGTTGTGGATGTCGGGACGCGTCAGAGTGACGCGCGCGACCGCGCCGTCGATCTCGAGGCGCAGCGCTTCGGCCTGGGACACGCCGGAGACCTCCTGCGGGGAGTTTCATTCAGTCGAAGAACGCGGCGACAGAATGCCACAGGGGACTTTCCGGCTTCAACGCTGCGGTGACGCCGTTCGCGACGTCGCTCGCCGATGGCAACTCGATCGCCAGGATCGGTGCTCCTCTGCCGTCCTACGCTCTTCGACGCTGGCCAACCCGTTGTCGCCCGCCCTGGAGTGTGACAGGATCCAGTCGTTCCAACGGCTCATTCCGAACGGTCACCCACGGCGTCTCGAGTCGCTCGAGGCTCTCATGAACTTCCACGCCACCACGACCTCGATGTTGCTCCGCGAGTATCTCGCGACCGACGATCCGGCCAGTTTCGCGCTGATCGACCAACGCTATCGTCCAATCGTGCAAGGTCTGGCGAGGCGCGCCGGGCTGGGTTCAGAAGAGGCCGAGGACGTAGCGCAGGAGACCCTGATCCGGGTGGCGCGGAGCGCGAAGCACTTCGACTCGGAGAAGGCGCGACTCCGGTCGTGGCTGTTCGCCATCGCCCGGAACTGCCTCATCGATGCGATGAAAGCTCGCCAGAAGCGCCGCGGCTGGCGTGGTGACTCGGCCGTGCACGAGCTGGCCGCGGAGCCGGAAGTGAATCGTTGGTGGGACCGTGAGTGCGAGGCCGAAGTTCTGCGCAAGGCGATCGAAGAGCTGCGCGCCAACACCCGAACCGACGAGCGCACCATCGACGCCTTCGTTCGCTTCACCCTCGATCAACAGCCAGCCGAATCGATCGCCCGCGACCTCGAGATAACGGTCGACCAAGTCTACGTCGCCAAGTCGCGCTGCCTCGTCAAGCTCCGCCCGATCGTCAAGCGTCTCCGCGAGATCTACGAGCTGGACTGAAATGGAACCACTGGGAGCGCGGGCGTCCCGCCCGCTCGGATCACATTCGGACCGCCGGCTTCAGCCGGTCTCCGTGTCCTCCATCCAAGCGTCTCGAAGAGGACTCGGACCTCACGTCTGAAACTCCGTGGCACGATGATGCCGCCGGCCCTCTGATTCCCCGATCTATCGTCGCCAGGTCTCCTGAATCCACTGCTTGATCCGACGTGCGACTTCGGGAGGAGGCCCCTCTCCCGCTCGCTGCTGAGCGTCGAGGACGCCCGCCAAGTTTCCCGCGACGTGCTTCTCGTAATACTTGAGGTCCCACACGACACTCTCGGTCCCTCTCTCCAGGGCCGCGGCGAGGAAGCGGCCGTCCGGGGAGAAGGAGAGGTGGTAGCAGTCGTTGCCAGGCTTTGCCGTGCGCAGCGTTCGCAACAGCTCGATCTCCCCGTCCGGCAGCACTTTCCAGAGCAAGACGGCTCCGTCCTGCCCTCCGGATGCCATGAGTCCTGTCCGACTTGAGAAGTCGAGGGCGAAGATGTTGGCTCGATGCCGACCCGTGCCGAACCTCCGAGGAGTGGCGCCAGGGTCGGCCGGGTCGACGACGACCAGATGCTCACCGGCCGCCGCGACGAGTTGGCCTGAAGTGAGGAATAGAGGCGCTCGCACGTCCTGCTGATGGTAGCTTCGGACGATCTCGCCCGGAGCTGCCTCATCTGCCAACCATGGGCGGACCAAGAGCTCGCTCGACCAGGGACTCGTGGATGCGATCCAACGACGGTCGGCGCTGAGCGCGATGTCCGAGACTCGTTCCGTGTGCGCCGCGAACGAGCGGCTCCTCAGCGTGCCTTGACCCGTGTCCGACCAGACTAGTAACTCGCCGGACAGACTTCCCGTGAGCAAACGGTCTCCGCTCGGAGAAAGGAAGCACGGGGCGGACAGGCGGCTCGTGTGGCGACCCTCGGCCAAGACACGACCCTCGTGCGAATCGAGGAGCCAGATGCCTCCCCTATTGTCCGAGACCGCGAGTCGGTGGCCATCGGCAGAGAACTCCACATTGCCGATCAGATTGGGCAAGGCTCGAACAGAAAGCTCGGTTGGCACCGACCGACCTTCTGGAAACGTCTCCACCTTGAGAATGCCTTGACCGAGTGCCCCTCCGCCCCAAGCGACGAGTCGGCCAGAGGGATCGATCGCGACCGAGACTATCGAAAAGTGTGGGCCGCATACATCGATGACGGCGCGGGCTTCGTCCGGGTTGAAGCAGCGTCGCTCGTCCCGCTCAGCATCGAGTTCCCACCAGCGGACCTCGCTGTCGCCGTGCATGCTCAAAAGGCCGAATGGGTCCTCCGTGAACCGCAACCGGTAGGCGTACCGATCCGTTCCTCTCAGCTCGAAGGCAGGTTCCGGAGCTTGGCTGAAGGATCGACTCAGATCCCAGACCTTGATGCGCCCGTCCTTGCCTGCGCTCGCCAACCTGTTACTCCAGGCTTCGATTGCCGACGTCCCACCTTCATGGGCGTTGGTTACCTCGAAGTGGTCTGTCGATTCGTCGTCAGAGAACAATTCGCCGAGCTCAGCACCGCTGACATTGCCGATCAAAGCGGGATCCTGGCCTCGCAGCCAGACTGCTTGCTGATAGTGGATTCCAGCCGGACAGTGCCGGTCGGTTCCTCGCTGCCATTCCTCACCGCGCCAAACGAGCACTCTGCCAGAGTATGTGCTGGTGGCTTGGAAGACTGTCAGATCGCCCGTCGGGGAAAAGGGGAGCAGTCGCGAGCCCGGTTGTCGCACGAGCTGTGAGGGTGGCCCCTCTAGCCCGAGTTTACCGCGTTACTTTCTTAAAGTATGATTCAGTCGCGATTTATGCTCTGCTTTCCGTATGACCTACGCCCTGCGGTAGCGGGAGAGATCCGAGGCAT
>JAVJTD010000077.1:0-18343 GCA_040219065.1 Planctomycetota bacterium
CCGATGCTGCCGGGGGGCGGAGCATGCCGCCAAACCAGAGCCCGCGCGACCGAAACGGAAAGCGGCTGTCGAGCTGGGAGCCGCTTCCTCGACATCGCAGACGATCGAGCCAGAAGGTGCCGAGCAAGGGGCCACTCGGAGTGCGCTGTCGTCGCACGGCCGCCCCGGCCCAAGCTCGCTTGCGCAGAGCTCTCGCCGACAGACTCGGTCATTGGCTCGCTCGGCTTGGGCACTCCATCGCCCTCGGGCCCAGTTTCAACACTGTATGCTCCGCCGGTCCGCCGGCGGGGGCGCCGCTGACCTGAAACTAGAGCCCGCGCGACCGAAAACAGAGCCCGCGCGACCGATACGGGGAGCGGCTGTTGAACCGGAAGCCGCTTCCTCGACATCGCTGACGATCGAGCCAGAAAGCGCCGAGCAAGGGGCCATTCGGAAGGCGCTGTCTCGCTGCGCCCTGGCCCAAGCTCGCTTGCGCAGAGCCCTCACCGACAGACTCGGTCTTTGACTCGCTCGGCTTGGGCACTCCATCGCGAGCCGGTGGGGACGTCCCAAGAGGCCCAAGCTCGCTTGGGAGAACCCTCGCCGACAGACGCGGTCACCTGCTCGCTCGGCTTGGGCACTCTATCGCCCTCGGGCGCGGTCTCACCACCTGTATGGTCCGCCGCTGGGGGCGCCCCTGACATCAATCTCGGGGCGCGAGCTTCAAGACGCCTTCGGGCAAGGCGACTCGCTGGCCGGCCACGACGCCATGCTGCTCGAACCAGCCGGCGTTGGTCTCGAGGACGTAGTGCGCGGGCTCGCTGGATGGATGCCTGACGCTGCCGTCATCGGGCTCGAGGGCGAGGATCTCGATGATGGTGCCGTCGCTGCGGAGGTAGGCCAGATCGAGCGGGATGTAGGTGCTCTTCATCCAGAAGCTGCGCCAGTCCGGCTCGGCGTACAGGAACAGCATCCCCTGGTCGCTAGGGAGGCTCTCTCGTCCCATCAGGCCCTTGCGCCTCTGATCGGGCGTCGCCGCGACCTCGACCCACAGGGTTCCGCTCGCCATCGGCAACCGGTACAGCCAGGTCCCGTCGTCGGTGATGCGCTCTTGGGCCTGGGGCCGGCGCGGAGTGTCGTCGTGGACGACTTGCGGAGCCTTGTTGGGAAGCGGTGGCACCCAGGGGCCGGCGCGACAGCCGATCAGCACGAGGGCGATAGCCAGGGCCGGGATCACGCTCGACTTCGACATCACGAATCCTCCGTGTGATCCGGTGGCCAGGTGAGGCTGAGGTCTCGGCACATCTCTTCGAGGAGCTCGCTGGGCAGCCCGACGACGTTGTCGTAGGAGCCTTTGAGCTCGGTGACGAAGCGGTCGGCGCTCTCTTGGATCGCGTAGGCCCCCGCCTTCCCGAAGCACTCCCCCGAGGCCACATAGGCCGCGACCTCGTCTTCGGACCAGGGGCGCATCACGACCTCGGTCGTCGCGACTCCCGATCGGACCGGGCCCTGAGGGACCCCGATCAAGCAGAGCCCCGAGATGACGCGATGCGTCTGGCCCGACAACCGTCGCAGCATCGAAGCCGCATCGACCGCGTCCTCGGGCTTGCCGAGCACGTCGCTCCCGAGCGCGACCACGGTGTCCGAGCCGATCACCCAGGCGGGCACGTCCAGCCCACCGGCGATCGCCTCGGCCTTCACCCTAGCCAGGCGCTCGGCGAGTGCTTCGGGCGCTTCGAGAGGCAACGAGCACTCGTCGGCGTCCGGGGGACGGACCTCGAAATCGAATCCCAGCCGGCGAAGGATGTCCCTCCGCCGGGGCGATGACGAGGCCAAGATCCAGCGCGGGCCGGTTCGGCTCTCGGAGCTCATGTCTGCGGGAGCCGAAAGACCGGGCTCAGCTCGCCGCGGCCTTCTTCGGCCGGGTGGCCTCGTGGCCAGGCAAGACGATGCCCACCTTCTTGGCGAGGCTGACGATCGTGTCGGAGGGCAGAGCACCATGGTCCATCCAGTGCTTGATGCGCTCTTCGTTGATCGAGATCGCCTTCTCGGTCGTGCTCCCGAACGGATCGTAGAAGCCGATGTCCTCGATGGAACGGCCGTCGCGACGAGTGCGTCCGTCGAAGACGCAGATACGGAAGAACGAACGATTTTTGCGCCCGAGGCGCTTGAGACGAATTCTGACCGCCACTTGCCTTGATTCTCCTAGCTGAGTTGCGCGAGCTCGAGACCTGCCCCGACGCTCAACGGTTGGATCGACGCTGCTTCGCCTTTTGCTTGCGGTTGCGCTTGTCCTGCTTCCGCTTCTTCTCCGCCTGCTTCATCTGATCGCGGAGAACCGACGGGTCGGCGACGTCGAGGAGCTTACCTTGCTTTCTGAGCTGCTGGACTTGCTTGGCCTTCTTGGCGCCGCCGGGCATGCCCGGCAGAAACTTTCCGGCCAGCTTTCCTCCCAGCCCGCCCGGCATCGCGCCACCGGCCCCGCCGAGCTGCTGGAACATCTTGCGAACTTGTTTGAACTCCTTCAACAGGCCGTTCACGTCGGCGAGGGCGGTTCCGCTCCCGCGGGCGATTCGATTGCGCCTGGAAGGGTCAATCAGATCGGGCAAGGTGCGCTCTCGAGGCGTCATCGATTGGATGATGGCCTCCATGCGCCCGAACTGCTTGTCCATGTCCTCGGGCATCTCGATGCCGCCGGTCAGCTTCTTCATGCCCGGCACCATCTCGAGCAGGCTCTTCATCGAGCCCATCTTCTTGACCATCCGGAACTGCTCGAGCATGTCCGTGAGGGTGAAGGTGTTGGTCAGCAGCTTCGCGGCCGCTTCCTCGGCCTTCTCATGGTCGATGTGCTCTTGAGCCTTCTCGACGAGGCTAACGACGTCGCCCATCCCGAGGATGCGATCGGCCATGCGATCGGGATGGAAGACCTCGAGCTTGTCGAGCTTCTCGCCGATACCCACGAACTTGATCGGCTTGCCGGTCACCTCGCGGATCGAGAGCGCGGCGCCGCCGCGGGTGTCGCCGTCGAGCTTGGTGAGGATCACGCCCGAGACCTCGAGCCGCTCGTTGAACTCCTTGGCGCTGTTGACCGCGTCCTGGCCGGTCATCGCGTCGCAGACGAGCAAGGTCTCGTCGACGGCCACCCGCCTGCGAACCTGCTCGAGCTCCTGCATCAGCTCGTCGTTGATGTGCAGGCGACCCGCGGTATCGAGGATGACCAGGTCACAGCCCTCTTTCGAGGCCTGGCTGACGCCCCTTTGGCAGATCTCGGGAGGCTTGCCGCCCTCTTCCGTGTAGACAGGCATCTCGAGTTGCTGACCGAGCACACGGAGCTGCTCGATGGCGGCCGGGCGCTGGATGTCGGCGGCGACGAGGAGCGGCTTGCGGCCTTGCTTGTGGAGCAGCTTGGCCAGCTTGGCGCAGGTCGTGGTCTTACCACTTCCTTGGAGGCCGACCATCATGATGACGGTCACGCCCGGCTTGAGATTGATGGGCGCGGCCTTCTCCCCCATCAGGATCGCCAGCTCGTCGTGCACGACCTTGACGAGCTGCTGCCCCGGGGAGACCGACTTGAGCACCTCGGCGCCGACGGCCTTTTCTTGGATCTTCTTGATGAAGCCCTTGGCGACCTTGAAGTTGACGTCCGCCTCCAAGAGGGCCTGACGGATCTCCCGCAGACCTTCCTGAATGTTCTCCTCCGTCAGCACGCCACCCTTCTTCTTGAAGCGGGCGAAGACGGAATCGAGGCTCTTGGAGATGGATTCGAACATGACGCCTTGGACAGAGAATGGGCCGCCTGGTGTGAAACCGAACAAGTTACCGGTCCAACTCGCCTCTCGCAAGAGGTCAGATGGGTCCGGGAGCTCGGCAGGCGAGGGTCGGGGCCTTCTACCCTATCCAAACGATCCTCGCCCGACCGCCCGCCGGATGTGCAGCCTAAAGGGGCCCTTCTTCTTCGGAGCCCTGCTCTGATTCGTCGCGGGCTTCTTCGCCGCCATTCTCGGGTCCTGCTTCCTTCGGCGGCGCGGCCGCTTCGGGCGAGCGACCGATGTCGCGCAGGTAACGGAAGTACTCGGAGTCGGCGCCGAGGATCAGGGAGACCTCGCTGCCCAGGGAGTCGGCATAGCTCTCGAGGGTGCGGAAGAAGGCGTAGAACTCCGGATCGGCACCGAAGGCCTGGTTGTAGATCCGAGTCGCCTCGGCGTCGGCTTCGCCTCGAATGACCTCTGCGCGGCGCTTGGCTTCGGATCGAATGGCCGAGAGCTGGCGCTGCGTGTCGCCATCGATCTGGGCGGCCTTTCCTTCCCCCTCGGAGCGGAACTGCTCCGCGATGCGCTGTCGCTCGGCGATCATGCGCTCGAAGACGCGCTCCTGGACGGCCTCCACGTAATCGACGCGCTTGATGCGGATATCGACCAGCTCGATTCCGTACTGCGGCATCTGCTCCTGCGCCTTCTTCAAGATCGAGCGGACGAGCTCCTGTCGACCCGTCTTCACCTCTTGCAGGAGCACCTCCTCCTCCTCGGCTCCAGCCAATGGCACCTTGGCCAGATCCTCCTCGGAGATCTTCCAGTCCTTCGAGCGGACGATCTCGACGAGGTCGGTCGCAGAGATGTGGTCACGAACCACGGAGTCCAGGATGTCGCTGAGCCGCAATCGGGCTCCTCGCTCATCCCCCACACTCTGCAGGAAGAGGAGTGGCTCGACGATGCGCCAGCGCGCCGTCGTATCCACCGAGATGAACTGCTCGCCCCGCGTCGGAATCTGGTTCGGATCGCCGTCCCAGGACAGGAGCCGCTTGTCCACCTTGCGAACTTCTTGCACGAACGGAAGCTTGAAGTGCAGCCCCGGCTCGGTCACGGGCTCACCGACCGGGCGGCCGAACTGAACGACGATGGCCTGTTGAGCCTCGTCGACGGTGTAGGTGGCGGAAAGAGTGACGATCACGAGCAGCACGGCTCCGATCACGCCGAGACCGGTCACGATACGGCGGCGGTTCATCGGTTCCCTCCTCGGGCCGGCAGGCTGCCTTCATTCAAATTGAGCAATGGAAGCGCTGCTCTCTCTGCGCCGTCCATGATGTAGATCCGCCCCAGTCGCGGCAGGACCTTGTCGATCATCTCGAGGTAGAGGCGCCGGCGAGTCACGTCCGGCATGTTGATGTACTCGGCCAGGATCGCCGCGAAGCGCTCGGCCTCACCGCGCGCGCCGTTGGTCCGCTCGGCAGCGTAACCCTCTGCCTCGGCGACCACCTGAAAGGCCTCGCCCTCGGCTCGCGGGATCACCTGGTTCCGGCGCTTCTCGGCTTCGTTGATGAGCCGCTCCCGCTCCTGCTCGGCCTGGTTGACCTCGTTGAAGGCGGGCTTCACCCGCTCGGGCGGCGTCACGTCCTGCAGCTCGACCGTTCCGATTCGAAGGCCCAGATCGAAGCTGTCGAGGATCTCCTGGATCTCGACCCGCGCCCGCGTGGCGACCTCCACGCGCTTCTCGGTGAGAACGTCGCTGCCCAGGCGGTTGCCGACGATGCGTCGCATCACCGCCTCCGAAGTGTCCCGCAACGTCTGCTCGGGGTCCCGAGCGCGGTGCAGGTACTTGTCGGCGTCCTCGATCTGATACTGGACCACCCACTCGACGTCGATGACCTTCAGGTCACCGGTCAGCATCAAGGACACCTCTCGATCGGCGGCGACCTTTCGATACTGCGACGCCTCATCCGGATTGACGGTGCGGAAGCCGAACTCTTCTTTGAACACGCGCTGCGTGGCGACGGGATAGGCTCGATCGACTCCGAACGGCAGCTTGAAGTGCAGCCCGGGTCCCTGGATCGACACCACCTCCCCGAAGCGCTTGACGACCACTTCTTCTTCGGGCTGAACGGTATAGAAGCTCGTCCACCCACCGACGATCAAGACCAGGGCCACCGCGCCCAAGAGGACGAGGCGCCGGATCTGGGCCGGGTCCATCTCGGACGTCTTTCGCCGAAGAGACTTCTCGAAGGATCCCCAATTCGGGTCCGTCATCGACTTCCTCATTCAAGGCAGCCCGCACGGCAACCCGGCGCGCACATCGCGCAGCCTCTTCCCCGTCGTCGCGGGCAGAACGACTTGGTCGGCATCCTTTCGGGAGAGCCGGGTCCTAACCCATCCGACCACGTGGCGCCACGCCCTGCCGCTCGACCCCGGCAGCTCGAGGACAGATTTCGGTCGAGGTCTCGATCAATCGAAGCGGCGAGCCCATCGATCGACAACCTCGCCAGCGAGGAGTAGCCTGGCGCGATCTACCACTGAACCGGAGACACCATGTTCCAGATCGCTGCCATCGCACTCCTCGCCCTGACTTCGCCAAGCGACGATTTCTCCGACCGACTGGTCTTGATCTGTGAGGCCTACGGCAAGAACCTCGTCGCGATCCGGGACGAGTCCGGTGAGATCCTGTGGCAGCAGAAGACACGGCGCGATGGCCACCATGACGTGCATCTGTTGGAGAACGGAAACGTCCTGTTCCAGGACGGGTGGACGCGGATCGTCGAGATGACCCTTTCGAAGGAGGTCGTCTGGACGTATGACGCCGCGAAGGAGAATGGCAACGAAGGTCGGCGGGTGGAGGTCCACGCCTTCGAGAGGCTGAGCGACGGCCGCACGATGATCGCCGAGAGTGGCCCGGCGCGGATCATCGAGGTCGATGCGAAAGGCGAGCTGCTGCACACGATTCCCCTCACCGTCGAGCACCCGGATGCGCACCGCGACACTCGCCTGGTCCGCCGCACGAAGACGGGCCATTATCTCGTCTGTCACGAAGGCGATGGCAAGGTGCGCGAGTACGACCGTGACGGGCAGGTCGTCTGGCAATACGACATCGGCACGCCCGTCTACGGCGCCATCGAGCTGAAGAGTGGCAACCGGCTCATCGCTTCGGGCGGCGGCAGCTCGATCCTCGAGGTCAGCCCAGAAGGCAAGGTCGTCTGGAAGCTCGAAGGCGAAGTGCCTGGCGCGCGGATCGCCTTGAAATGGACGACGACCTTGCGCGAGCGGGACAACGGCAACCTCATCATCGGCAACTGCCACGCCGGCGAGGACAACCCGCAGATCTTCGAGATCACCAAGGACAAAGAGGTCGTTTGGCGAATGCACGACTTCGAGCACTTCGGCAACGGCGTCGCCGCCACCGAAGTGCTCACCGATGCGCAGAGTCGAATGGTGCGCGAAAAGCTGAAGGACGTGCCCGAAGCAGTGCGCCTGAACAACGATGTCCTGGAGCTCGGAGAATCCCAAAGCGCCGGTTCAGGTCGGTAACGGGCGTCTTCGTGCGGCCCGCTGCGCGGGCAGGGCGGCAAGCCTGGGTGCCAATCGCAGCACCGCTCGATGAATTGCCAGCAGAGCCCGCGCGGCCGAAGCGGAGAAAGATCTCCAATCGGGAAACCGCTCGATCGACGGTGCCGCCATTCTGGTTGAAGAGCGCCGAGCAAGGGGCGAGTCTGATGGTTCATGGATCGAATGCGGGCTCAACACACTGGGAGGCCACATGAATCGGCACTGGCTCTTGGCCTCGCTCGTCCTGGCCGCGTCCTGTGGCTCCGAGCACGACGCTCCCGATGAGCAAGAACCCCCAACGAAAGAGACGATCGCGGCACCGGCTCTCCCATCGATCCTTGGAGACATCCGAATCAGCGTCGGACAAGACACGCTGGAGTCGATCGAGAGCGGAATCCTCATCGAGGGCAAGATCTCCGGGTACTACGGCCTGGAGGGCACCTTCCGCTGGGCGCTCGCACCGGACGGGCGGTTCGCACAAGAGATCGCGAGCGACATCGGCGAGCGCTTCGGCTTCGACGGGGAGACGGCTTGGGCCGTCGATCGGACGGGCATGCCACGCCGGATCGGGCCAGCAGAAGGCATCCAGATCCTGCAATGGGCGCTCGCCCGGCGTTGGCTCCAGCCAAAAGGGCCCTTCGACGTCCGTCAGCTCGAGGCTTCGGCGAACCACGATGCCGTCGGCCTGAGCCTCTGGCTTCGGGGAGAAGACGCGGGTCTGTACGTCTTGATCGATCCGGCGACGTGGCTCCCCACGTTGATCGCCACCCCCAGCCGCGCCTTTCTGTTGCAGGACTATCGGGAGGTGCTCGGCCTCCGCTGGCCTTACCGGATGATCGAGCGCGGCACCTTTGGCGAGCGCCTCTATGAAGTGCAATCGGTCGTCGAGGTCGAAGGAGATGCCGAGATCTTCGAGCGAGTCACCAGGAGACCTTCCGACACCCACTTCGACGGAAGCCGCAAGGCCGAGGTCCTGCGCCGCGAGAGCCTCCTTCTCGTGCGCGCACGTCTCGACGAAGGCCCTGAAGGCTGGTTCCTCCTCGACAGTGGCTCGGCCAATCTGGGTGTGAGACGCTCTCTTGCGGACTCACTCGAGATGCCCTTCGTCGGCCGGTCGACCACTGGCGCAGCGTCGGGTCGTTTCCAATCCGCATTGCGCCGAGGGAAGTCGCTTCAAGTCGGCCCGATGACCCTCCAGCGCCCCCTCTTCAGCGAGATGGATCTCGATGCGCTCTCCGCGCGGTTCGGCGTCGAGCTCGCCGGCATCCTCGGCTACCCCTTCTTGAGTCGCGCCGTCGTCGGTCTGCCCGGGGGGCCTGCGCTCGAGATCCAGGATCCTGGAAGCTACCGTCCCGATCCAGGTATTCGATGGCAAGACATGCACATGGCGGGCACCCTGCCGGCCGTGCCCTGTCGATTCGAAGGCCACGCCGCCGAGCTGTTCTTCGTCGACACCGGGGCGAGCGACACGCTGTTCCACGCCTGGGCGGTGCAGCGTTTCGATCTGCTGAAAGACCGTCCGGTCCAGCCCATCGAAGCCGACGCACTGGGCGGCGTCGCCAGCCTCCTCGTCGGCAGGATCCAGAGCTTCGAGCTCTTTGGCCATCGCTTCGAGAACCAACCGGTTCTCTTCCAGACCCAAACCCCCGCCAGCATCCTGAACGCCGCCGCCGGCACGATCGGCTGGAGATTTCTCAACCGGTTCGAAGTCGTCTTCGATCACTCCCGAGAGCGGATCGGCTTCCGAGAGCGGTGAAAGGGTAGATTCGAAGGCCCCCCTTACGGCCAATTCCGCGGGGAGGGCGGCTGAGCACAGGAGCTTAGCTTCTCGAGTGCCCATGCCTATCCTCCTGGTGGGTGCCCAGGAAAACATCTGGACGACGTCGATCGCCGGCTCTGGATGCCCATTCCTCAGAGTCGTCGTGAGAGGTCAGGCCCAGAAGGCGGAACTGGCCACGGGGCTCACCGGGAGGTACCTGGACCGATGGCTGGGGGAGCTTTCCCAAGAACGTGGCCATCACCGAACGAGGAGGAGCGAGCGATCATGGTGAAGCTCACGATCGAGATGCCTGAGGAGGCCTTCTCCGCTCTGCGTGAGGCGCCGGAGCGCTTCGCCGCCGAGTTGCCCTTCGCGGCGGCAGTCCAGTGGTACCACGAGGGCCGTATCAGTGGCAGCAAGGCGGCGCAGATCGCGGGAATGACACGGCTCGCCTTCCTCGACGAGCTCGGCCGGCGCAGGCTCGATGTCCTGAAGATCGACCTCGATCAACTCCGGCAGGAGGTCCTGGATGCCTGAGCCGCATCCTGTCGTGAATGCGACTCCGCTGCTGATTCTCGGGCGGCTGGGCTTACTCGAGCTGGTCGGGAGTCGTCTGGTCGTTCCGCTGGAAGTCGCCGAGGAGGTCCGAGCACATTCTGACGAGGCTTCGAGGGCATTGGAAGACAAGGCGTCGATCGAGGTCGCGCCCCGTGAGCCGATCCTGGACGTCGTCTCGGGATGGGATCTCGGCGCGGGCGGTCAGCCGTCATCTCCTGGTCGCTGACACATCCGGGTACTCTGGCCATCCTCGATGACGGTGCCGCTCGAAAATGCGCGGGCGTCCTCGGCGTGCGGGTCAAGGGAACGTTGGGACTTGCCCTACTCGCGAAGACCCAAGGCATAGTTCCCGAGGCCCGCCCCCTCCTGGAAGAGCTCCGCAGAGCCGGACTCTACCTCTCCGACTCCTTGATCCGTGACGCACTCTCCATCGTGGGAGAGTGACCCAACGATCTCCGAGCGAAGCGGGGTTTCCGCAGCCGCGGAGCCCATCACACGAAACTAAGGCGATGCTGGAGTTTCGTGCACAGCTTGCACAAAACTAAAGTGTGGCTTAATGTTCTTGCATGACTGGCGCGATCTCCACATCGCCTGACTGGGACCGGCTCTTCCAGATCGCGGCCGCCCAGGATGGGCTCTTCACCACGCGGCAGGCCGCTGAAGCTGGCTACTCCCCGCAGCTCCTGGCCCACCACCTTGGTGCCGGTCGAGTGATCCGCGTCCGCCGAGGGGTCTATCGACTGATGCACTTCCCGGCTGGCGAGCACGAGGACCTGGCAGTGGTCTGGCTCTGGTCGGAGCAAAAGGGGGTCTTCTCCCACCAAACGGCCCTGGCCCTCCACGACCTCTCGGATGTGCTGCCATGGAGAGTCCACCTCACACTCCCCCTCGTGTGGCGCAGTCGACGGCTTCGTGTCCCCGAAGGCGTCGTCCTCCACTACGGCGACGTGGCCGAATCCGAGACCCGGTGGTTCGGCCCGGTACCGGCCACCGATCCGCTCCGAACACTCGAGGACTGCGCGGCGGATCAACTGCCTCCCGAGCTGCTGCGTGGCGCTGCCCTCGACGCACTCGAGCGCGGCCTGGTCACGAAGGAAGAGCTCGGCGCGGTCGAAGCTGCATTGAAATCATTCGGGGGGCTCGAGCCCTGACGCGAGAATACCGAACCGCGGCCGCATTTCGGCAAGCCCTCGAGCAAAGGCTCCGTGCACTCTCGTCGTCGGGCGTCGATTTCGCCAGGCGTCGACAGTTGGTCGTGTTCGATCGCTTGCTCGCGCGCATCGTCCTCGAGCTCGGCGACGCCGTCATCCTCAAAGGCGGCCTCGCCGTCGAGCTTCGAATCGAGAAAGCACGCACGACCAAAGACATCGACCTCCGAAGGAATGTCCAGGGATGAGGAGGATTGGGTCGATGACCAAGCGACGTCCCACCGAGGATGGGACGATTGAGCGGGTCACGGCATGCCGTGCCCGCCCAGATACTTTGCACCCATTAGACGGTCAGCGCAGAATTCAACGAGGCCCTCGCTTGGTGACTCGCCATTCGAGTGTCCCCGAGACTGGAAGCGGCGGCTTTCCGCCCGGCTGCCCCAAGTCCCAGGAATAGCTCCCGGTGATCCCCTTCGATCCCATCTGGAGGTTGCTCGCGCAATTCGAGATCGTTCCACCGCGTTGACGCGCGTTCTTCTTGGCCTGCTCGATCAGATGAAGCTTCCCACCCTCGTCGAGCTCGAAGACCCACAACCGATCCGGCCCCGACAGTCCAGGCGCCTCCACGACCAAACGCTGTCCGTCGTTACTCCTGACCGTGCCCTTCTCGGTCGCTGGCGGACCGTTGCTCCGCGTGCGGTGACATCGAAAGGTCGTGCCCACGGGATACCACTCGAGCAACTCTGAGCTTCGAGCGTCGTCGTGAGCGTCCTCTTCTGGAGCGCCCTTCTTGGCTGAGATTACACCTTCAGCTCGACTGCCCGAATCCGCCTCCACCGAAGACTTCTCGCTGAGGATCTTCTCGACTTGCGCGGCCTGCAAGGGACTGAGCTCGGGCAGCGCCTCCTCGTACCAGAAGCGTGCACGTTGCATCCAGGCAGCCGCAACAATAGGAGTCGCCCTGGCGACGCTGACGCTGAGGTCTCTCCACTGGTCGCCAAGCTCCTTCTGCGACTGGGCTGAAGTCGGCCCGGCCACGTCCGCTGCTGCGGCCTCCTGGATCGACTTCGATTGGCACTTGGCGAGCAGCGCCAAGCCTTCTTCCCAGTCTCCCGCCACCGCGCAGAGGAACACGCCGACATCGAGTCCAGGATCTCGCGAAGCGCGCGGACCCGACCCGACCGCTTTGCGAGCAGCCGAGGCAGCTTCGAAGAGCTCGTGCTTCTCGTCGACGATTCTCCGCGCGCTTCGATCGAGCTTCTTGGCAACACTTTGCGAAGAATCGAAGAGTCGCTCGGCGGTCTCGTAACGCGCCTCACGAAACGCGGTGCACCCGAGATCCACCAGCTCGGCAATGGCCTCGGACCTGGCGTTCGGATCGTCGCATGCACTGCCGGCGCTGATGACCGTCTCCGCTTCGAGATCCAAGCCGTCCAAGGCGAACTCGCCGGCGAGCTTCCGGGCGAGCGCCCGGCTCCGACTTGCTGCTCCGGCATCTGCTGCCAGATCCATCGCGGCCCTGAAGAGCCCGTAACGCTCGATGGGCTTGTTGCTCGGCGTCGCCTCGGCGTCCGCTTCCAGCCGTTCCGCCACCTCGAGCTTGGCCGACGGATCCGACAGGTCACTGATGCCGTAGGCACCGTAGATCTTTGCCCGAACGGCCTGGAGGTCGTCCTCGCTCGGAACAGTCCTGCGACTACTGCCCTCGAGCTCATCTTGGCCGCTGGCCGCCGAGATCGGGGAAAGAAGGAGAGCGAGAACGCTCAGGCAAACGAATACCGTTCTGCGAAATGAAGCTGACATGATTCCCTCACTCATTGATCGAAAAGACCACACTGAAGATCGCAGACGCTGCACAGAATCACTTTGCGAGCTTCTCTTGAATCTCGAGCGCCTCCTGGTTCTGAGGATCGAAGCGCAGCGCCATCCGCGCAGCCCGCAAGGCGCGCGGTTCATCTCCGTCGCCCAAGAGCATCTTGGCCGCTCGAACGCAAATGTCCGGGTCCTCCGGCAATCGGCTCAATGCGTAGTCACGGATGAAAGCCTGGCGCTCGGCGAACAGCTCAGCGAACAGCCGGTTCCACTCGGCACGCTCCTGAGCCTGACCGAAACGACTGTAATCGAATTCAAAAGGACTGCCAGCCAGTGCAAGAAGCGCCAGCGGCTGGCCTAGATCGAACAGATAGGCCTGCCAGCTACTCTCATCATCATTCTCGATGAGCGTGTCCGCGAGTTCTCGGCACGTGGCCTTGAAGCTCGGCAAAGCCGGAGAGCTCGGCCCCCGCGCGACGATCCATCGCGCCAGGGAAGACAAGGGCAGGTCGCCTTCAGCCAGAGTGCGAAGCCACAGCCGGAGCTCGGCTAGTCGTCCCGGCCCAAAGGGCACGAAGCTGCCGTTGTCGGCTTTGGTGAGACCCGTGAGACACTCTGCGAGAGAGATCGCCTGCTCAGCAGTCTCGTTTGCCTGGTCACTCACGAAAGAGAGTGCCGAGGGAAGCCTCCAAAGCTGCCCCGGGCCGCCGATGGCAACGGATGACCCGTCGGGTGCAATCTCACAAGACTCCGCTCGATCCGAATAGTCCAGAGTGGAGAGTAGGCTCGATGTCTCGACATCCCATAGCCAGGCGCGAGAGTCACTACACGTCGCGACCCGCTTGGAGTCTCGGCTGAAGGCCGCATCGAGGAAGTAGGTCGAGGCCTCGAGATATCCCCGGCGACTCCTGGTCGCGACATCGTAAAGGTAAGCACCGCTCGCCCCCGCCTCGAGCACGACCGTTTCGGTGTCCGGTGAAAGCCAACCGTCGCCGCCGATCCGATCGGCAGAAAAACGCGCAATGAGGCTGACCGTCGGAACACTCCAAAAGGCCCCACTCGCCAGGAGAGAGCGTCCGCTCGGATGAAACTCGACGCGCCAGGTGGCACCCTCGGTCTCGATGCTGCCTACTACTTCCGACGAGCCGATTCCCCATATTTGAATGCCATCGCCCGCAGTAGCAAGAAGGTCGGACGCCGAGTTGAAAGAAAGAGCAAACACGCTCGAGCCATCCGTCTCGAGCTCCTGGACGATCTCACAGGTTTCGATGCTCCGGATCTCGACTGTCGGCTCGTCACTCTCGGGATCGAATGCAACAGCGAACAAAGAACCGTCAGGACTGATGCCACTACAACGGATCCTCCTCTGCTCGCTCGATGTCCTGCTGAAGATGAGCTCTCGCTTTACGACATCCCACAGCTCGACGGACTTCTCGCCTACGTTCAGAAGTCGCCTTCCGTCGGGTGTGAATCCTCGAAAGACATCGCCCGATCCGAGTTGCATCAAGCGTTTCCCGACTCGAGACCAAACACCGTCACCCGCGGCCACGACTGAGCCATCCGGGGAGAAGGCAACGTCGCCATCACGTCCACCGCCGAGGACGAGAGACTGCCGGTTGGTCGGAAGCGTCCACTCATAGAGAGCCGGGGGAGGTCCTGGTTCTGGAACCCACGGGTGATCCTGTGCAATCACCATCAGCCTACTTCCATCCGGAGAGAATGTGGACCAGATGGGGTAGTTGCCCGGAAAACTATCACCGTAGGCAAGAGATGAATGGGGAAACTCGTGGCTCTGCAGGAGGTCTCCCATAACAGTGTCGAAGACCATTACTTTAGCCGACCTGTCTACGACGCAGATCCTCAGGCCATCCGGACTGAAGCGGATCTCATCAGCGTAATCGGCGATCTCGAACACCATCGGGTCCCCGAACTTCGACCTCGCGATCCTCTCTGCCGCGATTCGCCACACCCGAACGCTGAGGGTCTCGTCGGCGACCGCGATCTGCGATCCGTCCGGACTCCAGACCTGGAACCAGGGATAAGCAGGGAGTCCGATTCGGTGGAGCTCCGCTCCCGAAGCGGCTGTCACGACGACGAGATCGCCATTCGCGAAGTATGCTATTGCTCGCCCGTCTGGCGAAAACACCGTACGATCGATGACAGTGTCCCTCGAGTCCAGCGGCCTCCAAGCGTGCGGTCCAGGCACCTGGAGATCGACGGTCGCCAGTTGATCACGCGAATTCGAGGTCGCGATCAACGGCAAGCCCTCACGCCTCCAGTGAATGTCGACGATCGAGTGGCCTGAAGCCATCTCCGTCGATATCGCCACACCCGAGGGAGATTGCAGGTCCCACAAGTTGATCATCACCTCCCTCGTCGTGAGGAAGAACCTCCCGCACGGGCTGAGAAACTGTCCATCTATTCTCTCGGCGACGATGCTGACTTCGAGATTCCCGGTCCGCCAGTCCCATCGCGCGGTAGTTTGGCTTTCTCTTGGCGGCCAATGAACGTCTTGCCATGTGACCACAGAAGCACCTGAGTCGTCGAACCGAACACCATCCACCTCCTCCACCTCGAAGCTCGAGACACACTCCTGGTCCGACGTTCGCCATACCTGAACGCGTCCCTTTCCGGTCACCGTGACGATGTACCTCCCGTCATCGCTATAATCCGCATCCCTGATCGGCTCATCGTGCGGATAGAGGGCATAGGACGGATCCTGTAGACGATTACGCCGAGCGGTCGCCTCGAAGACGAACCGCTCCCGAGCGACCCGGTTCGTCGGGTCGTAGGTCATCGCCTGTGCCAGCAGGAGCAGTCCCTCGCGGGTGTTCGACCGCCGCACCGCTTCTCCGGCACCGTCCCGGTCGGCAGCCTCGAACAGCCGGTGTGCTTGCTGGAACGTCGATCGCGATGCCTCTGCCAGCGTATCCTGCTGCTGGTCATTCAAAGCCCTCGCCTTCCAGGCGTAGTTCGTCGTGCCGATCATTCCGAGAATCAGGGCGAGCAGGCCCAGCGTCATTGCCATCGCCAAGGCGCGATTCCGGCGCACCCACTTTCGGGCTTCCGCCCAAGGGCCAGCCTCGTAGGCGGTCACGACCCGTTGCTCGAGGAAGGCACGCAGGTCCGCTTCGAGCTCCCGCACGTCGGCGTAGCGCTCGGCGGGCTCTCGCTTCATGGCCCTCTCACAGATCGCGATCAGCTCGGCGGGCGCCTCAGGAGCCACCCGGCCCAGAGGTTCCAGGCTCCCGCTGATCACTCGCCTCAGAATCTTGGAGGCGTCGGCTTCCTCGCCCTTGCGAATGTAGGGGGGTGCTCCGGCGAGCAGCTCGTACAGGATCGCGCCCAGCGCGTAGACGTCGGTGCGAGCATCGACCTGGTCGTGCTCCCCCCTGGCTTGCTCGGGAGCCATATAAGCCGGAGTGCCGACGACGCTTCCGTCAGCCGTCACCCAGGGCGAGCTGGGATCGTTCTCTCGCGCTTGCTTTCGCCAAGTCTCGGGCGAAGGGCTTCGTCCCTCCGAGGTGGTGAGGACTCGGGCGAGCCCCCAGTCCATGACATGGACTTCACCGTGGCTGCCGACCATGATGTTCGCAGGCTTCAGGTCCCGGTGGATGACTCCCCGCTCGTGCGCATAGGCGACGGCCTCACAGGCCTTTGCCAGGAGGCCGAGGACGCGGGTCTGCGTCCATCCTGGCTCCTGCCGTCGCACTCTTCGATAGACTCGCGAGAAGTCCTCTCCATTGACTAGCCGCATGGTGAAGAAGACGCGTCCAGCGGCGTCCGTGCCCAGCTCGTGGACCGGAACGATCGAGGGGTGATCGAGTTGACTCGCAAGCCTCGCCTCATCGACGAAACGCGAGCACGCGACTGCGTCGAATGGCAGTCTCTTCCCTGAGCCTCCTGGCTCACTTGGGCCCAGGATGACCTTCATGGCGAGTGAGCGGTGCAGCTTCCGATCCCAGACCTTGAGGACGACGCCGCATCCTCCACGCCCGAGCACAGAACGGAAGGTGTATCGTCCTGCCTCGGGAAGCTCCAGACCACGAAGCTCAGGGACATCCCAAAGATCCGGCGCGTCGTCCCCTCGCGATTCCGTTGCCGATATCAGAGGGCTTTCCCCATGGCTCTCGAGAAGACCGGGAACCATGCGCTCGAGGATCGGGGCGAAGTGCTTCCAGTCCTCGTGCATCTGCCCGAGCTCGCTCGACGCCTCCGGGTGAGCCTTCAGAAGCGACTCGAAGCTGAGGGCTTCGCCTGCTTCTACGCGCTCGGCCCAATCTGCGAACAGGTTCTCAGCACTGAGGTGGTCGTCGCTGTTCATGGTCCTTCCTACCTGACTTCTCGATCCTGCGAAGAAGATCCGCGCTCGCCGAACATGGGACGCAGCCTACGACGAAGCTTGATCCATGCTCGCTGGTGGAGCTGCCGTGCGGCTCCGCTCTCCCGGCCGAGCTCTGCGGCAATGCGATCCCAGTCCTCGCCACAGTAGTCCCGCAAGAGAACGACTTGACGCTGATCGTCGGAGAGCTCCGAAACGGCCTCGTCCAGACACTCCCGCAGCTCGGAGAGCTCGGCCACGCGACCCGGATCGCAGCGAGAATCCTCGGCAGGCTCGGCAGCGCCATCGCGGGATCCATGAACGTCGATCGGGACCTCCCTTCGCACGTCGCGCTTTGCGGCATGTTGATGATCGTAGGCATCACGGATCTGGTGAGTGGCCAGGATCGAGAGCCAATTCAACAGGCTGGCCGACGATCGCGGACGGAGCTCCCCGATCCGAGGGAGGGCTGCCATCAATGTGCCCTGCACGAAGTCCATCGAATCATGGAGCTGTCGCAGCCTCGACGCCCTGAGCCGGATGCGTACGATTCGACGGAGTCGAGGTTGGTAGCGCTCCAAGAGCTCCTGAAGGGCTTCCGAATCGCCACGCTGAGCGCGAGCGAGCAGAGCCAGAGAGACGGCTTCTCCGGGGAGATGCTCGCGAGAGAGTGAGTCCGAGACATCCCTTTCGAATTGCTCCAACGTCCTTCTCCGACTTCCATGACCGACGGGTCTCGCCGCATGACTCTCGCCCCACCCAGAACGGGAAGGTCAGATGTAGAGACGGCATCCGGCCAGAGCTGTCACGCGCTTTCTCACACAAAAGCTCACCTGCACGCCCGAAGGGGGCCAGGCTGGATCGCGGCCGGATCCCTTCGCTCTCCCTTCGGAAGGCCCGCCCGCCGAAGGCCTGCCCCCTCCGCCGCGTCCCGAGCCTTCCAGTGAATATGGCAAGAGAGAACAAGGCGCCGCCCCAGCGACGGCATCCGCCGACTTCTACAACGCGGCTGCGACGAAGCCAGAGGCGCACAGCGAAGCCACACGTCGAATCGACCCGGATGTTCGGCCCACGCTCGCAAGCGGGCGACTCCACGGCCGCCTACCCTTGGCGCTCTTGGCCATGACCAAGGTGCAGGACAGTCGCCTTGTCGCCGCGAAGGGTCATCGGTCCGAGTGATTCGCAACTGCCGGCGCCGACACACCCAGATCACCACAAGCTACTTCGACACAGTTCTTTACACACAACCCGCATTCAAGGGCAGCGTCTCGCATCCTCGAGGCATCTGGAGGCCGGTAAGAAGAATCGATTTTCTCACCCTCACTCCTCGCCTCGGTGGCGACCCATGGACAGAGGCCGATGCTTTGGCCATGATCTTCAGAGCTGGGTAAGGAGGATGATAATGAATGGTGGCTGGACCCCGGACGAGCTCCTCATCGAGCATGGCGCTTTCTTG
>JAVJTD010000078.1:0-2698 GCA_040219065.1 Planctomycetota bacterium
CCGGTTAACGGGTACCCCTCCGGTTAACGAGTAACCCTCCGGTTAACGGGTACCCCTCCGGATAACGGGTACCCCTCCGGTTTCGGACGACAGCGTCTCTGCTGCCGTCCTTGATCGCGATGTTCGACATAGGAGCCCAGACGAGGTCCTCATGATCCCCGAAACCGACGTCATGCTTCATTCTCCCCATCAGCCCATCTTGAGCATGATGTCCCACGCCTTCTGCCGATCGATCTCCGCGTAGACTTCCGTCATCAGCGGCGAGGAGTGACCGAGGATGACGCGAGCCGCCTCGATGCCGAACTCCTTCCGAATCCGCGTCGCGGCAGAATGACGGAGCTGATGGGGTGACCAGCAAGGGGTTCCAGCTTCCTCGCAAGCCCGGACGATCGCGCGTCGGTACGAGGCCGTCGGATAGAGTTCGCCCGCCCTCTTCTTGGGGTTCCTCTTCGGTCGTCGCCGCCGCTGACTCGGCGTGATCTTGCTCTTCCTCTCGGCTCGGCGTCGACGATTCCGCTCACGCTCCGCATCCCTGGGTGAGAACAGGTAGGCTTCGGGATCTGCCTTGAGGAAGGGGCGGAGTATCTCCTGAGCCTTCGGGCCGAGCGGTATCGTCCGGCTGCGCCCGTGATGCTCGGTCTTGTGATGCTCCAGGCGGTATTCCCAAGTCGATCCGGACCGGTCGATGTCACCCGTGCGCATGCGCGTGACCTCACCGCTCCGCATACCCGTCAACCACTGCAGCTCGATCATCGCGGCCACTGGCTTCGCAACGAGCGGAAGGACCGCTTCGACGTGCTCTCGAAGAACAGGTTGCTTGGGCGGATGCACCTTGGCCTTGGATCGCCCTCTCTTGAGCCCGGAGAGCGCCATGAGGGCTTGGTAGACCTCCGGCCGGACCAACTCGTTCGCCACTCCCCACTTGAAGAGATGTCGGATACGGAAGACGTATCCGTTGATCACCTTGTAGGAGAGCCCTTCTTCGATCATCGCGTTCCGCAGCGCCGTCAAGGAGAGCGGTCCGAACTCGTTCGCCAGGCTTTGACCGTAGAGTCTCGTCAGCCGGTCGTGCGCGGCCTTCATGCAGGCGACTTCGCTCGTCTTCTCACCGTTCTTGCGGTAGTAGGTCTCGACGTGCTCTTTGGTGAAGACGGTCACGAGATCGGCGACCGTCGCCTCCTCCCCTTTGGATCGAACGTGGCGGCCGTTCGCGAGGTACTCGGCGATGAGCCGGTCGTACTCGGCTTGGCTTCGCTCGGAGCCGTGCTCGCCGGGGAGGTAGTGGTCGCGCCCCTCGAGGGTGACGACGCCTCGTCCGCTGGCACGGTGGAGGCGGTAGCTGGGGAGCTTTCGGTTTCGTCTGGGAGTCATGATGCGTACCCTTCTGCCCGAATCCGGTAAAGTACCGGGTTTCCCGGGCTTCCAGGCCGCACGACCCACCCCTGGGTCGGGTACCGAAGCTCAGCCTTGATCCAAACTTATGAGTGGTCGGGGCGAGAGGATTTGAACCTCCGACCTCTTGAACCCCATTCAAGCGCGCTGCCAGGCTGCGCCACGCCCCGACCTTTCGGAAGTCTCGCGCCTGCACCGGGCTGGCCGGTTTGGGGTCGGCGCGAGACCGCCGGTTATATGCGCGGGCCCCTGGGTTTTCAAGGGGTTCCTGGGGGGGGTTGCGACGTCGGTTGACTGCTCGGGAGTCGGCGGAACTTCGTCCCGGCTGAAGCTGGGGAGATTACCTGACTGAAGTCAGGGGATACGGAGATCCAGATCAACCGAGGTCGGGAGACACGGCCACCCAGGACACTCGTCGTTGGCCTGGCGCTGAACGCTTACCGCACGCCGACCTCTGCGGGCTCGACGCTCGTGGGGTCGATCGGGGCGGACATTACGCTGCCATCCTCGGCTCCGCCGAGGACCGGGCCTCTTGCGACCTCGAGGCGGTCGACGACGCCGAATGCGACTCTCTGCGCGGTCGCGGGTGACGGGGAGAGGCCGCCCACTCGTCTGGCGCTCACCTCGACGCGGACGGCGTTGCCGGTCGTGCGCTCGAGCTCGACCTCGACGAAGGCCGAGTTGACGTAGCCGGTGAGGATGCCCTGTTCGTAGTCCTCGGACTCGATGCTGCCGAGGGCGATCATCTCCTTGCGACACACCTGGTACGCCGTGTCGTACGAGGTGTCGAGCACGACCTCGTTCCCATCGCTGCTCGTCGCATGGACGAGGCCACCGACCACCGCCCCGCCGACGACGGCGCCCGTCACGACCAGGCACCCACTCAGAGTCGAGACCGACGCCATCAGAACGAGGATCACGGCCAGCTTGCGAATCATGTGAGATGCTCCTTGCCACCGTTTGTCAGACTTCTTCGTCCTCGATCGGTGCGGGAGCGGCTCGGGCTTGACCTCATGAGAGGATCGGTCGGCCATTGAGGATTGGAAGGAGATCACCACACAGGACACGGAGGTATCGGAGCGAGAGATCACCGCGGAGAAACGGAGAAGGTCTCTTGGAGATCGAGCTCACGAGTGAGCTTGGGCCGCGTTGCGACGACAGCGCGCTCCGAGTGGCCCCTTGCTCGGCACCTTCTGGCTCGATCGTCTGCGATGTCGAGGAAGCGGCTCCCAGCTCGACAGCCGCTTTCCGTTTCGGTCGCGCGGGCTCTGGTTTGGCGGCATGCTCCGCCCCCCGGCAGCATCGG
>JAVJTD010000079.1:0-71064 GCA_040219065.1 Planctomycetota bacterium
AGCCCGTGATGCTGAAGGTCTTCGAGAAGCCCGACATCGTCAGCGTGATGTCTTTCAGCATCACGGGCTGGCGCCTCGGCTACGTCGCCGGACCGCCCGAGCTGATCGAGCCGATCGGCCTCTTGAACGACCTCTTCTACGTCTGTGCGCCAACCCCGCTCCAACACGGCATCGCGCATGCCCTCCGCGTCGTGGAGCCGAGCTACTACCATGAGCTGGCCAATGACTATCTGAAGAAGCGCGACTTCCTCGCCGCCGCTCTCGAAGACACCGGCTTCGACCCCTGGGTCCCGGACGGCGCGTACTACATGCTCGCCGACTTCACGAGGCTTGGCTTCCCAGACGATCGCGACGCCGCGACGCAGCTCCTGGAAATAGCCCGCGTCGCCACCGTCCCCGGAAGCGCTTTCTACCGAGCCGAGCCCGGCAACCAAGTCCTCCGCTTCTGCTACGCCAAGCCCATGGAAGACCTCGAGAAGGCAGCCCGATCGTTGAAGGAAGCCTTCGGATCGTGATGCGACGGGTTTACCCGGGGGATTCAGCCGGGTTGATTTCGACTTCGTATCCCCTGACTTCAGTCAGGTTGTCTCCCCGCCTTCAGGCGGTTCTTCTTTCCCTATTCCTGCTCGCCGCCTGCTCCGACAATACGCCCACCCCAGACGAGACCCCGAAAGCCAACGTCGTCACCCCCGTCTGGCCCGAAGACACCGAGCTCCCGGCAAACGTCGAGCGTCTCCTCGAGGAAGATCCGAAGTCGATCACAGTGACACTGAGACGCCTCTCGGGTTGCGATCTGAGTCCTTTCATCTGGATCAAGGTTCAGGGCAACGGGAAGGTCATCAGGCAGACGAGCGCGTCATTGTCTTGGCACCCCACCAAGGCCTCGACGGAAGAGATCCGAAGCTTGCTTCGACGCATCTACCAGATCCGCTTCTTCGACCTCGACCACCCTACGGGCGAACGCGCCTTCGACAGCCAGCTCGAGAGCGAATGGATCACCGTGCAATTAGGGAGAAGAACGCACCGATTCGGCGGAAACACGAGCACCTCGCCGCTCGCCGCTCCACTGCTCGCATCCGGCTCCATCGGCCTCGAGCTCCTCGCCGACGAGATCCTCCGAGTCGCCAAGTTCAATGAGTGGTGCCCCGAAGAACACCGCCGCGAGCCCTTGGCCGAGGACTACCGATCCCAGATCGACACGATCGAGGAGCTCGTCCTGAAAGAGTCGTCCGAACACAAGCTCTCCCTCCACACCCGAAGGCTCCGCTACGCCTCTGGCCGCGATTACGGCCGGGACATCGAAGCCTGGCGACGATGGTGGCGCTACGCCTTCGAGGAATGAGCGCTCCATTACACTCGAATCTGTGACTTCGTCTCGGTCGGCCGGGCGACCCTTTTTACCTCTGATCGAGTCAGCTCTCGGTCGATCCGGATCAGCTCGGCGAGGGACCAGGCCTGGAATGGGCAGCCGCGAGCCGTGTGCGGGGCGTCGCCGTCGGCGATCTCGGGGAGGTGGCCGAAACCGACCTCGCGGCGATACTGATCGAGCGGCTCGAGGAATCGGCGGCGCGCCTCCCGGGCGCTCTCGGCGCTCGGCCCGTTCACGCGTAGCCAAGCTTCGACGAACGGACCGATGAGCCACAGCCAGACGGTGCCCTGATGATAGGCCGCGTCCCGCTCGACGGGCCCGCCCTCGTAGCGCCCGACGTAGCGTGGATCCTTCGGCGAGAGCGATCTCAGGCCCATCGGAGTCCAGAGCTCGGACTCGACCCGCCGCACGATCGCCTCGGCGCGCCTGCCGCTGACCAGCGCGGCCGGCAAGCCGCCGACGGCGAAGATTTGATTCGGCCGAAGGCTCGGGTCGACGGTGCCGGCCCGATGGTCGACATCCACGACGTCGTAGAGGCAGCCGAGCCGCTCGTTCCAGAAGCGGCGCTCGAAGCTCTTCAGGCCTTTGGCCAGGAGAGCGCGACGTGTCCGCGATTGCCTCGACATGGCCAACAGCGCGTTGAGCCAGAGCGCCTGCACCTCGACGGGCTTGCCGATGCGCGGCGTCACTACCCAATCGCCGATCTTCGCGTCCATCCAAGTGAGCTGCACGCCCGGCTCACCCGCTGCCAAGAGCCCGTCGTCGTCGACCCGGATGCCATGCCGAGTTCCCCGGACCAGCCCGTCCAGGATCGCCTCGAGCGCCGACTCGATCGTCTCACGCTCGCCGCGGGTGATCCCGGACTCCTTCGCCCCCTCTCCCTCGAGGAACGAGCTCGCCGCGATCACGTACCACAGCGCCGCATCGACCGAGTTGTACTCGGGATCCTGCCCGCGATCGGGGAACCGGTTCGGCAGCAATCCGCCCTCACAGGCCCTCGCCCACTCGATCAGGATCTCCTTGGCCTCGGCGTAGCGGCCGGTCTCCAGCAGGAGACCGCGCAGGGAGATGAACGTGTCACGTCCCCAGTCGAGGAACCAAGGGTAGCCGGCGATGAGGGACGCGCCGCCGCGACGACGCACCAGGTACTGATCGACGGCGCGCGCCTCCTGGGACTCTGCGCGGCGAGCGCGCTCTCGTTCAGCCAAGCGGCGACGCCAGCAGGTCGGGCTGATCCCCAGGGGACGAGCCGCACCGCCCGCCTCTGAAGAGAGGATCAGGACCGCCTCCAAGCGCGAGAGATCGGACTCGAAGACTCCCGGCGCAGCGAGATCCTCGAGGCAATCGAAGCCGCGGCGTTGCTCCTCCTCGTACAGGAAGCTCCGGTACCAGAGTGGATCGTGGCGATAGCGGCCCGTGCTCGTGACGACGACCGGCGGCACGGCGCTGCCCGGATAGAGGTCGAAGCGGAGACCGCTGGCGCAGGCCTGCGGCGACATCTCGATCGCCGGGTTCTCGTGATGCAGCGCGTGCACGTCACGCCCGGAGAAGAAGGGCCGCACCCGCAGCGTGCCGCCGGGCGATCCGCTCTCCCAGTGCCAGGACATCACGCACGTCGCCGACTCGTGAACGAGGAACAGCTCGTGGACGAGGACACCTGCGCCTGGAACCTCGAAGCGCCACGTCGGCCACGGCGAGCACTCGAACGAGCTCGGAAGGAGGGCGCTCGCCGGGTGGACCTCGCCGTCTGCGAAGCGATGGCCGCCTAGTGTGAAGCTCACGCCGTCGACGCTCACCTGTGCCGAGACACCGTTCACCAGCGTGAACCGCTCTCCCGGTGGCTCGAGCGCCGCCATGAAGAGCGCGTGGTAACGCCTGGTGGGAACGAGCGAGACGGTTCCCGACGCGAAGCCACCCAGACCGTCCGTCTCCAGCCACTCTCTTTCGTCGAGCCTGCTCATCGACCGTCTCCTCAGCCAGCGAACCTCTCGGCGACCGTGCCGAGAGCGGCGGTCCGATGCAGGACTCGGGGGCCCGTTTCGGGCGGTTCCCTTCGCAGATTCTCCGAGGAAACCGGGTCGAGGGTCGCGCATCGGACCGCCGGCCCGGTCCGTCGACGGACCCGAGACCCGGCCCGATCCGAGGTGGCGAACGCAGAAGAGGGAGCATCCATGAGCGCAACGTTTCAAGGACGACGAGTCGTGGTGACGGGTGGCACGGGCGCTCTGGGCTCGGCGATCCTCGAGGCCTTGATCGAGCAGGGTGCCGACTGCCATGCGACGGCGGTCGCTCGAGAGCACATCGCTCACAGCCCTTGGGCCGATCACCCGCGCGTCCGCTGGCACAGTCTGGATCTCGGCGACGAGGCGGCGGTCGAGCACCTCTACCGAGAAGAGATCCCGGAACCGATCGACGCCTCGATCCACACCGTCGGTACCTTCACGGCCGCGCCCTTGATCGAGACGTCTCTCGAGGCGCTGCAGCGCTTGATCGACACGAACGTGACAACGACGTTCCTTTGCTGCCGCGAAGCGGCGCGCCGAATGATCGAGCAACCCGAAGGCGGGCGCATCGTGAACGTCGCGGCACGCCCGGCGCTGCTGCCCGTCCCGGGCCTCGCCGCCTACTCGGCGGCCAAGGCCGCGGTCATATCGCTGACGGCCTCTCTCGCGACCGAGCTGCTGCCGAAGAGCGTGCTCGTCAATGCGATCGTCCCGTCGATGTTCGACACCCCTGCGAACCGGGCGGCTTTCCCCGGTGAGGATCCTTCGACCTGGCCGACGGCGCGGGAGATCGCAGAGGCCATCCTCTTCCTCGCCGGCCCGTCGAATCGACTGACCTCAGGCGTCTCACTTCCCGTCTACGGCCGGAAGTGATGCAGGCTGCCGCTGCGCGATTGCCGTTCGCCGTTCTCGAACCGATAATGGCCGCCTTCGAGCGGGTGAATTACCCGCCGACGACTGCCCATTCCCTGCGCTCGCCGGCAGCCGCCTCCCAGATTGGCAGGGTCGAGGACTCCTCCATGGACTCGATCGAGACAACGGACGAACGTGAGTTGGTCGACCGGCTCCGAAGACGAGAGGAAGCGGCTTTCGAGCACGTCATCCGATCCTACGGCGGTCGCTTGCGCGCCGTCGCGTTTCGGCTGCTCCGGAACGACTCCGACGCCGACGATGCCGTCCAGGAAGGCTTCCTGTCGGCCTATCGAGCCATCGAGAGCTTCGAGGGTCGCTCGCTGCTGAGCACTTGGCTGCATCGCCTGGTGATCAACGCGGCCCTGATGCGGCTCCGCAAGCGCAGCCGCTGGCAAGAGACGTCGCTCGAGGAAGAGCTCCTGCCCGCCTTTCGCGGCAAGGGGGTTCACGCGCGTCATCTCTCTCGATGGAGCGAGACTCCCGACGGCGCTGCCGAGCGCACCGAGCTGTGCACTTGGGTCCGTGAAACCATTGACCAGCTTCCGGAGTCCCAGCGCACCTTGCTGATCCTGAGGGACCTCGAGGAGCTGTCCAACCAGGAGATCGCCGAGCTCTTCGACCTGACGCCCAACGCCGCCAAGATCCGGGTGCACCGAGCGCGACAGGCCCTGCGCACCCTGCTGGAACCTCGATTCGTGAGTGAAAGATGAACTGCGACGACTTCCGCGCCCACTTGCACGAGTACTTCGCCGAGGAGCTTCCGGCCCTGGAGGCGGTCGGCATCGACGAGCACGCGGCCCATTGCCAAGCTTGCGGCTCGCTCATGTCCCTGGCGCGCGAGCTGAGCTGTCGTCAGCTCGTCGAGTTCCTGCATCAATACCTCGACGGCGAGCTCGGCGAGGAGGAGATGGCCGTCTTCGATCGCCATCTGGCGATCTGCCCCGACTGCACCGCCTATCTCGACTCGTATCGCAAGACCATGAAGCTCAGCGCCGCGGCGCTCCTTTCCGGTCGCGTCACCCAGCCGGCCGAGCCCCTCCCCGAAGGCTTGGTGCGCGCCATCCTAGAGGCTAGCCGCAAGGATCGTCGGTGAGCGGTCAGCAGACCTCTCGACGAACCTGACGATCGAGCGAAGAGGCGCCGAGCAAGGGCCCGATCAATAAGGACCCGGCCCACGCCCCTGAGCAGCGTCCTACCGGCTCGGAACCTTCGGAGCCCCGTCGACATACCGCGGTCCCTCGATCGCCAGGGCGTGGCCGTCGGGATCTCTCGCCAGGAACCTTCGCTCTTGACCCTCGACGATCTCGCTCGAGATCCAGCGGCCGGCGGCGCTTCGCCACGCTGAGAAGAGATCTTCCACATCGTCGACCTCGCAGTTCGTCTGCCAATGGAGCAGGTCGACGGGAGTCGCCTCGCGCGGATACGGTCGGCCGCTGGACGGCGAAAGATACTCGAGCAGCTCGATGCCCGGTCCGTTGGTGGCGCGCAAGGCCGTGATCCGCAGGTGCGCGCCGAACACGCCATTCAGCTGCTCCTGCTCAGGTCCCCAGTTCTCACTCGTGCCTGCGACTTGCAAGCCCAAGAGATCGCGATAGAAGCTCAGGCTCCTCTCGGTGTCGGCGACGACGATGGCCGTGTGATCGATGCCGAGGAAGAGCCGATCCCGGGCCTGCCAGCGCGCGTCTCCTTTCCCATTCGGGAACTGCAGCACCTCGAGCCAGTGGCCGTCGGGATCGCGGAAATAGAACGCACGAATCCCTCCGGCTGCCGGGTTCCAGTCCGGGAGCGTTTGCGGCACGCTCGAGCCGTGACGAATGCCGACCTCACGGAGATGCGCGTAGGCGCGGTCCATGTCCGAGGTGATGATCGCGACGTGCTGGAACCAGTGGTCGTTCGGCTGCGAGTCGGCCGGGAAAGCGCGGCCGGCCGGCGTCGCGAACTCGTGCAGCTCGAGCTCCTCGCTACCGAGCCGGAGCCGGAGCTCCTTGCGGCGAGCTCCGAAGACGCCCGTGAGCCGATCGAGGTCCGCTCCGAGCGCTTCGGTCTCGGCCAATGGCTCGAAGCCGAAAGCCGCGACCAAGAAGTCACGGCTCCGTTCGAGCGACTCGACCGTCATCCCGATGCGACCGACCGCTCGAACCCGCGGCGCAGTCGTCGTCGTCTCCTGTGCCCCCAGCAGCGACGCCGCTCCCGAGATGACGACGACGAGCCAGAGGAGCCTCCTCGTCCGCCGCTTCATGACGCCCTGCCATTCAAGCGCGCTTCGAGGTGATCGCCGACGCGGAGTGCATTGGCGATGATCGTCAGCCCGGGATTCACGGCCGCGCTCGAGCAGAAGAAGCTGCCGTCGACCACATAGAGGTTGTCCACGTCGTGCGCGCGGCAATGAACGTCGAGAGCGGAGGTCTCAGGATCCGTTCCGAAGCGCACCGTACCGCATTGATGCGCCACGCCGGCGAGCGGGATCTTCTTGCCGAGGTAGATCTGCCCGGCGAACCAGGTGTGCTCCTCGCAGCCGATCTGATGCAGCAGGGAGCGCAGCTTCTTCTGAAGCCGCCGATGCGGCTCCTCGTTGTTGGCGCGGTAGCTGAGCACCACGCCCCCCTTCGCATCCAGTGTGACGCGGTTGTCGGGGTCCGGCAGATCCTCGCTCGTCAGCCAGAAGTCGATCGAGTGCTTGGCCATCTTGTCCAGGACCCAGCCGGGAGCGAGCGGCGGCGCATCGGCCTCGAGCATCGCCTCGTCGGACTTGCCGAGCATCTGGATGTGCCCCATCGGATGCGGGTAGTCGTCGGCACCGAAGTAGAAGTCGTTCACGGCGAGCGTCTTCTGGAAGATCGTCGGGTTCGGCTCGCGGGAGAGCGCCAACATCGCAGAGTTGTTGTGACACATGTAGTGTCGCCCCACGACGCCGGATCGGTTGGCGAGCCCGTTCGGGTGTCGCTCGTTCGAGGAGCGCAGGAGCAGCGCCGCCGAGTTGACCGCACCGCACGACACTGCGACGAAGTCCGCCTCGACTGCATGCTCTTCGCCCTCCTGCTCGAACACGACGCGACGGACCTCGCGCCCATCGGCGGAGGTCTCGAGCCGGAGCACCTTGGCCTCGGTGAGCAGTGTCACGTTCCCGTGGGCCAAGGCCGGCTCCACGCAGGTGACCTCCGCATCGGACTTCGCACGAACCAGGCACGGAAAGCCGTCGCAGGTCGCGCAGCGAATGCACTCGCTCCGCTCCGGCGAGCTCTCGTTCAGGCGAATGCCGAGAGGGAGCGGGAAGGGATGCAGCCCGAGGCGAGCGAAGTCGTCATGGAGCCTCTGGATCCTTGGCTCGTGGCTGACGGCGGGGTGGGGATACGGGAGCTCGCGCGGCGGCTCGGTCGGATCGAGCCCGTGTTGGCCGTGAACGTGGTAGAGCGCCTCCGCCCGATCGTAGAACGGCGCCAGGTCCTCGTATTGGATCGGCCAGCGCGGCGATAGGCCGCCCTGGTGACGGACCTCCTCGAAGTCTCGCTCGCGCAGCCGCAACAGCGCAGCGCCGTACACCTTGGTGTTGCCGCCGACGAAGTAGTGCGCGCCCGGATGGAATGCCTTGCCGCGCCCGTCGGTCCAGCTCTCTTGCGTCTTGTACCGGCTCTCGAGGAACACCGAGCGCGAGTCCCAGTTCTCCCGCTCGCGCTTCAACCACGGCCCCCGCTCGAGGAGCAGGATCTTCTTGCCCGTCGCGGCGAGGCGATGAGTCAAGGTGCCGCCGCCAGCGCCGCTACCGATCACGATCAGGTCGTAGTGATTTTGAATGGTCATCGACGATCTCCCAGGACCGACTCGGAGTGGGCGACGGCCCGGCTCCGGGAAAGCTCGACCGGCGCCTGTGCCGCATCGAGCGAACAATCACAATGGAACGGGCACGGCTCCTCGGAACCCCGCGCGAGCTTTGCGCAGACGGAGCGCCCGTGATATCGGCGCCCGAAAAGGGCTCCGGCGGCGAACATGCCAGCCAGGGGCGCCGTGACGTAGATCCAGAAGCCTCGCCACTCGCCGGCCAGCACCGCGGATCCCAGGCTGCGGGCGGGATTGAGGCTCATGCCCGAGTAGGGCGCCTCGAACGTGATGTAGAGACAGAGCAGGACACCGATGACCGTGGGCGTGTACCGGGACAAGCGCGGTGAGCGATCGAGAAGCAGGACGGCCGACATCGTCAGGCACGCGATCACGCCTTCGCCGATCCAGGCAGCGAGCTCACCCGCCGCTCCAGGGACCGTCACGATCCAACGGACCTCGGGCGCGGCGATCCAGCTCGGCGTGACTCGATCGACCAGCCAAACGCCAAAGGCTCCGCCGAGCATCTGGAACGTGACGTAGACGAGCGCGTTCCGTGCACTCAGCTTGCCCAGCCCGAAGAACGTGAGCGTGACCGCCGGATTCAGGTGGGCACCCGAGCGGCGCCCCCAAGTGCTGGTGATGAGCACGACGGCCGTCAAGCCGATCGCCGCTCCCATCGAGAAGCGCCGCATCAGCGGCTCCACCAGTGCCCTGCGGAGCGGTGAAGCCGGATGCTCGAGCGCGATCGCCAGGATGCAAGCCGCCACCATGAACAGGGCGAGCAAGAGCGCTTCGATCACGCCCAGGATGACGATCTCATGCGCGGATCGTAAGGCGCGCTTGTCCCTCTTCCACGCGAGACGGCATCGGTGCACCACGTCGAACGACCTCGAGGACTCGGTGATCCAATTCCCAAAAGGCGGCGGTCCGATGCACGATGATGATCGCGGTGTCATGACCGACCAGAATCCGAACAGCACGAAACGGTGACCGGTCGATCGCATCGGACCGCCGCGCTCGACGGAGCGCCCGGTCTTGGCGAGGCCCGGTTCGCCCTCGCTCGACCTCTTGAGGATCTCGAGATGTCCGTGAACGCCGAGCGCGCTCGCCTACGAGAGGCCGATGCGCCGACCTGCCCCTGGCGACTTTGGGGGCCGTATCTCAGCGAGCGTCAGTGGGGCACCGTGCGCGAGGACTACAGCGCCGACGGCTCTGCCTGGGACTACTTCACACACGACGCCTCGCGCAGCCGCGCCTACCGCTGGGGAGAAGACGGGTTGGCCGGGTTCTCGGACGACCACCAAAGGCTGTGCTTCTCACTCGCTCTTTGGAACGAGCGGGATCCGATCCTCAAGGAGCGGCTTTTCGGACTCACCGGCAGCGAAGGGAACCACGGCGAGGACGTCAAGGAGCTCTACTACTACCTCGACGCGACGCCGACGCACTCCTACCTGAAGATGCTGTACAAGTATCCCCATTCGGAGTTCCCCTACCGAACGCTCGTCGAGGGCAATCGCGCTCGCGGCCGCGACATCCCCGAGCTCGAGCTCTTGGAGACCGGAGTCTACGATGAGAATCGCTACTTCGATGTCCAAGTCGAGTACGCCAAGGCGCAGCCCGACGACATCGTCATCGCGATCACGGTCACCAATCGCGGCCCGGACCCGGCGCGCCTGCACGTTCTCCCGCAGGCCTGGTTTCGCAACACCTGGAGCTGGGAGGCGAGCCACCCAAGGCCGATGGCCCATCGCGACGGCGATCGCATCGTGCTTACGCACGAAGAGCTCGGCGCATACTCGCTCGAGTGCCAAGCACCCGTCGAGTGGCTCTTCTGTGAGAACGAGACGAACGCGCCCAAGCTCTTCGGCGCGCCCGCCGAGGGCCCCTTCAAGGACGCGTTCCACGAGTACGTCGTCCACGGTCACCGCAAGGCCCTCGCCACGGAGCACAGTGGCACCAAGGTCGCCGCGCGCGTGGTGCTCGACCTCGAAGGAGGCGAATCGCAAAGGCTGCTGCTGCGGCTGCACCGCGCCGAAGGAGCGACGAGCTGGTCGCGCGCAGCGCGCGTCCTCGAGAGGCGCCGAGAAGAAGCGGACGCTTTCCATGCCGAGCTGGAGGCCGAGATCCCGACGACAGACCGGAAGCGCGTCCATCGCCAAGCCCTGGCCGGCATGATCTGGAGCCAGCAGTACTACGAGCTCGACATTCCGAAGTGGCTCCAGGGCGATCCCGGCCAGCCGCCGCCCCCCGAGTCCCGGAAGCTCGGCCGCAATGCGGAGTGGGAGCACCTCAACAACGCCGAGGTGCTCTCGATGCCGGACAAGTGGGAGTACCCCTGGTATGCCGCCTGGGACCTCGCGTTCCACTGCCTGCCCCTCGCCCTCGTCGATCCGGCCTTCGCCAAGCATCAGCTCGTGTTGCTCACGCGCGAATGGTACATGCACCCGAGCGGCCAGCTCCCCGCCTACGAATGGGCTTTTTCGGACGTGAATCCGCCGGTGCATGCGTGGGCGACGTGGCGCGTCTTCGAGATCGACCGCGAGCGGAGCGGCGGCCCGGGCGACTTCGAGTTCCTCGAGCGGGTCTTCCACAAGCTGCTCCTCAACTTCACCTGGTGGGTGAACCGCAAGGATCCCACAGGGCGGAACATCTTCCAGGGCGGCTTCCTCGGTCTCGACAACATCGGCGTCTTCGATCGCAGCGCGCCTCTGCCGACCGGCGGGCAGCTCCTGCAATCGGACGGCACGAGCTGGATGGCGATGTACTCGCTCAACATGATGCGCATCGCGGTCGAGCTCGCGACCAACAACCCGGTGTACCAGGATCTGGCGACGAAGTTCTTCGAGCACTTCCTCTACATCGCCGCGGCAATGAACGACATCGGCGGCGAGGGGATCTCACTCTGGTCCGAGTCGGACGAGTTCTTCTACGACGTCCTGTGCTTGCCCAATGGCGAGAAGCGACCGTTGGCGGTGCGCTCGATGGTGGGCTTGCTGCCGCTCTGCGCGGTCGAGGTCCTGACCGAAGAGACCCTCGCCCGCGTGCCCGAGTTCGAAGCACGTCTGAAGTGGTTCCTCGACTACCGACCCGACCTGGCAAAGCTGGTCTCTCGCTGGCACGAGCCAGGCAAGGGCGAGACGCACTTGCTCTCGCTGCTGCGCGGTCACCGCATGAAATGCGTGCTGCGTCGCATGCTCGACGCCGCCGAGTTCCTCTCGCCGCACGGAGTGCGAGCCCTTTCGAAGTATCATGAGGCCGCCCCCTACGTGCTCGAAGTGGGTGATCGGCGCTTCGAGGTCGGGTACCAGCCGGGAGAGTCGGAGTCCGGCCTCTTCGGCGGAAACTCGAACTGGCGCGGACCGATCTGGATGCCGGTGAACTACCTCCTCATCGAGTCACTGCGCCGCTTCCATCGCTACTACGGCGATGACTTCCGCGTCGAGCACCCGACCGGCAGCGGCGAGCTACGCTCCCTCGCCGAGATCGCGGACGAGCTGAGCGAGCGACTGGTGCGCTTGTTCCTGAAGGACGAGAGCGGACGACGCCCGATCTTCGGCGAGATCGAGAAGCAGCAGACGGATCCTCATTTCCGGGACCACTTGCTCTTCCACGAGTACTTCCACGGCGAGACCGGCCGTGGCCTGGGCGCCTCTCATCAGACGGGCTGGACCGGCTTGGTGGCGGCGCTCTTGCATCCGACGGTCGCTCGCAGCTGCTCGAGCTGCGCGACGCACGCCGCCGAGGAGCCCGTCGACTCCCAAGTTCCCTCCCCGCTGAAGCACATTTGAAACAACCCTCAACTGAACCAGGACTCCAATCCATGACACCGATTCGCCTTGGCTCGGACCCGAGCGTCCGAGAGTCGCTCCCCGACGTCGTGATGCCCGCCTGCCCCATTCAGAAGGTTCTCAAGGGCCAGAAGGTGCTCGTCACCGGCGCCAACTCCGGCATCGGTCGCGGCATCGCCATCGCCATGGCGCACGCCGGCGCCGATGTCGTCGTAAACTACTTCGCCGGCGATGAAGCGGCTGAAGAGGTCGTTCGCCTCGCTTCCACCTGCGGCACGCGGGTCTTTGCTCATCGGGCCGACGTGTCCGACGAGCCCCAGGTGCAAGCCATGTTCGAGCGGATGCTCGAGGAGCTCGGCACGATCGACGTGCTGGTGAACAACGCCGGCATCCAGCGCGATGCGGCCTTCGAGGACATGACGCTCCAGCAGTGGCGTGCGGTCCTCGACACCAATCTCACCGGCCAGTTCCTGTGCGCGCGGGAAGCCGTGCGCGAGTTCAAGCGTCGCGGCGTGAAGCCCGAGGTCTCCTGCGCGGCGGGCAAGATCGTCTGCATCAGCAGCGTCCACGAGGTCATTCCTTGGGCCGGCCACGTGAATTACGCGGCGTCGAAGGGTGGCGTGATGCTGATGATGAAGAGCATCGCCCAGGAGGTCGCTCCCTACCGCATCCGCGTCAACAGCATCGCGCCCGGTGCGATCCGCACACCGATCAACCAGACCGCCTGGGACACCGAGGAAGCGTACCGAGGGCTGATGTCACTCATCCCCTACAAGCGCATCGGGGAGCCCGACGACATCGGTCGCACCGCCGTGTGGCTCGCGTCCGACGATGCCGACTACCTGACGGGCACGACCCTCTTCGTCGACGGTGGCATGACCCTCTACCCGGGCTTCGAGACCGGCGGGTGAGCGAGCAGGCCGTGCGGTTGCGGGCGCCTGCGCCAGCAGGCGCTCGACGGGATCACCTCGAGGGGCCCACTCGTTCAGCCCCGCGCGGAGCGCGCGGGCGAGCATCAGGTGAAACTGGTGATCGCCGTTCTCGCGGCGGACGGAATAGCGCCCGACGTCTTGGAGACTCGACTGGAGGCCGCGCTGCACGGCCTCGCAGATCTCGCGGTCTTCCTCTTGGACCTGCTCAGCGGCGCGTAGGCTCTCCTCGATGAAAGCCTGCTTCTTTTTGCGGCGATGAAGTAGTCGAAGATCACCTCACACCGATTCACACCGCGGGGGCGAACCCAGTTGACGTCCAGGAGGCCCTCGTAGGCGTTGAACATCCAGTTCGGCCAAGCCCAGATGTAATGCGCCGTCTTTCCGCTGCGGACCTCTCCGGCTTCGCCGGGAGCAAAGGAGCTTGCTGAGGGTTCCAGCCCACGTGCAACGTGCAGCGGAACTGCCCGTGTTCGAGCGAGTCGCTCAAGCTGGGATGCAGCACCGGCACGTGGTAGCCACCATCGAGATAATGGTCGACGTAGACCTTCCAGTTGCACGCCACCGAGTAGACACGGCGCTACGATCGTAGCCGTCCACGGCAAGACACATCACAACGCCGTCGCCGCCCGAGTCAACTACGGCTTCGCTTTGGTCCGCGCCAACAAGCTCAGAGAAGCCGAAGCGGTCTATGGCGACGGCCTGATCGGCGAGCTGCGGGAGATGCTGGGTCCCAGGCATCCGGCAGTGCTCGAAGCGCTCAACTCCTACGGGCGCTGCCTGATGCTGCAGACTCGGCTCGACGAAGCCGAAGGTCCTCTCACCGAGTCCTTCCGTATCTCACGGGACCATGCCGGCCCGGATCACCCGAACACGCTCTACTTCCAGGACACCTTGGCGGTCTTCTACCTGACGCAGGGACGACCCGAAGACGGCTTCGAGCAGTTCGGAGACTTGCTCGATATTCATGCGAAGAAGGTCGGCCTGGAGCACCCTGCCACGTTCCGGATCCTCTCCTTGATATTCGACATCTTGCAGAGGCCCGGGATGACGGATCAGATCCTGCCGTTCTTCGAGCAAGTCGTCGCCAGACATGTGGACGAGCTGGGCCCACGGCATCCCAGAACCCTCGAGATGCGGCGACAGCAGGGACTCGGGCTCCTGGCCACGGGCCAGATCGAGCAAGCTGAGGAGATCCTGCGCGACTGCCTCACGATCGCCGAGGAGATCGAGGCCGCGGACTCCCCGAATATCAGAGAGATCTGTGGAAACTTGGGCTGGTGCCTGACGGTCGCTGAGCGATTCGAGGACGCCCAGCCGTACGTGCGTCGTGGAGAAGAACTGGCCGCACTTCGACGCAGCGTCGATCCGAAGTCCTACGAACAGGCACGGCAACGCACCGACCGCTTCTACGAGTCTTGGAGCAAACCGCAGGGTGTCACCTGGCGGCAACAGTGAGCGCTCGCCCCCATGCCTGTCGCAGCACCCGATCGACAGCTCCTGAGCGGAGCCAGGGCCAATGATGCACTCGCCGCGGGCATCGACGGCCACGATCGCCTGCGTACGCTGAGTGTCTATTGCGCCATGCCAACAATGCGCTAGTCACGCGTAATGGCCGACATGGTTTCACGCGTACGCTCATTGTCTATTGGTCTATTGGGCTATTTCTCGACTTGGCTAGCTACCACCAACTCGAAGCGCAGGGCGAATCGATCTGCCCGTCGATGCGGAACGTGAACGGGCGGGTCCGGCCCCGAGCTCGGTCAGGGTTGACTTGGAGCCGCGAATAGGATTCCATCGGAGCACCTGCCCAATCCGCGCAAACTTCGAGGAGGAGATCATGGACCACGCCGGACACCGCCGAGGCACTCTCGGCATCGGGACCGGACTTCTGGCGATATTGACCGTCCTGGTGCAGGCCGGTCAGGCTCAGCCGACTTGGCGAGTGAGCGTCGACTCATCGGGCGGCGAGGCAAACGCAGCGAGCAATGGTCACGTCCTCTCGGGCGACGGGCGTCTCGTGGCATTTCAGAGCCTGGCTACGAACCTGGTCGCCGGCGACACCAATGGCAAGATCGACATCTTCGTACACGACCGGTCGACGAAAGCGACGAAGAGGGTGAGCGTCGGTTCGTTCGGCGCCGAGGCGAACGACCTGAGTGAAGCGGCCTCTGTTTCCTTCGATGGCGGGCTCGTGGCCTTCCAGAGCTCTGCGACGAACCTGGTCGAAGGCGACACGAATGGCAAGATCGACATCTTCGTACACGATCGCACGACCCGTACGACGAGGCTCATCAACGTCAGCTCGTCGGGCCAGCAAGCGGACGGAAGAAGCTACTCCCCGGCGATCTCGGGCGACGGTCGCTTCGTGGCCTTCTCCAGCTTCGCGACGAATCTCGTGATCGGTGACACCAATGGCCTGACCGACGTCTTCGTCCATGACCTCCAGACCGGAACGACCACCCGAGTCAGCGTCGACTCATCCGGCGGAGAAGCCAATGGGCACAGCGGGAGTCTCGAGTTGTCGATCTCCCATGATGGCCGGTTCATCGCCTTCCCGAGTGAAGCGACGAATCTGGTTCCCGGCGATACCAACGGCTCGAGGGACGTCTTCGTCCACGACCGAGAAACCGGCACGACGACCCGAGTGACCGTGGACTCGCTGGGCAACGAAGCCAATGGGTTGAGCTTCAACCCCGTTCTGTCGGGAGACGGGCGGTACGTCGCTTACGACAGCGAGGCCGACAATCTCGTCGTCGGGGACGCCAACCAAGTGCGAGACGTGTTCGTCCGCGATCGGCAGACGAGCACCACCACGCGAGTGAGCGTCGGCACTTCCGGCGTCGAGGGCAATGGAGTCAGCTTGCGTCCGAGCATCTCGGCCGACGGGCGCTTCATCGCGTTCCATAGCGTCGCCACCAACCTCGCTCCCGGAAACACCAGTCAGCTCAAGTCCGACATCTTCCGGCGGGACCTCCAGACCGGAACGACGACCTTGCTCAGCATCACGTCGCCGGGGATCAACACGACCCAGGGCTGCTCCAACGCGTCGATCTCGGCGAACGGCCGCTTCGTCGCCTTCTCGAGCAGCGACGACAGTCTGGCCCCCGGAGACAGCAACCAAGAGCGGGACATCTTCGTCCGGGACACTCTCGAGCTGAGCCACAACGGAGTGCCGAGCTCCGGCCAACCCTTCCATTTCACTCTGTCCGGCCTGTTCGGCGAGACCGGCAACACGGCGCTCGTCCTCCTTTCGTGCACCGGCACCGAACCCGGGTTCGAGCTACCGGGTAATGCGGGAACCGCGTACCTGACGTTCGATGCCTGCACCGCGCTCGGACTGAATGTGGGCGCCTTGCTCCAGGGTGTCGTCGCAGCCGACGGGACCGCGAGCACACCGGTCGTCCCCTTTCCTCACGTAATACCGCTGACAAAGGTGTTTGCGGCTGCGGTGACGCTGAAAGGTGGCCAGATCGTCGCGATCAGCAGCCCGACGTTCTGCCTGACCCAATGAAGCCTGCGCTCGTCTGCTCGAGACGCTGACGATCGCCAGCCACGAAAGGACTGTCCTCCAGCAACCAGAGCCCGCGCGACCGAAACGGGAAGCGGCTTCAGAGCTGGGAGCCGCTTCCTCGACACGTGGACGATCGAGCCAAGAGACGCCGAGCAAGGGGCCGCTCGGAGTGCGCTGTCGTCGCAACGATGGCCCCGGCCCAAGCTCGCTCGTGCCAGCTCTCAGTGACAGACACGGTCTTCGGCTCGCTCGACTTGGGCACTCCATTGGACGCGGTGCTCAGATCACCGCCCATCCTTTTTCACGACCTCCTCGACCTCGCCGTCTCGAAGCAACGTGAACCCGGTCACCTCGCCTTGCTCGTTTCGGTCGAAGCGGACGTCAGGGAGCCAAGCGCGGACACCCGCCGGGGCGGCCATGCGGAAGCGATCGTCGCCGAGCGGCTTCAGCTCGAGGGCGGGGCCGCCGGTTCGGCGGTACTTCAGGCTCTTGCCTTCGATGAAGATCGATCGCTCGCCGAATTGGCCGACGAAGGCTTCGAGCTTCTGTATGTCGAACGATCCCTGCTCAGCCGACGCTCGCACCTCCGAGATCGCATCCTCGAGCGCGCGGCGGTCTTCGCTCGTGCTCGCCGATTCCAGGAGCTGGGTCAGGGCGAGGACGTGTGCTTCGCGGAGCGCTTGGCTTGCAGGCACGGAATGATGCGGGCTCACGCCGACGCCGTCGAAGCCGCCGCCGGTGACCGGGTGGATGACCTCGGCCATCGGGATGGTCGCGGTGAACCCGTCGCCGATCGGCGTCATCCCGGCGCTGTGGCCTCCTCCGATCGTCGTCTCACCCACCAGCGTGGCGCGCCCGTGGTGCTTGAGGGTGAAGGCGAGGTTCTCGGCCGCCGAGCCCGTGGACGAGCTCGTCAGGATGTAGATCGGCAGGTTGGGGCGACGCTCACCACCGACCTCGTCCTGGGTGAAGTACTCGTCGGTGCGCCCCGCGGCTCCGAAGTGGCGAGTGAAGAGGAGCTTTCCTCCTTCGGGAAAGAAGTAGCTCATCAGGTACGGGATGAATCCACCGACGCCGCCCGGCGTGTCGCGCAGGTCGATGATCAAGGCGTCGGTGTTCGAGAGGAAAGTCATCGCCGCATCCAGCGTCGGCTTGGCCACGTCGAGAGGCGGCATCATGTCGAGGCGGAAGTAGCCGACGTTACCGGCAAGCACCTCCAGCTTCGGCATCGAGAAGTTGCTCTTGCGGAATCGCTCGTGCAGCGCCTGGAAGATCGGCGAGCCCGGGTCGAGCGGCGGCGAGCTCGAGCCGATCCGAATCTCCTGACGTGGCTCCGCGGCGTCCTCACCCACATCGGCGCTCGCCGGTGCCGCCGCGGTCCTCACGCGAACATTCGGACCGGTCGGCACGCCGAGCGGTCCGCCGCCGCCCGACTCGTAACGCACCGAGAAGTGCAGATCCCCGGTGATCTCCCGGAGGTCGTCGGTCCACCGGCGAGCCAAGGCGCCTCGTGTTCCGATGTCGTCATAGGCCCCGGCCTCGAAGCGCTTGCGCATCTCCGCCTCGACGTCGGCCGCTCGATCCGGATACAGGTACATTCCGCGAATCGCCTGCGCCAGTGCATCGAGAACCGCCTTCTTCTCATCGCGGCCGAAGTCGCCCGCATCCTGTCCGAGAAGTGTGCCGTGCGCAGAGAGCCCTGCGAGGAGTAGCAGGACGGTGAGGCAAGAACGGACGAGCGTCATCGGAGGTCCCTTTCGAGAGTGGTGCGGCCGAAGAGCCGAGGCACCGAGTCACCTGGACTGAATAAGTAAGTATCTTACGTTTTTTGATACTTTTCAATCTCCCGATCGTTAGACTTTTCCCATGCCTCGCAAACGAACCCACCTCGTCGAGGGGGCGGCCCTCTCGGCGCTCGCCACCGCCCGGCGCCTCGAGCTGATCGAAGCCTTGATGAGCGAGCAGCCGGCGACCGTCGAAGAGCTCGGCCGCTACCTCGGGCGAGAGCCTCGCTCGCTCTATCACCACCTCCGACCACTCTTGAAGGCCGGGCTCATCGAGGAGGCCGGACAGCGCGAGACGTCCCGGCGGCCGGCCACGCTCTACCGATTACCCGCCGAGCGACTGGAGCTGAATCGCGGTGACCGTTCCCCTCGAAGCCGCGCGCTCCTCAAGAAGCTCGCCCGCTCGACCCTCCAGAACGCTCTGCGTCTCCAGGAGCGTGCCGTCGACGGCCCCGCCACGTCACCCAACGACCCGCGGCACTCCGCCAAGCTCGCCCACCGCGCAGCTCGCCTGACGCCCGCCGGTCTGAAGCAGATTCACCAGAAGATGCGTGAGCTCTTCGAGCTGCTCGGCGAGCTCCATGATGAGGAAGGCGTCCCGACGGCCCTGACCATCAGCCTGGCCCCGGCGGCCCCTGGGGAATGAGCGTCCATGGGGCCGGCTGAGGCCGACCCCGTGGAAAGTTGGCACGTCGATCCCGGCACGTCTCACCCTAGCGCAAAGTGGGACATCTGTGCCGGGAACAGATTGCTCACTGCGTGATGTAGGAGTGCTTCGGGGTGACGCTCTACCGCGACGGTCCCTGGACCATTGACGATGGTGACCTCGGCACCGGTAGGATCTAGCGCGCCTCGGAAGGAGAGAGCCTCGTGCCGACATGTTGTGCCACCACCCTCGAGGGGTTTTCATACATCGATCGTCTCGTAGGAGACCCCACCCGTCATTCCGCACATCCACGTTCCACGATCGATGTGGGTGGCCCGCGAAGCGAAGACCCGGATCCCGACGTGACGCATTGTTCGAGCCGCCCATCCACCTCCTTTGCGTAAGAAGACCATGCTTCCGATCTTGCTTGTCGCTTCCATCGCCGTGGCACTCCCCCAGGACGCCACGCTACTCGAGCACGCCACGAAGCACGAGACGACCCTCGGGCCCACCGATCCAGTGCTCGAAGGCATCGGTCCCTACAAAGTCTTCCGCTACCGGCTCGACGCGGACGATTCGACCCTCTTCGTTTGGGCGCAAAGCGGCGAAGCGGACCTGATCCTCCATGGACGATTCACGGAACCGACACCCGGGAGTGACGGATCGAGCTCGGACGCCGCGGCACTCGTCGGTGGAGAGGAGCGCGCCTCGGTCTTCGTCGATGACGACACGGGTGGCGGCACGACGCCTCTCCTGATCCTGCCGCACGAGGGAGGTGGCACTCTCAGGATCCGTGTGACGGCGAAATCGACCTCGAATGAAGTTCCCATCACGATTCACTGCTTCGAGGCCCGAGAGACCGATGCCACTCGCGCGGCCGTCGAGGAGGCCGCTCCCGAAGTCGAAGCGATCGAAGCCGCCGTGGCCGCGAAGGAGCTCGAGCGAGCGCGCCAGCTCACCGGATCGCTCGTAGAGAAGCTCCTCGAGGTCGACGGCGCCGCGGCGAGCCGAGGCATCAACGTGCTCCTCTGGAACGTCGGGATCAGCGCCTTCCGCGCGTCCTCCTTGGAGACGACCTCCCGCGCCTGGAGTGCGGCGCTCGCCTTCCGGCAGAAGACCCTCCCCCCAGACCACCGAGACATCCACATCGCTATGCTGAACCTGGCGGTCGTCTTGCAGCGTCAAGGTCAGCTCCAGCAGGCCTACGAGCTCAAGCGAAGCGTGCTCGAGTCCCGGGAGAGATTGCTTCCGCCTGAGCATCCGGATCGCCTGAAGGCTCAGATGAACGTCGCCTCGGCCCTCTTCGCGATGCAGGACCTCGAGGGTGCCCGAGACCTCTTCGAAGACACCCTGGCGATCCAAGCTCGCTCCCTTCCCGCAGATGACCCGAGCCTGCTCGTCACCAAGCAGAACCTCGCGGCAGTGCTCACGGAGCTCGGTGACGTAAGGGCCGCTCATCCGATCATCGAGGAGGTCCATACCGCTCAAGCCCGTCGCCTCCCCGAAGATCATCCCACTTTGCTCGCCGCCAAGCAGAACCTGGCCGGCCTGCGGCTAGCGCTGAGAGACATCGCCGGTGCCAGAGAGCTCTTCGAGACCGTGCTCGCGATCAAAACCAGAATCCTTCCGGCGGGCCATCCCGACCTGCTCACGGCCCAGAGCAATCTCGCCGCGATCTACCAGCAGCTCGAGCAGCACGAGAAAGCTCTCGAGATGTTCCAAGCCATTCACGCGGCCCGGCAGCGCATCCTGCCAGCCGATCATCCGGATCTGCTCAGCTCGAAAATGTCGTTGGCTCGAGCCTACGCTGAATTGGGAGGGCACGACCAAGCCCTGGAATTGACCCTCGCCGTCTATGAGGCCCGGCTCGAGCGGCTGCCGGCCAATCACCCCGATCTCGTGTCGACGATGCAGAGCCTCAGCGCGCGCTTCAAAGACTGCGGGGATCCGGAAGGGTCGCTGAAGCTCGCCCGGCAAGTCCGGGATGCTCAGGAGGTCATCTTGCCCAACGGGCACCCGGATCTCACTGCGGCCCGTGAGAACCTCGTCCCGATGCTCGTGCGACGCGGCGAGATCGAAGAAGCTCGCCAGCTCCTGAACACGATCTTGGAGGGCCGGCTCGTCCACGCCGATCAGCTGCGAACCAGCCCCCCGCGGCTCGCCCGTGACATCGCCTTCTGGCAGCTCAAGATGTACGGCTGGCTCGTCTACTGGTGCCAGGAGACGACGACGCCAGACTCCGATCCCTTCGAGCCGATGCTCTTCGAGGTTCTCGAGAGCCTTCGTGCCGTCGCGATGGGCTCGGAGGAGATCGCTTGGGCCTCGGCGAGGAGTCCCGAGCTCTCGGAGCTGCGCTCTCGGCTGACCGAGGTGGGGTCCGAGCTCTCGAGCCTCGTCCTGGCCGCGCCGAAGACCTCTGAACCGGTCGAGGGCTGGCGAAAGCGGATCTTTGCTCTCTCGAACCAGAGGGATCAGATTCAACGCGAGCTCTTGTCCCGTCTCGCTTCCCGGGGGCTGGTCGTCGATCGACCGACGATCACTCGCGTGGCCGAGGGCCTGTCCGAGGACTCGGGCTTGGTCAGCTACTTCAACTACTACGACTACCCGGGACGCGATCCCGAGACGGGCGAGTGGCTACCCTTCGTCGAGTCCGTCCTCGCGTTCGTCGTCCGGCCGGACGCCTCCGTCGAGCTCGTCAAGCTCGGAGCGACCGAGCCAATCCGAGAGCAGCTCACTCGCTGGCGCGAGTCTCTCGGACATCCGATCGAGTCACGCGGCGTGACAGGGGTACGCGGCCGAGAGTCGGTGTCCGCGGAAGCGGCCCATGGAACCACGCTGAGTCGCCTGGTCTTGGAGCCGGTTCTGGCGCGGCTCCCGGAGGTGAAGACCCTCCACCTGATCCTCGATGACTTTCTTCATCTACTCCCCTTCGAAGCTCTTCCCGGTGGCGATAGCCGGGTCCTGGACCGACTTCGCGTTCACTACGAGCCGACCGCGCTGCACCTCTTACGCGGCCCGAGAGAGCTGAAAGGTCCGCCTCGTCTCGTCGCCTTCGGCGGCGTCGACTACGACGGAATGCCTCGAGATTCGTTCGAGAATCCTCTCCTCGAGCCGATGCCTCCACCGATCGCTGTGGCGGATTCCTCGGAAAGGGAGCGAGGCGCAGCTTTCGGAGCACTCGGGCCCTTGAAGGAGACGGCGATCGAAGTGGACTCTCTCGCGCGCCTCTACGAGCAGCACTTCGATTCCGAGGCGCTGGTACTGAAAGGACGATCCGCGAGCAAAGAGACCCTCTTCCGCGAGGCCAGGACGGCCCGCTGGCTCCACATCGCCACTCATGGGTGGTTCGTTCCCGAGACGGTGAGCTCGTCGTCCGAGGAAGAGGCTGCGAATGAGGCCGCAAAGGGCTCGAGCCTGACGAGGGCCGAGAGCACGGTTCGTGGGTTCGCGCCTCAGACCTTGTGCGGCATCGCGCTGGCCGGTGCCAATCGCGGCGCCGATGAGCACGGAGCCGTCCCCGGCATGGTGACCGCCGAAGAGCTGGCGACCCTCGATCTGTCCAACTGCGAGCTCGCCGTCCTCTCGGCTTGTGAGACGAACGTGGGTGTCCGGCGAGCGGGCCAGGGGATCCAGTCGCTGCAGACGGCGCTTCACGCCGCCGGAGCCGAAGCGGCGATCACCAGCCTGTGGCAAGTCGACGATGCGGCGACGCGGCGATTGTTCGAGATCTTCTACACGGCACTCTGGGAGGAAGGCCTCGGCAAAGTCGATGCGCTGGTCCAAGCGAAGCAAACGCTCCGGGAGGAAGGTCACCCCGTCCGCGACTGGGCGGGCTGGGTGCTGACCGGAGATCCGGATTGAACCGGTCGGACAACGCGGTCAGTCGTCGAGCCCCTTGCGCAGCGCTCTCGCCAGGAGCTGATGGAACTGATGATCGCCGTTCTCGCGGCGCACCGAGTAGCGGCCGACGTCGTAGTGGCTCGATTCGAGGCCTCGTTGCACGGCTTCGCAGATCTCGCGATCTTCTTCTTGCACCTGCTCGGCGATCCGTAAGCTGTCTTTGATGAAGGCTTCCTCAGTACCGGGCGCGAAGAAGTAGTCGAAGATCACCTCGCAGCGAGCGACGCCGCGCGGCCGGACCCAGTTGATGTCCAAGACACCTTCGTAGGCGTTGAACATCCAGTTCGGCCAAGCCCAGATGTAATGTGCCGCTTCGCCGCTACGAACCTCGCCCGCCTCGCCCGGTCGCATCGGTGCGTGCTGGAGGTTCCAGCCTTCATGCAAGGTGCAGTGATAGCGGGCGTAGTCGAGCGATCCGCTCAAGCCCGGATGCAGGACCGGCACGTGGTATCCGCCGTCGAGGTAGTTGTCGACGAAGACCTTCCAGTTGCACGCCACCGAGTAGACTCGCCTTTCGGCATGCACGAGTTGTTCGGGGCGTAGCTCGGTGATGAGATCCGTCAATCCCGGTGCGAACGCATCGAGCGGCTCGGTGTCCTCGGAGGCACAGACGAACAGAAACGGGCCCATCTGCGCGACCCGCCAGCGCGGCAATCGGACGCAAGCGCGATCGAAGCCAGCGACATCCTCGAACTCGGGCGCCTTTCGAAGCCGACCGTCCAACGCATAGTTCCACCCGTGATAGAGGCAGCTCCAGGAAGTTGCTCGGCCGGTGCCCTCTCGAACCAACGGTCCGCCTCGATGCCGACACACGTTGCTGAGTGCAACGATTCCGTCCGAGGTTCGCGCGATCAGCACGGGCTCGTGGCCCAAGTCGACGGCGAAGTACTGCCCCACCTCTTTGACCCAATCGACAAGCCCCACGTACTGCCAGCTCCGCTCGAAGACGCTGCGCTTCTCGAGCGCGTACAGGTCGGCATCGGTGTACCAAGCGCTCGGAGGCGTCTCGGCCGAGGCGAGCGGGCGCTCCCCGTCGAAGGCAGCAACGAGCTCACGGAGCTGGGGGGAATCGGTGGTTGGCATGGGTGGGGTGACCTCGGTCTCTTGGAGGAACGGTCCGACCTCAGCCTAGCGATGCGGCGCCAGGAATCGAAGCACTGGATCGCCGGGCGTCATCGTTTTGAGTGGCCCGCGCGACGCCTGGCCGCAATGATGGGCGAGCGAGCTCTGCCGGACAGCCACCTCATGGATGAGTCGATCTGATGCGAAACCGAGTGATCCTCGTTACAACCCTCACGATTTGGCTCTCGAGTGACGCCCGCGCCCAAGAGCCCATCACCATCGGTGAGAAGCACGTGATCCGCTCCGAGATCCTGGATGAAGATCGAACGCTCTGGATCTATGAGCCACCGATCCACGCCCGAGCCGGTCAGTCGTGCCCGGTCCTCTACCTCCTGGACGGCGACATCCACTTCCACCACACGACCGGCATCGTGCAGTTCCTCGCCGAGCGAGATCTCATCCCCGAGATGATCGTGGTCGGAATCGCCAACACCGACCGCACGCGGGACCTGACTCCGACGCCGGGTGACATCGGTGGCCAGACTCGAGGCGGAGGCGCCGACCGTTTCCTCGAGTTCCTGACGAACGAGCTCCATCCTTGGGTCGACGAGCACTATCAAGCTCGCCCATTGCGAATCCTGGTCGGACACTCGTTCGGCGGATTGTTCGCCGTGCACGCGCTACGCAAGGTGCCGAACTTCTTCCACGGGATCATCGCGATCAGCCCGAGCCTGCAGTGGACCGATCAACACGAGGCGAGCCAGTTCGAGACGTGGTTGGATACCCAGCCCGAAGTCCAAGGCTCACTCTACATCACCGCCGCCAACGAAGGTGAGCTCCTAGCCGGCACCTACCGTCTCGCCGGCGTGCTTCAGAAGAAGGCGCCCACGGGGCTCTCGTGGAAGTTCATCCACATGCCCGCCGAGAATCACGGCACGATCCCTCACCGGACGACCTACGACGGACTCGAGTTCCTCTTTGCCGATTGGCGCCTGAAGGACGCCCTCACCCTGTTCGAGGCCGGTGGCTGGTCGGCCGTCGAAGGACGGCTCCAGAAGCAAAGGGCGCGCTTCGGCTACGAGAGCGAGCGCTCGTTCAACGTGGTCTTGGGTCTCTTGGTGCAGCTCTTCGAGTCCGGAAGGTATGAAGAAATGATCACGCTGCTCGGAGACATCGATCTCACCGCTTACCAGTTCCCGAGCTTCCTGCTGAACGACCTAGGAAGTCGTCTCGAAAAGAAGTCGCAGCCCGAGCACGCCAAGAGCCTCTACGGACTTGCCCTCGAATACGACCCGAAGAATGAGGTGGCCCTGGAGCGCCTGAAGGCACTCCGAGGCCAGGATTCGCCCGAGAAGCGATAGGTCGCGGGCGAGAGTGCCGATCACAGGGTCCGAAGGAACGCGATCAGGTCGGCGCGCTCACTCTCGGAGAGATCCAACCCGAACTCGTGCCCGGGGACGCTTCGATTGTCCCCCCTTCGGACCGCGGAAGCCGGTGGGCATGTAATCGTCCTCGAGACGGCGTGGATCGAAGACATCCTCGAGCGCGGCCAACGAGCCGTCGTGGAAGAACGGTCCGCGATACCAGACGCCACGCAGCGAGGGGATCTTGTAGTAGCCGGTCCCGCGCCTGGTCCGGAGCGTGAGGCCGGGATCGGTGCCGACGTGGACGTCGGTCACCCAGCCGCGCTCCACGTGCTCCTTTCGCGGCGCGAATCCGTCAGCCGGAACGAGCTTCTGGTTGCTGTAGTCGAGGCCCGAGTGACAGCGGCCGCAGCCCTCTCGCTCGAAGAGGATTCGCCCGCGGCGAGCGCTCTCATCGAACGGGTTCGGATTGGGTGGTGGCTGAAGCGAATCGAGATACAGTGCCAGGGCATAGAGCTGCGCGTCGCTGCTGCGCACCCAAGTCTTCGGATCGGGCAAAGTTTTCCCATCATCGGCGGCCGGCCGAAAACCGTTGTAGCTCGCCAGCTCGTCCACGCCCTCGTTCAATGCCGCGTAGCGCATCAAGTCCACCAGCGAGCGCTGATGCACCAGTCCGGTGGCGTCCAGGAAGCGGCGACGCCCGACGCCGATCAGATCGGGCGTCCGCACCGGATGAAGGTAGCTCGTGCGCTGCCGAACGAAGACACCGGGCGGCAGCCGGTCGAAGACGCGCGCCAGCTCCTCTCCCGACATCCCCACGGCAAAGTCTCCCGGGTCTGGCGTCAACCAGGGCACCGCCGCGAAGCGGTAGTCGATGTCGTCGCGAGTGATGGGTACATCGTCGATGCCCTCCCTCAATTCCTGACGCGTCTCGAAGGCGAGCATGGGCCCGAGCGGGATGTCTCCGGGACCGCCGAGGAGGAGCGAGCCATCGGGAAGCACTCGCATGTGACAGCTCGCACACGAGCTCTGATCCAGCTCGACGATCCCTTTTTCTCGAACGACGTAACGCGCATAGGGAAGCTCACCGTCGGCAGTCACCCGAATGCCGATCGTCTCGAAGGCCTCTCGGGTGCGAACGAGCCGAAGCTCGGAGCCCGTCGAGTAATCGCCACCCTGCCTGAAGACCCGCTCGCCGGCTTCGATCCAGTCCGCCTTCGTCTTCAGCCGCTCGGGATCGAAGGCGACCTGCGGCTCTTGCTCGTGCAGCCACTCCCAATATCCCTCGGGCTCGCGATCAGGATGGTAGACGGGATAGCTCTTCCAGATCGTCCGAGTCGGAATCGCCTCGAAGTAGCTGGACGGGACATGCTTCGGCGTGTGCTCCAGAGAGGGGAGTGGCAGCTCCAGGCTCGCGATCGCCGCGTCGTCCCACACACGCGGGATCTGCGGCTTCCAATCGCTCGCCTCTCGAGCGATGTCCTGAGATCTCGCCTCGGCGCCAACCAGGCAACCGACCGCGATCCAGAGTCGAAGGAACTTCATGGGAATCGTCCTTTCGGTGAAGACGGACGCTGGGCCGGGACGGACGTCGACCATCCGCTTCAACCCAGAGTCCACTGACTCTCAGCGCTGCGCTTGCAGGGCTGCTTCGTATCGAGCGACGCGTGCGCTGAGCCCACGGACCGGCTCGTCGAGCGTCATTGCCCGGCGCCCGGTCTCGACCGCCGCCTCGAGGTCTCCGCGCCGGTATTGCACCTCGGCCAATGCTGCGACCGGTCGCGTCAGCCGGCCACCGGCTAGCTCGTCCGCGCGGCGCGCGACTCGCTCCGCCAGCGAGAGCTCCTCGCCGGTGGCCGAGCTCAGCAAGAGGATTGCGTGGGCCAGGTCGACGCAGGCGCTCCCGTCATTCCAGGGAAGCGGCTTCTCGAGCCAGGGCTCGAGATCGTTGCGAAGTCGCTCTCGCCAGAAGGCGACCCGCCCTCGGTGGTCTGCATTCGGCCTGATGTCGATCAATGCCTCATGCGCACGAGCCGCTTCGCGGCAGATCGTCCACCACGGTAAGCGGAACGAGATGTCACGCGCCTTGGCCAAGCGCTCACCGCTTTCGATCGCCAGCGCCTCGATCCGACCGATCCACTCGGCAGTCTCCGGGTCACGGGGAGACGCGACCACACGCTCGGTCAGGCATCCGACCTTCAGCCACGCCGAGCGAAGCCGCGAGCTGCCTCCCGTCGCGGCGAGCAAGGGATCCGCTTCCCGGCAGATCGCGAGGACCTCGGCCGTGCGCCCGCGCTTCCACTCGAACTCGGCGAGATCGAGGAGGGCCAGGCCCAGATACAGCTCGTTCTCTTCGAATCCGCGAGCGATCTCGACGGTCTCCTGCATCAGCGCATATCCCGCCTCCGCCAAGCCGATGTCCTCGAAGATCCACGCCGCTTCCCACAGCGTGTCGGCCAGGCTCAGATTGCGAGCCGAGTGGAAGCTGCGCGCGATCTCCACGGTCTCACGCAGCGGCGGATCCGCCTCCAGGAACAGTCCGACCGCGGGATACTCGGTGAGGGCGATCCACTGACTCGCGGCCTTCGCGTCACGCCCCGCGACGACGCGACGGAGCGCATCTGCCGCCGAGGCGAACCCCTCACGCGCCTCGTCCATCCTGCCCAGTCTGGCCTGCGCACACGCCAAGTTGTACTCGCAGATGACGGGCGGCACCTCGGGATCCTCGAGCAGCGGGGCGAGCTCCATGGAGTGACGGTAGAGCGCCGCCGCCGCCTCGTGACGGCCTCGGAGAAAGTTGACGTGAGCCCACTCGAAGAGCTCCCACAGCACTGCCGGCTCCCGGGCCGCGATTGCGGGCTCGAGAACTTCGATCGACCGGTCGCAAAGCCCACGGATGTCGATCCCGACGTCCAGCTCGAAGTAGTCCTCGGCATCGATGCGATCCAGCTCCCGCGCGGCACGGGAGTAGACGAGCGGTGCCGCCGAGGGATCATCGAGAGTCTCGATCGCCAGCCGGAAGTGCGCGAGAGCCGGCTCCCACTGGTCGCGTGCCAGGTAGGCGTCACCGACGATCTGGGCGAGGGAGGCCTTCAGCACCGGCTGTGTGGAGAGCGCCTGGGACTGTAGCTCCTCGGCGGCGACGTCGAGGAGATCAACCACCCGGGCGGAGGCCGCGCCTCGAACGCGCCACGGAGTGGAGGAGAGCAGGAGATCCTCGAGCAGCTCGGCGAGCGCGCGTTGTCGAGCGGACTCACGGATGGCCTGATCGGCACTCGCCTCGGCGGCACGCCGAGATTGCTGCGCGAGGTCCAGGGCCTGCCATGCCTCGAGCCATCCCCAGACCGTGCCGGCGACTCCGATGCCGAGGGCGATCATGAGACCGGAAACGGCGAGCACGGCCCCCCGATGGCGGCGCACGAACTTCCGCATCAGGTAGGTCCGCCGGGGCGGTGAGGCTTGGACCGGCTCGTCGTTGAGGTGGCGATCGATGTCCAGCGCGAAGGCGCTGGCCGATTCGTAGCGCCGCGTGCGGTCCTTCTCGAGCGCCTTGAGGAGGATCCAATCGAGATCGCCTCGGAGGCGCTTGGAGAGACGGTCGGGCGCATCGCGCCGATGGCGAGCGACGGCGGAGGCTTCGGCGCCGAGCGTCGAGACGCGGGTCGATGGCCGGACCGGCTCCTCCTCACGGAGGATCCTCTGCATCTCCTCGTAGCCGGCGCGACGCAGGCGCTCAGGGTCAACGGGCGTCGTCCCGGTCAACAGCTCGTAGAGGAGGACGCCCAAAGAGTAGACGTCGGCCCGCGTGTCGATGTCGAGGCCGCTCATCTCTGCCTGCTCGGGGCTCATGTATTCGGGCGTCCCGATGAACTGCCGGAAGGCCGTGAACACGGTCTTCTCCGTCAGCTCCTGGTTGGTCGCCTTGGCGATCCCGAAGTCGATGACCTTGGGTACGGGCACGCCGTCGTGCAGCGTGACGAGGATGTTCGAGGGCTTGAGATCGCGATGCACGATGCCCTTGAGGTGGGCATGCTGGACCGCGCGACAGACGAGGATGAAGAGCCGCAGCCGCTCCTCCGTCTGTAAGCTCGCCTGATCACAGTACTCGGTGATCGGCACGCCGCGAACGAGCTCCATCACGAAGTAGGGTCGCCCGGTCTCGGTTGCGCCCGCGTCGAAGACCTTGGCGATGTTGGGATGATCCATGAGCGCCAGCGCTTGGCGCTCCGCCTCGAAGCGCGCGATCACCTGCTGGGTGTCCATCCCCAGCTTGATGATCTTCAAAGCGACGCGCCGCCGAACCGGCCGGCGCTGCTCGGCCATGTAGACGACACCGAAGCCGCCTTCGCCCACTTGCTGGAGCAGCTTGTAGGAGCCGATCACGGTGCCGGGTCCTTCGGCCAATTGCGGGAGCGCGCGCTTCGCAGCGGATGGCTCCACAGGGCCGTCCTCGCCGTGCGCCAGGAGGGACTCCACCTCGGCCCGTAGCTCGGTATCGTCTCCGCAAGCGGACTCGAGAAAAGCCGCACGCTCCTCAGGTGGACGGCTCCTCGCGTCGTGGAACAGCGCTTCGATCTCGTTCAGGCGGCGTTCGTTCATGATTCGACCTCCACCACACGACGCGCGGAGGCGGTGGCGCTTTCCCTCATCGGAATCAAAAAAGATCAGTCCGCAGTCGACGGATCTCCCATTCTCGAATCCCCTCGCATCCTCGAGATCTCGCGAGACAGCCAGGCCCGGGCGAAGGACCAATCTCGCTCGACCGTCGCCGGCGAGACATCGAGCTCGGCTGCGGCCTCGTCGATGGTCAATCCGGTCAACCCTCGCAGCCGAGCGACCTCGGCCTTTCGCGGCGCGATCGTCTCCAGGCGCTCGAGTGCTTCGCGTAGGTGCTCGACCTCGACGCCCGCTTCCTCGTCGTTCTCTGGAACATCGAAGCCCAAGGTCACGCGCTGCCGACCGCCGCCTCGCCGCTCGGCAGCCCGCCGGCGGTCCGCATCGAGCACCACGCGGATCATCAAACGGCTCGCGATCGCGAAGAAGTGTCGGCGATTCTCGAAGTCACAGTCCTGACGAACCAGCCGCATCCAGCACTCGCTCACCAGAGCTCCCGGCTCGAGCGTCGTTCCCGGGCGACCATCCATGCGACGCATCGCGATACGAAGCAGGTCGTCATAGACCAGCCGGGCCAGCTCCTCGGTCACCTCTCGGCGGCCGGTGCTCAGCTCACCGAGAAGGCGAGTGATGGCGTGGGACGCATCATCGGTCACGGGAGGGTATCCTCGAGATCAACGGTCTTCCCGGAGGTGCTTCATCTCGGTCACGAAATCGGAGTCCGATCGCACCCGGCGGCATCGGGCCACGGAGTTTCGGATCTCAGGTCTGGGTCCTCTCCGAGGCGCTGGGATGGAGGACACCGAGACCGGCTGAAGCCGGCGGTCCGAATGCCGCCTGTCTCCGATCACTTGTCGAATGTCTCGGCAAGCAGCGTCACCGGATGGGCGACGCGGATGTCGAGGCCGGCTTCGCGTAGGCCGGCTTCGATCTGGAGGTGGCAGCCGGGGTTGCCGGTGGCGACGATCTCGGCGCCGCTCTGGCGGATGGCCTCGATCTTGAGCTTCAGGAGCTCATTGGCCATCTCGGGATGCGTCAGATTGTAAATGCCGGCCGAGCCACAACAGTGATCGGCGTTCGGCAAGGGGACCAACTCGGCGCCGGGGATCGCCTGTAGGATCGCCTCGGGTGGACCCGACACCTTCTGTCCGTGGAGCAGATGACAGGGCGGATGGTAAGCGATGCGCTTGGCGATCGGTCGGTTGCCGGAGCGGACACCGCCCTCGGCGAGGACCTCGCTGATGTCCCTCACTCGATCGGCGAAGCGCGCGGCACGAGGATCGTCCGGCAATAGGTGACCGTACAGTCGCATCGAGGCACCACAGCCGGCAGCGTTGACGACGATCGCGTCGAGATCATCTTCGAACGCTCCGAGGTTGTCCTTCGCCAGCTCGCGTGCGAGTTCGGGGCGACCGGCGTGGGAGTGCAGCGCGCCGCAGCACACCTGTTCCTTCGGCATCACGACGTCATAGCCGTGCGCGGCGAGCATGCGAGCGGTCTGCTCCTGCACGTTCGGAAAGAGCTCGCGCTGCACGCAACCCAACAGCATTCCAACGCGCCCGCGCCGATCGCCGATCGCAGGCACGGACTCGGGGAAACTTCGTCTAGGCGGAAACGAGGGTGCGAGTGGAACGATCTCGCGCAATCGCTTCGGAAGCAGGCCCCGAGTCGCCATCCACTTCCCGAGCGAGACGAGTCCGAGGGATTGTCCCACACGCATCGCGTTCGCGGCCAGGCGCATGCGTCCCGGTCGCCGGAACAACCAGCCGAGCATTACCCGCTGGAGGAGCTTCGTCCGACCGCTCGTCAGACCGCGACGCACGCCTTCCGCGCGAGCTTCTTCCAGCATCTCCCCGTAGCGCACACCGGCCGGACACACGGTCTCACAAGCTCGGCAACCGAGGCAGAGGTGCAGCTCGTCGTGGGCGGTCGCGTCGAACTCGACTCGCTCTTCGGCGATCGCCCGCATCAGATGAATGCGCCCTCGCGGTGAGGACGGCTCACGTCCGAGCACTCGGTAGGTCGGACAGGATTGCAGGCAGAGACCGCAGTGAATGCAGTCGAGCGTCTTGGCCGTCTCGATGAGGGTCTCGAAGGTGCTCATGAGAGGTCACAGTCCTCGGAGGAAGCGGCCAGGGTTGAGATTGCGATTCGGATCGAAGGCTTCGCGCAGTCGACGTTGCAGCTCGATGGTCGCCGGGCGCTCACCGAAGACGTCATTGCGGCCGCGCAGGTCCAAAGGAGCCGAGCGCAAGAGCCACCCGGCGCCGTGCTCCGTTGCGATGGCTCGCACGGCATCGAGGATGTCGTTGGCCTCTGAATCAGCGCCGTCCCAGCTCCATTCCAACCGTCCTTCGAAAGGACGCAGCGTCCACGCGACATCACTCGGGAGCTTCGACGCCAGGGCACCGATCGCGTCGGGACGCAAGCCGAGGAGGCCCGACAATGTCGTCGCCCGCGCTTTGCGCAGCCATTGCCACCAGCCGCTTCCCACCTCCGGCTCGAGGCGCTCGATCGCGCAGCCCGAAGGTGCCAGCTCCTCGATCCGGGATGCGACCCACGAGACATCTGGACCCGACCCGAGCAGCTCGATCACGCCGACCACTCGCTCGGACCCAGGCGACGGCATCGCCTGATCCGGTGTGGCGAAGACCATTCCCGCCGGGTCGAGTCCCGCGCGCCGAAGACCGCTCGCCAGCTCGATTGCGTCGTCGACTCGTCCGCACTCGATGTGAAGCGTGACTGCTGCCTCGGGCTTGGGCTTCAATCTCAAGCACACCTGGCTCAGTACGCCGAGCGTCCCCAACGAGCCGACGAACAGCTTGTTCAGATCGTAGCCGGTGACGTTCTTCACCACGCGAGCTCCCGACCGCGTGACGCGACCATCCGAATGCACGACGCGCGTCTCGAGCGCCTGATCGCGCAACTCTCCGAAGTGCGGGCGCCACATTCCCGAGTGGCCCACGGCGAGGAGGCCACCGGCGGTGGCGAGCTCATCGTGGGCATCCAGCGGTGACCACTGTCCCTGGTCCGCTGTCGCACGCGCGATCTCGCCGGCGGACGTTCCTGCCAGCACGGTGATCGTCAGATCGCCGGCGGGGTAGTCGACGATCCCGCTCATCCGCTCGAGTGACACGAGTCCGTCCAGTCGCTCAGGTGCATTGCCGACGTCGAGCTGCGTGCGGCCACCGACCGGTGCGATCGCCTGGCCAGACTCATCCGCCCAGCGGAGCATCTCCTGGAGCATCACCTCGTCCGCAGGCGAAAGCACCCAGCCCGGGCGTGCTCCCAAGACGGCGTCTTCGTCACGGGCATCCCGCACGGCTTCGGCCCCGAAGCGCGCCAAGAGCTGCTCGAGCTTTCGGACCGTCGTCTCCCGAGTCGTCATGCTTTCTCCTGTGCGGCGAGGCGTGCGTGCGCGCGATCGAAGCAGCCGCCACCCGAGGGAAGGATCTTCCCCGGGTTGCACAGCTCACCCGGATTGAAGACCTCGCGCAGCCGCGCCATCGACTCGAGGTCGTCGCTGGTGAACAGCAGCGACATGTACTCCGCCTTGTCGAGACCGATGCCGTGCTCGCCGCTGAGCGTCCCACCGACCTCGAGGCAGCGCCGGATGATCGCGGAGCCGGCCTTTCGAACGCGCGCGACCTCGTCCTCGTCACGCCGGTCGTAGGTGATGTTCGGATGCAAGTTGCCATCGCCGGCATGAAAGACGTTCGAGACCCTCAGCCCGAACTGGGCACCGATGTCGACGACGTCGCGGATGATCTCGGGGAGCCGCGTGCGCGGCACGACGACGTCCTGCACGAACAGATCCGGCGCGAGCCGCCCCATCGCGCCGAACGCGCCCTTCCGTCCTCGCCAGAGCGCTGCCCGCTCCTGCGCAGTCTGGGCGCGATGTACTTCGAGAGCGCCATGCGAGCGGCAGAGGCTGGTCACCGACTCGACCTGGCTCTCGATGCCGGCCTCGAGACCATCGAGCTCGACGAGGAGCACGGCGGCGGCGTCGGTCGGGTAACCGGCGCGAAAGTGCGGTGAGGCCTCGACGGCTTCGATCGTGTTCTGATCGAGGATCTCGAGCGCGGCAGGAACGATACCCGCGCGAATGATCGCCCCCACGGCTTCGCAAGACGCATCGAGCTCGGGAAAGGGAAACAGCATCGTCCGAATCGCAGGCGGCGTCGGGACGAGTCGCACCGTGATCTCGGTGGCGATGCCGAGCGTGCCTTCGCTACCGATGAAAGCGCCTCGAAGATCGTAGCCGTGCTGCCACTCGTCTTCGCGGCCGAGGTCGATGACCTCGCCATTCGGAAGCACGACCCGCAGTGCGAGGATGTGGTTGGTCGTGGCGCCGTACTTGAGACAGTGCGGTCCGCCCGAGTTCTCGGCGACGTTGCCACCGACGGTGCAGACGGTCTGGCTGGAGGGATCGGGCGCGTAGTGAAGGCGAGCGTGCTCGCAGGCTTTGGAGACTTCGACGTTGACGAGACCAGCTTCGACGCGCGCGAAGCGGTTCTCGAAGTCGAGCTCGAGGACGCGGCGCATCCGAGAGGTCTCGATGAGGATCGCGTCGGAGATCGGGACAGCGCCGCCGGAGAGGCCGGTTCCCGCGCCTCTGGGTACGAACGGCACTTGATGATCGTGGCAGGCCTTCACGGCGACCGCGACCTCGCCGGTGCTGTTGGGCAACACGACCGCCAGCGGCGTGCGGCGATGCATCGTGACGGCATCGCACTCGTAGACGATGAGCTCGGATGGTGAAGAGAGAACCGCGGCCTCGCCGAGCTGCTTCTTCAAGGTAGCGATGACGGCATCGAAAGCGCTCATGCGAGCATTCTATCGAGAAGGCCACACGGCGATAAGGCGGTGATTGGGCTCCGGTACCGCCGTGCACCGGGGATGGCGCGCCTGAGCCGAGCGAGCCATCAGCCGTCAGTCGGAGGACACGAGCGAGTGGAAGGCCCGAGGAAGGAACTGGCCGGCCTCACGTCGATACGCCGCATACTCGGGATAGCGCTTCCCCAAGGCCGACTCCTCTCGCCGTGCGGCGACGAGGTAGTAGGCAAACAGCACCAGAGCGTTCAGTCCCAGCCACACACTTCCCGTCGCGAGGAACAGCCCGCCGAGGATCATGAGGTTGGCCGTGTAGATCGGGTGGCGGATCTTGGCATACGGCCCGGATCGTACGATGCGCTGAGACACCCACGAGTCGAAACACGGGCTGTACTCGGCACCGAGCGTTCGCTTAGAGAAAACGAAGAGCCAGAGTCCGAGAAGCATGACGAGCTGCCCGGCCCAGAGCAGAGCGCGGCTCTCGTGGACCTCGAGGAGGATGGGCCACGACGTCAGGTAGGCACTGAACCCGCCGATGAGCGTCGAGGCTTGGATCCACCGGTAGACCCATGAGAAGTGGCACGGAGACGCGATGCGCTCGGACTTGCCGTCCTCGTAGCGGCGGTCCGCATGCCGATAGGCCCGGGCCGACACGACGAGGATGATCGCGAGGATGATGCAGGCGGACGCGGTCGAGAGATCGAGATTCATGAGTAGCTCCAGCCTGCGTGGTCAGCGGATGCGATAGACGGCGCAATCGATCGAGAACCAGATCTGACTCTCGATCTTCGTGAAGAGGCTGACGCGGTACTCGGTCTCGGAGACCTGCTCGAGGTCGGTGATCCAGAGCCTCTGCACGATGTCACGGTTCTTGCGGACCATGCGCGGCAGCTCGATGTCGAGGCGAGTGGGCCAGATCTTGATGGACTCGGACTTCTCGGGATCGTACTCGAGCCCCAGCTCCTCGCACAAAGCCGCGTAGAGGAGCTTCTGGGTGTGGACGAGTGCCGTCAGGAAGATCAGGTGGCTCGGGCTCTTGTCCATGGAGCTGTGATACTCGCGATCGAACGTCGCTTCGATGTAGCGCTCACCGACCCGATACTCCTTGATGGTGAGGGTCTCACTGACCGGACGGCCTGGCATGACGTTGAACGACAGCTCGTTCTGATGCGACTCCGCGACGTGTCGAAGCGGCTTCGATTCGTCACGAACGAGGCGGAGCTGGGAAGGCGTCTGGGGGAGGCGGCGAGCGGTGGATTCGTTGCTGGTGCTCATGGCGATCTTCCGTTCTCGAGGTCTTGGAGGTCGACCCGCTCTCGTCCCATGACCGAGCGGCTGCCGTCCGTTCGAGAACCAGCGCGCGAACGCACAGCGGGCAGGGGAGACCGATTCTGAAAAAGAATTCGGTCCCCGCGTTCGGAGCGCAACATTCGGAGCGCCGGCTTTCAGCCGGTCCCCGTGTTCTCCATCCAGGCGCTCCGCTGGCCTGACGTCCTTCCACGCTCGGTCGCCGGGCTCTGATTGGCGGTGTCTCGCCTACCTCGCCTGCTCTTGGAGCTCGCGCAATAGCAGCAGTGCATCGATGGGAGTCAGACGGTCGGTGTCCAGCTCTCGGAGCTTCTCGATGGCGGGGTGCACCTCGGTCTCGAAGAGTGAGAGCTGGACGGGAGGGTTCTTCGTGATGGCAGGTGTGCCTTCGGCTCCGGCTTCGAGTGTCGCTTCTGCGTTGCTCTTCACACGGCGGTCGATGGCGAGCCCCTTTGCCTCGAGCCCTTGCAGCAGCTCTTGGGCGCGGGCGATCACGGGCGAGGGGATGCCGGCGATGCGGGCGACGTGGATGCCGTAAGAGCGATCGGTGCCGCCTTCGACGATCTTGTGGAGGAACACGACCTCGTCCCCGTACTCCTTCACCGCGATGTTGCAGTTCAAGACCTGGGGCAGCTTGGCCGCCAGCTCGGTGAGCTGATGGTAGTGTGTGGCGAAGAGCGTCCGGGCTTTGAGCTTGCCCGCGATGAACTCGGTGATCGACCACGCGATGCTCACGCCGTCGAAGGTCGAGGTGCCGCGGCCGACCTCGTCGAGGATCACGAGCGATCGATCGGTCGCGTTGTTGAGGATGTTCGCCGTCTCGTTCATCTCGACCATGAAGGTCGAGTTGCCGCGCGCGATCTCGTCGGCCGTGCCCACGCGCGTGAAGATGCGATCGACGAGCCCGATGCGCGCCGCGCGCGCCGGCACGTACGATCCCATCTGCGCCATCAAGGTGAGCAGCGCCACCTGGCGGATGTAGGTCGATTTACCGGCCATGTTCGGACCGGTGAGGATCATCAGGGATTGCCCGTCACCGTCGAGCTCGGTGTCGTTCGGCACGAACTCTTCGCCGCCTTGCACGGCTTCGATGACGGGATGGCGCCCCTCCTCGATCTCGAGGACCTTGTCCTCTCGTATCTCCGGCTTCACGTAGCCGCGCTCGGCGGCGACATGGGACAACGACGCGAGGGCATCGAGGCGAGAGAGTGCTTCGGCGGTGCGCTGCAGCTTGGGGATCTCGGCGGCGACGCGATCGCGAATCTCGCAGAACAGCTCGAACTCGAGCTCGTGCGTCTTCTCTTGCGCGCGCAGGACCTTCTCCTCGAACTCCTTGAGCTCGGGAGTCACGTACCGCCCGGCGTTCTTGAGCGTCTGCTTGCGGATGTAGTCGTCCGGCACCTTGTGGGCGTGGGTGTTGGTGACCTCGAGGTAGTAGCCGAACACGCGGTTGAACCGGATCTTCAAGGACGAGATGCCGGTGCGCTCGATCTCCTGTTGCTGCAGCTTGGCGATGAAGCCCTGGCCCTCGGTCTTCAAGGCGCGCAGCTCGTCCAGCTCGGCGTGATAGCCCTTTCGGATCAAGCCGCCGTCCTTCAACGCGATCGGCGCCTCTTCATCGATCGAGGTCTCGATCAGCTCGCGAATCTCCGGCAAGGCGTCGAGGTCTTGCTCGATCTCGGCGAGCGCCGTCGCCGTCCGTCCTTGGAGCAGCCCCTCGATCTCGGGAACGGGCGCCAAGGAATGCCCGACGGCCAAGAGGTCGCGGCAGTTGGCGCGCTGGGTGCCGAACTTCGAGATCAGCCGCTCGAGGTCGTACACCCTGTGCAACGCCTCGCGGACCGAGCGCCGGAACCCGGCGTCCTCGAAGAGCTCGGTGACTCCTTCCTGGCGGGCCTCGATGCCGTCGCGCGTGCGCAACGGGCAGGTGATCCATTGCCTCAGGAGACGGCTACCCATCGCGGTCTCGCAGCGATCGAGCACCTCGCTCAAGGTGTGCTTCCCGTCGGGATCCCGCAGCGTCCGCACCAGCTCCAAGCAGTCCTGCGTCGCGCGATCCAGCAGCATCACCTCGCCGGCATCGAACAAAGCGATGCGGTTGAGGTGCTTGAGGTCGGCGCGCTGCGTCTCCTGCAAGTAGATCAGGAGGGCACCCGCCGCGCGGACCGCCAAGAGGCCGTCGTCGACACCGAAACCGGCGAGCGACTTCGTGCCGAAGTGTCGGAGCAGCTCACGCTGTCCGTTGTCGCCGACGAACGTCCAAGCCGCCCTCGGCGAGCGCTGCCCGGGGCGCAGGAGCTCGATCGCTTCCCAGACTTCCGGGAGCGCTTCCCCCGAGAGCTCTTCGGAGTAGATCAGCTCGGCCGGCGAGAGGCGGGAGAGCTCGTCGACGATTCGGTCGGGCGGCAGATCGGTGACCAGGAACTTGCCCGTCGAGAGATCGACCCAGGCGAGCCCGATGCGGTCCTTGGCCGGAGTCAGGGCGGCGAGGAAGTTGGGACGGCTGCGCTCGAGACCTTCTTCTTCGGTGATGGTGCCTGGGGTCACGACCCGGGTCACGTCGCGCTCGACGATGCCCTTCGCCTGGGCCGGGTCCTCGACCTGATCACAGATCGCGACCTTGTACCCGGCGCTCACCAGCTTGAAGAGGTACTGATCGACGGCCCGATACGGGACGCCCGCCATCGGGATGTTATCGGTCTTCGAGCGCGAGGTGAGCGTGAGACCGAGCTCCCGGCTGACGATCTCGGCATCCTCGAAGAACATCTCATAGAAGTCCCCCATGCGGAAGAAGAGCACGGCATCGGGGAACTGCTCTTTGAAACGGCGATACTGCCGCATCATCGGGGTATCGAGAGCGGTGGCCATCTTGAGGGCTCGTGTTGTCGTGGGGAGTGTCCGCACCTCGAGCCGGGTATGCGGCTCGCCGTGACGCCAGGATACTTCGCGGGCGCGTCGGTGGCCAGGTGATTGGGCGATCAGCGCCCGAACCCCTCGTCCCTCTCTCACGCCCTCCGCGCTCGATCGTCACTTCCCCGAATCGAGCCAGCACCCTCCCCCCACGACGCGGAGCCGATCGGGCTCCGAGCGTCGCTCACCCAAGGCCCGAGAGGGTTCGGCCGCTGCGCGGCCCGATGCGGGCAGGATGCGCTCCGTGCGACCGCTTCGCGGCCCGATGCGGGCAGGATGCGCTCCGTGCGACCGCTTCGCGGCTCGAGGCGGGCGGGACGCGCTCCCAGTGGCTCCCCTTCACCCGTCCGCGAGGTGCTTCATCTCGTCGGCGAGGGCTTTGGTGGCTCTCACGATGAGCATGCGGCAGGCGGCCTCGCTGCGGTCGAACTCGCCGGCGATCTCCTGGATCGGGCGCTCTTCGAAGCGCCATTGGATCAGGATCCGGCGGTAGTCCTCGGGTAGGCGATCGAGGGCCTGGACCAAGAGTGCGACCTGATCCTTTCGGTTGACGACCATGCTCGGGGAGCTCTGGTCGGCGGGCAGCATGCTACCGAGGTCGGCCGAGACCTGACCGTCGCGCCGGACGCGCTCGGCGAGGGAGACCTCGCGGCGAGCGTCTCGCTTCTGGACCTTGAAGTAGCGCTCGTAGTGCTCGTGGATCTTGTTGTGGATGATCGTCGAGAGCCAGCGGTGGAAGGAGCTGTCCTCGCGGAGCTCGAACTTCTCGAACTGGCGGTAGGCCTCGAGGTAGGCCTCTTGGAGGATGTCCATCGACTCGACCTTTTGCCGCAGATGCGGCCCGAGCTTGAGGCGAACGATGAACTTGGCCTTGTCGATGTAATGGTCGAACAGCCGGTCGAACGACTCGCGGTCCCCATCCTTGATCCGGGCGACCAGATTCATGGTCACTCGGCCGTCGAACGGAGAGTCCTTCTGGTCGTTGCGGCTCATCGAGGCGTCCGTGGGGGGTTTTCGGGCTAGGCAATCTCGGTCCCAACAGTTTAGCTGAGTGGCTCCTACAAAGCGATGGCGCTGTCCCGCCCGCCCCGAGCTGACTCCCCACATCTGAATCGACCTCGATGCGGGTTCCGCTCAAGGCGCTTTCGACCTGGGTCGAAAAAGGATGAAGAGGTAGGGCTATCGCTCAGATCGCAAGAACTTGGAGCATCTTCGAAATGTCCGTGACCCTTCGCCGCTCGATCACCGCTTCGCTCCTCCTGGCAGGCGTCCTCGTCGTCGCGGCTTGCAGCCAGGAAGGTGACCCGAAGGACCCCGCTTCCAAGCCGCCCGAGGAGAGCGAGCTCAGGCAGACCATGACGCGGATGCAGAACACGCTCGACGATCTCTGCAACACCGTCAGCGGCTTCACCCGCAGCCGGAACGACATCGAGGCCGGCGCCGCCTTCAGCGACAAGCTCCTCGCCGATCTGCAATCCAGCGTCATCGCGAAGCACAACGCGGAGCCCGGTTATCAGGAGCAGCTCGAAGCCGTCATCTCCATCGCGAAGGAGCTCGACGAGACGATGGAGCCCGGCGTCGCCCTACAGCAAGAGCTGAAGGCGATGACCGAGGAGGAGCGAGAGAGCGAAGCCGGTCAAGAGAAGCTCAAGGAGCTCCGCCGGATCATCTCGAAGAGCCATCAGACCGCAGTCCGGATCGGCGCGACCTGCGAAGGCTGTCACCGCGACTACCGCGACGACAAGGAGTAGTCCTCGGAGGGGCGGAGGTCCTGCCGAGTTGGAATGCCCAAGTCGAGCGAGTCGAAGACCGACTCTCTCTGGTGAGAGGTCTCACGAGCGAGCTCGGGCCGGCAGAATCCGGGGCTTGTCCACAGATTCTGGGATCTGAGGTCTGGGTCGACTCTGAGGAGCTTGGAGGGAGGAACATCGGCCGCTGCGCGGCCCGATGCGGGCAGGATGCCCGCGCTCCCAGTGAAGCCGACGCCCGAGTGGGGCGCGGTACGATCGCACCCGGCAAGTCGAGACTACAGGGCTGCGGTCATCTGGTTCATCGGCCGCTGCGCGGCCCGATGCGGGCAGGATGCCCGCGCTCCCAGTGCGCCCGCGCTCCCAGTGACGCCGGCGCTCCGGATGCGATCCGTCCTACTGCCGAGGCTGCGGTACGCGGCAGAGGCGGTAGATCCAGAAGGAGATGCCGCCGAAGATCGCGAAGGGCGACAGGATCATCAGGATGATGCTCCAGTTGAAGGCGCTGGCGATGCGGCTCGAGCCGACGGCGTCCTTGCAGTTGGGGCAGGCATCGGCCAGGCCGGGCACGAGGGCGATGAGCAGCAGGACCAAGGCGAGTCGCATCCAGGGACGAAGGTCACGCATGGTTCAGGTCCTCATCGCGGCATCGAGGTGGTAGAGCATCCAGTAGACCAGGACGCCGGTCACCGAGACGTACATCCAGATCGGCCAGGTCCATCGGGCCAGCTTTCGGTGCTTCTCGCGCCGATCCTTGAGCCCGAGGATAAGCGTCCAGGGTGCCATCACGGCTACCGGGACTGCAAGGATCGTGTGCGAGAGCAGGACGGCGAAGTAGACGATCCGGATCGCCCCTTCGCTCTGAAACTTCGTCGAGCCGTGGTGATAATGGTAGAAGAGGTACGAGGCGAGGAAGAGGGTCGAGACGCTGAAGGCCGCGATCATGCAGCGCTTGTGTGCCTCGATGCGACCGCGGCGGATCATTCGCCATCCGATGAAGAGCAGGACGGCGCTCGTCGAGTTCAGAGCCGCGTTGACCGCGGGCAGATCGGTCAGCTCCACCGGCTCTACTCCCCCGCCAAGGCGCGGGCTCGCTCGACCAGGCGATCGACGGCTTCGGGGCTCTCGCTCGAAAAGAAGCCTCGCACCTGCCCCTTCGCATCCACCAGCGCCAGGCGCGTGCTGTGCGCGATCGACTCACCGACTGGTGCGCTCGCGTTCTCCTGCACGCCTAGCCTGAAGCCCTGGTTGATCAGATCGTAGACGTTCTCCCTCTCGCCTGTCAGGAACCACCACCGGTCACCCTGAGCGCTGAACGCCTTCGCGTAGTCCTGCAGGACCTGCGGCGTGTCGTGCTCGGGATCGACGCTGAACGTCACCAGCTTGACGGGCGTGCCCTCGAGTCGCGGCTGCAGGCTCGCCATGAGGCCGCTGAGCTTCGGGCAAGGGCCGGAGCATCGCGTGAAGGCGAAGCCGGCGATCCAAGGCGCGCCGAGAAGCGTCTCCTTGGTCACAGCGTCGCCGGAGCGCTCGGTCAATTCGAAGCTCGGGAGCTCGAACTGGGCCTGCTCGGCGGCCGGGGCGCCTTCGACCGGGAGCTCCTGGTCGGCGTCGCAGGCGAGGAGGAGACAGAAGAGCAAAGGGGCGATGCGAATGATCATGCTGGGGCATTCGGAGCGGCGGAGGCGCGCCCGCGAGCGCGCCTCACCGCCGATTGGCTCACTGGTTCCGGGTGTAGATGTCGGGATAGAGAGCCATCACGAGCACCACCGCCAGGAAGGCGACGGGGATCAGGAGCGTGTACTTCCAGCGGCCTTCGTACTTGAGGTGCATGAAGAAGAGCACCACGAGCGCCGCCTTGGCCGTCGAGATGGCCATGGCCGCCCAGGCGGTCGCCTCGACGCTCTCTTTGATCACACCGATGAACGAGATGACGTACGTTCCCGCCGTGAGGAAGATCAGGGCGATGAACACCATCCAGGTGGGCTTGTCGCTGACGTTTGCCGACTGAGCCATGTCATGTCCTCCTTACAACGCAGCCGGCTAGACGGCCTGCATGATGTAGATGAGCGGGAACAGGAAGATCCAAACGACGTCGACGAAGTGCCAATACAGCCCGAAGTACTCGACCATGTAGTGGGACTGCTTTCCGAAGGAGCTTCGGAAGCTGAGGAGCACGATGGCAAGGAGCCAGATGATCCCGCCGATCACGTGGAGCGCGTGACAACCCGTCACCAAGAAGTAGGTCGAGGCGAACATGTTCCCGTCGTTCACCTTGGCCGGGTCGAGCCCTTTCTCCTCAGCAACGATGGCACCCATGCGCTCGGCGCCTTCTCCCCCGGGATAGATCCCGAAGTGGATCTTGTGCTCGTACTCGACGCCCTTGATGCCCATGAACACGCAGCCGAGTAGCAGCACCAAAACGAGGAGCACGCGCATGCGCTTGAGCTCACCGCGCAAGACGGCGTTGTGCGCCAGCACGACCAGCACCGAGCTGAGAATCAGCACGAAGGTGTTCGCGGCACCGAAATGCTTGTTGTTCAGGACGTAGGGGTCTTCCTGGGGATCGAAGCCCTGGATGTAATTGGACGGCCAGGCCTCCGCCCCGAAGCGCTCGTTGATGTACACGGCGACGAGACCCATGAAGAACATGATCTCGGTGCCGAGGAACAGCCAGATGCCGAGCTTGCCGGCGGACAGCTTGTGCTTCGATCCCTCCGCCGCGGCGGGGCTGGCATGAGCCACTGCGGTATCCATCGTTAACTCTTCCTCCAACTGCAATCTCGTTCGGAATCCGTCGCGGAAAGGGACGCCCGGCTCAACCGAGCTGATGATCCAAGACGAGCATCATGAAGATCAGCGGCAGGTAGCCGAGCGACGTCCACAAGAGGCGTCGCGCTGCCACGAGGCTCGGTGAGAAGGCGAAAAGCACCGCCGTCCCCAGGAAGGTGAGTCCCAGGAGACCGGCGACGACGAAGTATGTCGGTCCAGCGAGCCCGAGCGAGGCGGGCATCAACCCGACCGGCACGAGCACGAGCGAATACCCGACGACCTGTCGAGCGGTCAATGCCTGACCGCCGGCAATCGTCGGGAGCATCTTGAGTCCGGCGCGCGAGTAATCGTCGCGGTAGATCCAGGCGATGGCCAGGAAGTGCGGGAACTGCCAGACGAAGATGATGGCGAACAAGGTCCACGCGCCGAGCGGCACCTCACCGGCCACGGCCGCCCAGCCGATGACGGGCGGCAGCGCGCCGGGCACGGCACCGACCAGTGTATTGAGGCTCGTTCGGCGCTTGAGCGGCGTGTAAAGCGCCACGTAGCTGACCAGCGTGATCGCGGTGAGCAAGGCGGCCAGACCACCCGCGAAGATCCAGACCTGGGCGATGCCGACGAAGCCGGTGACGAACCCCAGCCCCAGGACCTCGCGCTCGCTCATGCGGCCTGAAGGCAGCGGGCGGTCGACGGTCCGCTCCATCAGGGCATCGGTGTCGCGCTCGAGCCACTGGTTGAAGGCCGAGGAGCTGATGGCCGCCAAGAGCACTCCCATCACGGTGTGCCCGACGAGCACCCAGTCCGGGCGAGCGTCCGCGGCCAAGAACGCTCCGACGGCGACGGCGAGCCCGATGAAGATCGCGATCTTCGGCTTGGCGATCGAGGCGTAGTCCGAGAGTCGGGTGGACCAGGTCGAGCGCACATCCAGGTGACGCTGGGCGGGTGAGCTCATCGCATGCTCCCGGCCGGCTCGGCCGAGCTCCAACTCGGGTTCTCGAAGGTCTCGGGATCCAGCGACTCTTCCGACGCCGTCTCCTCGATCTCGATGCGGTGACTGCGCACCTTGATGACGAATGCCGTCATGAGGAGCAGAGCACCGACCAGGACGTGGGAAGTCGCGGAGACGACATCGGCGATCGGAATCTGCTCGCCCGGCACCGTGTGCCGAGTCGCGATCCAGGTCACGATGCCGAGCACGACCTGCAGTCCGAGGAGGTGTACCAGCCGGCGCGCAGGCTTGGTGAGGAAACCGTTGCCACCGAAGTCCCGCTGTACGCGGCGGCGCAGTGTCACGCAGGCCAAGGCCACGACGATGGCACCGAGCGCGTGGAAGAGCACGGTGACCTGGAAGTGCCGCACCAGCGCTCCCAGCACGAGCTGGCCGTAGACGAAGGCGCAGGTCCACAGCGCGGCCCGGCGCAATCCGTGCACGGCCTCGGCAGGAGCGGACGCCGCGGCCTCACTCCAGCTCTTCGAGGTCACGACGGCGATCCCGACGACCAGACAGAAGAAGGCCTGGGCGAAGGCGCCGTGCACGACCGCGAGCTCTCGGGCGAGCAGCTCGACGCGCAGGCCGCCGAGCACACCCTGAATGCAGACACCGACGAGAGCGGCGATTCCCAGCCCGAAGATCCAGCGCCGGCTCTCGGTCCTCCACCGGTACACGCTGAGCGTGATCCAGGTGGCGAGACCGATCGTCAGCATGCCGACCAAGGACCCCATCAACCGGTGGGAGTGCTCCCAGAAGACGCCGGTCGACTCGAGCATCTTGCCGATCGGGTAGAGGAACATTTGATAACCGAAGGTGGTCGGCCAGTCAGGCACGGCCAGGCCCACGTCCAGCGAGGTGACGATCCCGCCCAGCATGAGCAGGGGGAACGTCGCCCCGGCGGTGACGAGGGCCCACCGATGAATACCTGACGGCCGCTTCTCGGCCATCTGTTCCCGGCCCAATGGCGCGACGCTCATGGTCAGATCGTCGCTCCGGGCGTCGAGGCTGGCGTCGGCACGTGCTGCGGGAGGTAATCCTCTTCGACCTCGGGCGAGGCATACTCGTAGGGGCCCCTGTACACGGTCGGGATCGCCTCGAAGTTGCCGTGCGGCGGCGGAGACGGCGCAGCCCACTCGAGCGTATTGGAGCGCCACGGATTCTGGCTGGCCTTCTCACCCCCGAAGAGGCTGAACAGGAAGTTCAAGGCGAAGATCACCTGGAACCCGCCCAGCACCAAAGCGCTGACCGTGATGAACTGGTTCAGCCACAAGAGGTGCTCGTAGGTCGCGTAGTGGTAGGGATCCGCCAATCGCCGCGGCATGCCGGCGGCACCCAGGACGTGCATCGGGAAGAACGTGCAGTTCATCGCGACGAAGGTCCCGAAGAAGTGCACCTTGCCCCAGCCGTCACTCATCGTGCGGCCGAACATCTTGGGGAACCAGTAATAGATACCCGCGAAGATGCCGAACGCGCTGCCGCCCATCAGCACGTAGTGGATGTGGGCGACGATGAAGTAGGTGTCGTGGATGAAGATGTCGACCGGGGTCGCGGCCATGAAGATGCCGCTCAGCCCGCCGATGGCGAACACCGAGACGAAGCCGACCGCGAACAGCATCGGGGTCGTGAAGTGCAGCTCACCCCGCCAGAGCGTTCCCAGCCAGTTGAACGTCTTGATGGCCGAGGGCAGGGCGATCATCATCGTCGAGACCATGAAGGTCGCGCCCAGCATCGGGTTCATGCCCGACTGGAACATGTGGTGACCCCACACGATGAAGCCGAGCCCGGCGATACCCGAGATCGAGTAGACCATCGGTCGGTACCCGAAGAGCGGCTTGCGCGCGAAGGTCGAGAGCACGTCGGAGACGATCCCCATCGCCGGCAGGATCATGATGTACACGGCCGGGTGGGAGTAGAACCAGAACAGGTGCTGCCAGAGGATCGGCTGACCGCCACCCGTCGCGACCGTCACGTTGTTGACGACCAGGTCCGAGGGGTTGAAGAAGCCGGTCATGAGGGTGCGATCGAGGAGCTGCATGACGAGCGCGGCCGTCAGGACGGGCAGCGCGAACGCCTGCAGGATCGCGGTGATGAAGATCGACCACACCGTCATCGGCATTCGGAACATCGTCATGCCCGGCGCGCGCATCTTGATGATGGTGGTGATGTAATTCACCGAGCCCATCATCGAAGAGATGCCGACGAAGATGAGGGCGACGAGCCAGAAGGTCTGACCGCCGCCCGAAGCCGGGGCCGCGCTGGGGATCGTCGAGAGCGGCGGGTAGGCGGTCCAGCCGGCCGCGGCCGCGCCTCCTTCGACGAAGAAGCTGTATCCCATGATCAGGAAGGCGGGCCAGAAGAACCAGTACGAGAGCATGTTCAGGGTGGGGAACGCCATGTCCCGCGCGCCGATCATCAAAGGCACGCAGAAGTTGGCGAACGCGCCGATGAGCATCGGGATGATCACGAAGAAGATCATCACCGAGGCGTGCATCGTGAACAGCATCGTGTAGAACTCGGGCGAGATGACGTTGCCCGTCTCCGAGAAGAGCATCTTCCCGATGACCGGCATCTCTTGCCACGGCCAGGCGAGCTGCCAACGCACGCCGAGAGCCAGGAGGCCGCCGACGGCAAAGAAGGTCAGCGTCGTCAGCATGAACTGGATACCGATCATCTTGTGATCGGTCGAGAAGATGTACTTGCGGATGAGGCCCGGCTCGTGGTGATGCCCGTGGTCACCCGGATTGTGTGCGGTCGCGTTCATGTCTGCTTACTCCGGACCCTGAGACTCGAGCCAGGCTTGATATTCCTCGGGCGTGTGGACGTACACTCGCCCCTTCATCTTGTAGTGACCCCAGCCGCACAGCTCGGCGCAGACCAGGTCGTACTGATTCTTGGGGAGCCGTTCGAACTCGAGGTCGTCTTCGGGGCCGCCATCGAGCTTGGCGTCGAACCAGACCTTGATCGTCATGCCCGGCACGGCGTCTTGCTTGATGCGGAACTGCGGCACGAAGAAGCTGTGGAGCACGTCCGCCGACTCCAGGTCGATCAGGAACGGGATCGGCTCCTGGCCTTCGTCGCCCTTGTAGCCCGGCATGTGCAGCTCGTTGACGGTCTGGATGTCGTCGACCGTGTCGTACTGCCCGTCGGGACCGGGGTAGGTGATCCGCCATTCGAACTGCCGGGCGGTGACGCGCGCCATGGCCTGGACCAGACTGGGCTTCTCGCCGGCTTCGGTCTCAGCCTTCTCCTGCAGCGCGTCCGGGAACTTGCTCTGGAACTTGACCTCCTGCCACTCCTTCATCTGCACGAAGGCGATGAAGATGAGGATCAGGGAAGGAACGATCGTCCAAATCACCTCGAGCGCGTGGTTCCCGTGCACGTGCGCCGCCGCCTTGTTCTCACGCTTCGCCGAGTAGCGGAACATGAAGTAGACGAGGAAAGCGTTGACCAGGACGAAGGTCACGCCGGTGATCCACAGGATCAGGTTGTACAGCTTGTCGATGCCCTCACCGAAGGACGACTTGTTCGTCGGCAAGGACCATTGGTAGTCCGGGGCGATCCAGAAAAGGTAGACCGCACCGACTGGTACCAAGAGAAACAAAAGGCTCCAGAGCTTTCGCACGGGAACGTCTCCTCAAACTCCTCCTCGGTCTCCGGCGCACTCACTCCGGAGCGAGCGATGCCCTCGAGAAAGCACGTTTCTCGAAGGCATCTCGATTTCCAGCGTTTTCAGCTCGCCTCAGGGCGTGCTCTGCACGGCCAAGCTGCGGACGAAGCAGACCAGAGCCCAGACACTGTTGGCCCGATCCGCCTCGGCTCGGTCGGCAGGCACCTTGGCCGCGGCCTCGGCCCGCCAGGTTTCCAGCGCGGCCGCGTCGGTCGGCTTCTCGGTCTCGGCGAACTCGGCGAGGAGCTCGTCGGTGAGCGGAAGCGTCGCGCCGAAGCCCGGCATCGCACTTCCCTCGATCCCGACGGCGATGCGCCGCCATAGGTCTTCGGGGCGTCCACCGCCTCGGTACAAGCCCCGCGTCAGATCCGCGGGACGCGCGACGTTGAACCAGGAATCGGTGGGGATCGTCGTGCCGTCTCCGGTGCCGGTATCGCCGTGGCAGGACGCGCATTGGGCCGCTGCGGTCATGAACAGCGTCCGGCCCTTCTCGATGCACTCGGCGTCACCCAGGCTCGGCTCATCGCCACCGACCTCGACGACGTCGTCCGGCGCTTCGGCCCACTGGCCGAGCACGATCTCGATCGCCTTGGTGACCGCGTCGTTCGTCAGCTCTTCCTCGTCGAGCCCGTCCCCGCCGTCGATCTCGCTCTTCAGCTCGGCGAGGTGCTCCTGGCGGAGCTTCTCGAGGTCGGCCTTCGCCGGATCCGCGGGCTCCTCGGGCTTCGAGAGCAGGTTGTTGAACAGGTAGTAACCGAGCTCTTGCTCCACTTGCCCGCGGATGCTGAGCAGGATCACGTAGTCGAGGACCGCATTGAGCTCGTCTTCATCCTCGAGCTTGAAGGATGGCATGGAGGTGCCGGCGACGCCGATCTGAAGCGTTCGCCAGAGGTCCTCGCGCAGAGGCTTCTTACCGTTCTCCGTCGAGGCGAACTTGAAGCGACCGGGGCGATAATCGCGGGGACGAGGGTTCAAGAACGGGGCCGTGGGGCCTTGCCCGTCGCCACTCATGCCATGGCAGTGCATACACAACCGGCGGTATCCCTCGGCACCCATGGCGAGGTGGTCAGGATCGAAGCTCACGCCCTCGATGTCGAGGTCGAAGTCCTGGGAATTCGGAGCGATCGGATTGGCCGGCGTCCCGAAGTGTTGGGTCAGGATGCCATCGATCCGAACTTGATAAGGCCGCTCCGGCAGGAGCTTCGTCCGTTCCGACAGGGTGTACTTCAGCTCGGGAGACGAGCCCCCGCATCCGGCGAGCGACAGCAAGCCCGCTGCACCCATGAGTCCGATGATCCACCGAGCGTTCACTCGTTGTCCTCCCGTTCGCGCGCAGTCCAATGTCGTGGCGCGGAAAACTCTCTCGCCGGTCAGCCCCGGCTGGACGACCCCTTCGGCGAGCCTGCTACCTTTTCGAGGAGAAGTGACTCTCCTCTTCCCGCCGATCCGGCCGCCGGAGGTCCGGTCGTGCGAGAACACAACGGAGCGGGCCCGTTCCAGGCCCGCTCCTCTCGTCTTCAAACGTCGATCACTTCTTCGGCTTGAACTCGAAGTCGATGCCCTTCGTCGTCTCGCCAGCCTTGACCACGACATCCTTGTGCTTGGTCTTCGACTTACCCAGCTCTTCGTGCCAGGCGACGATCTCGTACTCGCCCGGCGGCACGTCCTTGAGCTCGAACGATCCGTCTTCGGAGGTCAGAGAATACCACGGATGGTCGGCGACCACGATCCAAGCCTTCATCCACTTGTGGACGTCGCAGGTGACCTGGACCGTCTCGGCGGCGTCGAACTTCTTGGTCAGGGTCTGGCTGGCCGGGATCCCTTGGTTGATCGGGGTGTTGCGGCGCGAATAAGTGTGGACGTTGTGGAGGACCGGGTCGGAGTTCTTCAGCTCGACGCTGGAGTCGACCGGAATCACCAGAACACGGGTCGTGAACTCGCAGTTGACCTGGTCGAACTCGGCGGTCTTGCCCTCACCCTTCCAGTCATCCGGCGCATCGATCTTCTTGATCGAGATCACGACGTTCTTGATGCCCTTGTTCTTGCCGACCAAGAGCGACTTGTCGGTCGCGTCGCGCTTGCCGCAGACTTCCATGTCCTTGTCGATCGTCAGCTTACCGGCCTCGGGCACCGCACCGTCGAACAGCGCCTTACCCGAGATCGTGCCGCCAGCGGCCTTCGCCGGAGTGTTCTCTTCGGCGGACAGTCCCGCGACCAGACCGAGGGACAGCGCGCCCCAAGTGGCAAAGCGAATGGCGTTCTTTGCAAACATGCTTTCGTTTCTCCTCGAAATCGTCTTTCTCGTTCCGCGGCCCGCCTGAGGGGTCGATCCCCGAGATCGTCGTGTCGCTCTCGAGAGGCCTCTCGGCTCCCTCGGTCCGAACGGTCAGGCGTCCGGCCCGGCAGGAGCCAATGGCGTGCCCGGTTGTCGTTGCTCGAAAATCAGCGTGGGTTGCTCGCTGCCCCGGGCGACTGCGCCCAGTTCATGAGCAAATCCTTGATGGCTTCGACCTGCACGCCCGAAGGCGCGCCGTAAGTCTCTTGATACCTCGCCTCGTCCGCCAGGAAGAGCTGGGGCATCTTGGTCCCCGGCTGGAACGCCTGCGGATTGAAGATCCAGGCGCGAATCCAGTCCGGCCTCAGTCGCTGATACGCCATCGAGAGGTCCGGTGCCCAGCTCGAGGGATCCCCCTCGGGCGTCTTCTCGCCTTGCATGTGGCAGTTGAAGCAGTTCACCTGCGGATCCTGCATCAGCGCCCAAGCCTTCTCGATGTACTCGGACGGCTCGCCCTGGGCGTGCGCCTGGAGGTAATCGTCCTGGGACTCGGCGTTGTAGCTATACGGGTACCGGCGACGATCGCGGGCGCCGAAGTAGTTGGCGAGGATCGTCGCCTCCTCTTGAGTGAACTCGAAGGTCGGCATGCGCACCTCGAACCAGGGACGCAGCGGATACGGGCTCATCAGGAAGTCGAACAGCCAAGGCGTCTGGACCTTCTGGCCTTCCCGGAACAGCACCGGCGGCTTGTAGGGATCGATGGTCGGCTGGATGTCGTTGTAGTACTCGTCGATGTCGAACGGGTTGAGGTCCTCGTTCTGCGCGTAGGTCAGCTCGAGCGCGCGCCCGAGGCGGCCACCGAGGGCGAGGCTGGGATCGACGATCCGGACGATCCGATCCATCTTGACCTCGAGATCCTCGAAGGCGTCCTTCCCGGCGCCCGGCTTCATCAGGCCGAAGTACACGATCCCTTCGTCGAGGTCGGTATCGGTGATTCGACCGAAGACCTGCTGGACATCGTTCTTCTCGTCGAGGAAGGTCAGCGCCGTGAAGAGCGAGACCGGTCCCGAGACCGAGGAGTCCTCGGTCAGCTCGAGTGTCCCACCGACCTGCTCTTGGACCTCGACGGCGGTCAGAGGCAAGTCCTCACCGGCTTGGATGTTGAGCTGCGTCAGATGGGAGAACAGCTCGAAGCCGCTCGGCTCGCAGTACTCGCCGTAGAGCTGCTGTGCGGCGGCGGACTCGGTCTTCTCCTTCTGCGTGATCAGGACCTGGTCCGTCCAGAGCCGGAAGAACGTCGCCTCGTCGTCGATCGAGATCTCGGTCACCTGACCGATCCCGTGACGCGGGAGCACGTCGTCGTCGAGGTAGGTGATCTCGTGCATCTCGAACTGATGGCAGCCGTAGCAGTTCGAGTCATGGATGATCTGGTCGCCCTTGGCGATGACTTCCGCGTCGCCTTGCAGGCGGTTCTGGATCGTCTCGGGGATCGGCTCTTTGCGATTGCCGAGGATGTAGGTGATCAGGGACTGGATCTGTTCGTCGGTGAGCTCGAAGTTCGGCATCCGTGAGGCGTCCTTGAACGCCTTGAGACGCCCGCGATCGAAGATGCGCGGATAGCGGATCTTCATCGACAGCCAGCTATGGAGCGTGTGATCGATGTGGTAGTGCTCCTCTTCGCCGGTGACCCGGTTCTTGCCCTCCACCTCGTGGAGCTCGAGACCGAAGTCGACCGTGTGGAGGTCCTTGGTGCCGTGCTCTGAGAGCTCGACGCCGATACCCTTGGCGTCCTCGTAGCCGTTGATCATGTGGCAGCCGGCGCAGCCGTAGCGCTCGACAAGCTTCTGGCCGAAGAGCTCGCGCTTCTGATCCAAGCTCATCGCGGCGACCTTCGCCTCGGCCGCCGACATCGGCAGGTTCTCGAGGTAGGTCTCGGTGAGCCGCTCGTCGAGGAACGCGGTGTATTGCTCGGAGCTGCGGTTGGGCTGGGCTCCGAATTCCGCGTCGCTCTCGAGCTCTTCGAGGACGTAGGTCGCGATGTCGAATGCCTCTTGATCGTCGAGGCGCAGGCTCGGCATCCGGCCACCCGGGTGGTAGGCCTTGGGGTTCTGGACCCAGTTGAAGAGCCAGGCGAGGTTCAGCTTCTCACCGACTCTCGAGAGGTTCGGGCCGAAGTCGTTGGCCGGCGCGAACGGCAGCGAGTCGACGGCGTGACAGCCGAGGCATCCGCGGTTCTCGAAGAGGCGCTTGCCGTTCTCGGCATCGGCCTCGAGATCCGAGGGGACGGCCATCTCCATCGGCAGGGACTGCTTGAAGAGGAACGCCGTGATGGCGTCCGCCTCGACCTCGTTCCAGGCGTGCCGGAGCTCGTGGTCGGCGCGGGTGTCCATCTCGCCGCCGTTGTTGGCGAGACCGAAGAACTTGGGCATCTTCGTGGAGGGACGGAACGCCTTGGGATCGAGCAGCCAGGAGTAAACCCAGTCGGGCTCGACCTTGGCCTCGAGGTGACGCAGGTCCGGGCCCACCTTGCGCGGATTTTCGAGGTCCTTGATCGCGTGGCAGCCGTGGCAGCCGTACTCGTAGAAGATCATGCGCCCGGCGTTGAGGCTGTAGTGATCCGTGGTCGTTGCGCCGTCGTCCTTCTGATTCCAGTCGGGGGAAGCGGCGGCGAGCTCGACGGTCATCGGGCCGGCTTCGGGCACCTCCCAGCTATCGCCGTGGCACTTGAGGCAGGAGGAGTAGATGTACTGGTTCGGCACCATCGGCGTCTCCCAGTACTTGAACGCCTTGGGCGTCCAGCCGTACTTTTCCTCCCACTCGTGACGCTGCTCTTCGTCCTGCGGCATGTGGGCCGAGCCGTTGAAGGTCAGGTCCTGACCACGACCCTGGTGGCAGACGGTGCACCCGAACTCGTTGTAGGGGTGCGGCGAGCTGGCGGTGAGGTAGAGGTCGAGGCGCGGGTGGGAGCGGAAGGGTTGCTCCCACTCATCATTGACGTAGCCCGACGAATCGATCGCCATGTGACAGGTCTTGCACATGTCGATGCGCTCGGCGTAGGCGAAGTTGAGGTCGTCGCGCAGCTCGGGCGGCTTGACCCACTCGACCTTGGTGATCGGGTCGACGAAGTCGAGCATCGGCGTGCGATCGAGGAGGATATTCTTGAGGTTGGTGCTGGTCGTCTCGATCTTGCGGGCGAGGATGTCACGGCGCTCGTTGAGCTTGCGGAGCTCGTCGTCGTAGACGGTGTACTGCTTCTCGAGCTCTCCGACCTCTTCCTTCAGGCGCGTCTCGTCCTGGCGGAGCGTGTTGTAGACGTTCAGGTAATCGAGGACCTTGGCCTCCTGCTTCAGGACGGCATCGTAAGGCTCACGCACGCTGGGCGGATACTCGGCGGGATCGATGTCCTCCTCGCCGCGCTCGTCGCGGTACTCGGCGAGGGCCTTTTCGTACTCGTAGCGGAGCACGTCGACCTCGGCGCGAGCGAACTTCACGTCCTGATCGGCCTTGTACATCTTCTCCCGCTGGAGCAGATCGAGCTCGGTGCGCTTGCTCTCGAGGTCGCCCTGGACCTTCTCGAGCGCGGCTTCCTTGGCCTTCTGCGCTTGGACGACGGCGTCGTGATTGCGCTCGTCGATCTCTTGGATCTCGCGCTCGGCCTTGGTGCGGTCGAGGTCGAAGAACTCGCGTTGGTACTTCTTCCACTCACGATCGTAGTCGTCGATCACCATCCAGATGACCGAGGCGGTGAGGGCGACAGCCGAGAACAGGAAGACGACGTTCAGACGCTTGATATTGAACGCGTGATCCGTCTTGCGCTTGGTGGCCAAGGGAGCTTCTCCGTCGGAAGACCGGTCGGGAGACGAGGGCCGCGCCGGCGGCCCGCCTCGAGTGTCAGCAGTGCGTCAGATGTTGAAGAAGTACTCGGGGAACGCGACGATGTACTTGAGGTTGAAGGCCCAGCGCAGCGCCATCTTGATCGGCAGCGAGGCCATCATCAGGAAGAGGAAGATCATGACGTTGAACCGGACGGGCCCCATCTCCGCGTAGAACTTTCGGAAGACGGTCTTGGCCAGGATCGGCGGCAGCAGGAACAGGTAACCGGCCGTGAGGAGCAGGCCCGGCAGCTCGCGGATCAGCGGGTTCGTCGGCAGGCCGCCGCCTCCGATGATCACGTAGATGTACTCGGAGAGGTTGACGTTGACGAGCGCCTCGAGCTTGGCGACGTCCCAGGTCTCGAACAAGCCGAAGAAGTTCCAGTTCGGCCCGCGTAAGAACGTCCCGATGAAGATCAGCACCACCCACAGGATGAGGAACCCGAACAGGAAGATCGTGATCGCGAACTTCCGCTCGTTCCAGGTGTAGTAGCCGTTGCCCTTGGGGTTGATGTCGATGTAGGGCAGCGCCATCAGACCGACGATGATGAGCCCGGGCAGGAGCACGCCGGCGATCCACGGGTCGTAGTACACCAGCATCTCTTGCAGCCCGAGGAAGTACCACGGCGCCTTGGAGGGGTTCGGCGTGCGGGTGGGGTTGGCCGGCTCTTCGAGCGGCGCATCGAGGAGCACCGACCACACGATCAAGGCGACCGTGCAGAGGATCAAGCAGAGGAACTCGGTGTAGACCAGGTCCGGCCACACGAAGACCTTCTGCTTCGTCTCGCGGCGCTCGAGGGTCTCTTCCCCTGCCTCCATGAGCTGGTCGTTCTTCACGGCGCGGCGCATGCCGAGCCAGGTGAAGAACCCGACCAGGACGACCATCATCACGATGGGGACGTTGTCCGCCTTCGAGATGATCTCCATGAAGTTGTCGTCGGTCGTGCTCACCGCGAAGAAGACGACCGACAGGGCGGCGATGGCCATCGCCACCCACGGCTTCGTGAAGAAGCGAATGAAGATCAGGCCCGCCGCGAACAGCACGACCGAAAAGATCAGCAAGATCTTCGGGTTCGTCAGTACGTTGACGAGTTCCTTGAAGGTTTCCACCGAACCGAATCTCCTCTTGGAGGGCTCTCTGCACCCCGTCCCGCCGCGCGGGTCGGAGTGCTCCGACCCGCCGGGTCACCGTCCGCCGGCGCCAGCCGGCCGGGCCTCAAAGCGGGCCCGAGATCCCGCCGTCCTTGCGCACTCGCCAGAAGTGGATCGCCATCAGCACCGCGGCCGCCAAGGGGATCGCGATGCAGTGCAGCACGTAGAAGCGGAGCAAGGCGCCCGCCGCCACGAACCGCCCGCCCAACAGGGCGAAGCGCACGTCCGATCCGGGGTGCACGAGCTGGGTGTCTCCGATCGAGAGCAATGCCGCGCCCGGGCCTTCATTCCCCAGGAACGGGGTCGCACGCGCCATGTTCGTCCCCACCGTCACCGCCCACATCGCGAGCTGATCCCACGGCAGCAAGTAACCGGTGAAGGAGAGCAGCAGCGTGAGCACCAGCAAGATCACACCCACGTTCCAGTTGAACTCCCGCGGCGGCTTGTAAGAGCCCGTCAGGAAGACCCGGAACATGTGCAGCCACACCGTGATCACCATCGCGTGAGCGCCCCACCGGTGCAGCTCTCGCATGATCCCCAGAGGCACGTGCTCGCCGAGCGCCTTGATGTCCTCGAAGGCGAACTCGGCCGTCGGGCGGTAGTAGAACATCAGGAGGATCCCGGTCACCGCCTCGACCAGGAAGATGAAGAACGTCAGCCCACCCATACACCAGGTGTAGGAGAGCCGGACACCGCTCTTGCGAACCTTGGTCGGATGGAGGTGCAAGAAGACATTGCTCAGCACCACCAACACGCGGTTGCGATCGTCACTCGGCAACTTGTGCCGGAAGATCGAGCGCCAGACCTGATTCTCGGTCAGCACCCTCATCACTTTGCTGCGAGCCACCGGACTCCTCTCTTCCTATCCGCAGTCGTGCGCCTTCTGAGCCTCAGAGGCGCAGGAACGACGCCGGATCCTTCCACTGACCCTTCTCTTCCTGGAACAGGCGGCTCTTGTCGACGAGCACCTGCCCGTCGTCGGCGAGCGAGATCGCGTAACGCTCCAGGGGACGAGGCGCCGGCCCCTCGAAGTTGATCCCCGAGATCCGGAAGCCGCTGCCGTGGCAGGGGCACTTGAACTTCTGCTCCGCCGCCAGCCAGTTCGGCGTGCAGCCCAGGTGGGTGCACACCGTCGAGAGCGCGTACATGCCCTCCTCGTTCCGAACGATCCACACGCCGTAGGCGGCCTTGTACCGTTCCTCCACGGCGCCGATCGTGTAGTCAGTGGGGAAGCCCACCCGGAATGAGGTCGGCGGCTCGTAACGGACGTTCGGGAAGAGGAACCGGGTCCCGGCCGTCAGCGCCGCACCCGAGGCGGCCACGAAGGCCAGCCACCCGAATCCCAGCGCAGAGAACAAGCCGCGACGCGTGATCCCCTCGTCCTCTTTCTGAGGAGCGGCCGCCGGCTTCTTCGCCGCTGCTTGACGCACCGGCACCAGCTTCGGTCGCTTCACCGCGGTCGACTCCGTCGACTCCGGCGTCGACTCGCCAGCGGCTTCTTGCTTCTCGTCCGACATCTTTCGCTCCCAAGATCCTTCGAGCAACGCACTCCCGGGCAACGGCGCTTCGAGAGGCTCTCGCCGCCTGCTTGGCGCGCTCCGAAGTGCTCCAACGGGCTCTCGAAACAGGGCGGGCCCCCGGGAAAGAGGCACCATTGTAGGGACTGCCCAAGGCGAGTCAAGGGTTTTAGCCCTGACGTAAACGCTGAAGACAGAAAGACTTAAAGACCACCAACCAAGCGAGCCTCGACGGGGAATTTCCCCCGCTCCAGAGTCGCCGATTGCGAAATATCCCCCACGCCCTCCGGCGCCTGCGACAAGGGCGCGACAGCCGCAAAACCCCTCGATGCAACGCTCTACGCCAATTGGCGAAGAACCGGGCGCTCGGTCGATCCGCCAGCGGTATCAAACGGGATGCCGACGATGAAAGGCGATCGTCGGCGTGACGCCGGTCAGTTGAGAAACCAAGCCCGAGTCCAATGGAGTGCCCAAGTCGAGCGAGACGGAGACCGAGTCTCTCGACGAGAACCCGCGCAGGCGAGCTTGGGCCGGAGCGCTTCGTTGCGACCAGACAGCGTACTCCGGGTGGCCCTCTTGCTCGGCGCCTCCTGGCTCGTTCGTCGCCGACGTCGAGGAAGCCGCTCCACGTTCCACAACCGCTCCCGTCTCGGTCGCGCGGGCTCTGGTTTCTTCGACCCGAAAGGCCAGCCACTCGTCAGCCCAGGGCAACGCCCGGGGAAATCGGGCCACTCCCGAATCCGGAAGCCCAAGCCTGCAAGGCTTGCATTCGTTCTCGTGTGTCGGCCGCTGCGAGGCCCGCTGCGGGCAGGATGCCCGCGCACCCGGTGAAGCCGGCGGTCCGAACGACGACAGGTTCCCCCTCGGCGCCTCTCCACTTACAATGGCGCTCCTGCCTGCAACCTCTCTCCAATTGGCAACTCCATGCTCTCCCCTATCCTGCTGGCCCTGACCTGCTTTGCCGCTCAGGATGATCGCGTCGTCGACTGGCTGCGCTTCGGCGAGGATCGCATCGAGATCCTCGAGACCGGCGAGCTCGGACGACGCTATGTCGGTGAGCCCGAGACCGAGGTGAGCCGACTCCTCGAGCGGGCCGCGGCGTTCGAGAGGGCCGAGCGGGCGCTCGGGCGAGAGATCCCCGAATGGCGTGTCGTGCTGCTGCTCGTGAAGCACCTCGATGCGGACACCGGCGATCACACGCAGCCTTCCATCCGCGTCTCGATGAGCGAGGTGGAGCAACTCCACTGCCTCGAGTCCTTCCTCGCCTTCGTCGACCTCGCCCACGCCGCGACCCAGGGCCGCGTCAAGATCCGCTACGAAGTGGTGATCGCCGAGCGGCCGATCCGTGTCCCCGCCGATGAGCCGATCAGTTGGCTGCCCGAATCGGGGCAGGAGGTCGTCGACTTCCTCTCGCCAGGCGACACCGACAGCGTCATCGCCTACTTCAAGCCAGGCACGCTGCCGATCCGGCAATGGGGCGCGACGAAGGGCGGCGACTTCGGCCCGGGTGGCGCCGCGATCTCCAGCCTGGCGCTGGTTCCAGAGCGAGAGAAGAGCGAGCCCGACGCCCTCGCCCTCGCCACGCTCCACGAGTGGCTGCACCAGGTCGAATGGCTCGCCCAAGCCCAGCTCGGCCACGAGGGCTTGCCCGGCTCCCACGACATGGCCGCGAACGGATACAGTTGGTCGCCCGGCAAGAGCTGGCTCATCTACCGCGACCTCTTGCGGTTCTATCTGCCGCGCGACTTCTTCGAGCGCGCCTCGATCCGCACCTGGGCCCGGCATCGCGAAGCCGGATTGAAGGCCGGCGCCAATCCGATGCTGTCGGTGAACCCGGGCCTACCGCCCCAGCCCGAGCGGGTGCAGGTGCCCGAGTACGAAGCCGGCAAGTCATACGACTGGGAAGACGTAAGGGACGATCCCTTCGGCAAGCTGCCGCGGCTGGGTGCGGAGTGGTTTCGAGACCAACCGAAGGATTCGATTCCTCAATACACGTGGGATGAACCTCACGCCATCGTCGTCTCGCTGTTCGCCCAGGGGGGCCGGCCGAGTTGGGAGCGATTGGCACCCACGCTGGATCCGACGCTCCGAGCTCGGATGGCCTCGACGTCGGGGCCTCGGTTCGACCTGAGGATGGACTTCCATCACGAGTCCGTCGAAGTGATCGGCGTGGACCGGGGGCAAGGCACGACGTTCCTGGTCCGCCCCGACATGGCCGACCTGATCCACGCTCGCCTGGCGACGATCTCGGGTGAGCGGCCGCGCGTCGTCGGCACGATCGTACGGGAGCGAAGAGCCATCATCGTCTTCGAGGGACAGCCGAAACTGGCCCGCAGCCTGCTCTCGATGTTGCGGCATCCGATCCCCGACACCCTCGGTGGCGGCCGTTCGCGATCACTGCTCGCACGAGCCGTCGGTCCTGGATACTACGGCGAGGTGATTCGCGGCCGCCCCGTCGAGCTTCGGCTCGAGTGGGCCGATGTCGACTCGGAGGATGTCCCGCCGCTCGACGTGACATGGTGGCGCCGATGCCCGGAGCCGATGCGGCTGGAAGCGACGCGATTAGGCGACACGTCTTGGTCGATCGAGACCGATGCCGATTCGCCGCTGGGCACGTGGGTGCTCGCCGCCGAGATCTGCTCCCCGTCGGGTCGCTCGAGCTATCGCCCGCTCTCCTTCGAGTTGACTGATTGGGCATCGATCCGCGTTCATCCGGATCGCCCTTGGATCGTCGACGGAATGCCGATCGAGGTCCACATCGGTCGCGTCATCGAGGAGATCGAATCCGCTCGCGTGAAGGTGTCACCGCCAAAGGGGTGGACGACGAGCGATCCGGAGGACATCGACTTCAGCCAGAGGCCGTTTCGCCTCGAACGCGTCTTGGAGCGAGCGGAAGCCGACTTGCACACGCGTTCCGGCGAGCTCGTCGTGACCGTGACCCCCAAGAACGACGCGCCGGCCAGCCGCCTCTCGAAGACGGTGCACTTCGCCGATGGTGCGGGCCGATGGTTCGTTCGCGACTTCGAGCGCCGCGGCGAGGAAGCCGAGCTGCTCCCCGAAGAAGGTCGCGACGGGCCCGGTGAGTATTCGATCTCTTGGGAGACGGTCGACCCGATCTCGGGGGCGCGCTCTCTGAGGATCGATGATGGCGGCGGCTCGCGTTACGGGCGCGTCCAGCTCTTCGGCGACCGCGACGACCCGCTCGTTCCCATTCAAGATCGCACGCGGCTGCCGGTGTGGCCTGAGACGGTGATCGAGCTCGCGTACCGGGCCGAAGGTCGTCTCGGAGAATTGGCCGTCTCGATGCGAGTCGACGGCAAGTGGTACTCGGCGCCAGTCACGGAGAACGCTGCCGAGATGGCCGAGGAAGCCGGCCGAGAGATCATCACGCACGTCGAGTCGAGCTACCGCGCCGACGGCGCTCGCCACGTGCGCATCGACCTCGGCAAGCAGATCGGCAAGGACGAGTACCCGCGAATGATCGACCGCATCGACTTTGGCGATCCTCGGCCGCTCATCTCCAACCGCTACCGCGGCGCCCCGTCAGGCGTCATCGTCCTCGACGACTTCGTCGTGCGAGAGGAGTGAAGAACAGAGCCCGCGCGACCGATACGGAAAGCCGCTTCCTCGACATCGCTGACGATCGAGCCAGAAGGCGCCGAGCAAGGGTGCGGAGCCGCATCGACGAGGAGAGTGTCAAGAACTCGGAAAGCTACCGAGTTGATCCATGCGGGCGGGACGCCCGCGCTCCCCGTGGTTGCGGCGGGACGCCCGCGCTCCCCGTGGTTGCGGCGGGACGCCCGCGCTCCCCGTGGTGGCCTGCGCTCCTAGTCCCGCCCTTCCAGGCACCTCGTGCGTGCCAGGTCGAGGAGCTTCAGGGTCTCTTCGCCGCGGCCTTCGAGCATGGCGCTGACGGCTTGTTCGATGAGGTCCGCGACTTCAAGGAGCGGATCATCCTCGTCACCGTGTGACGAGTGGGTCTCGTCCCATTCGTCGAGGGCGGCGAAGGGATTGTCGGCCAGATCGATCGCGGAACCGAGGGTCGGGAAGGCCTCTTGGTCGTCGACCTCGAAGAGCTCGAGTGGCTCTTCGGAGACCGCGGGATCCCACAGGGGCTCGGTATCTTGCGGCGCCGCTTGGATCGCCGACTCGAACGGTGACGATGTCAACCCGGTGTCGTGTTGGTACTCGTCCTGACGTCGCGCATGCTCGAGGAGGAGGTGCATCCAGTCGCGCTCGATGGTCCGACCAGGGATGCGGATCAACGGGCGAGTGCCGATGTCGCTGGTGCGACTGGCGAGCATTCGATGCAGCGCGTCCTCACCGCCGCCTTTTCCATCGACTGCGTGGACGATCTGTCCAGCCTCGAGGAAGATCCGCCCCTCGGGCTTGCCCGGCGCGCGCACGAGGATCTCGACGGTTTCGTTGGCGGTACAGTAGAGCTGGATGATGTCCCGAAGCTGCAGCCGATAGAGCGCGCCGCGGACGCCGCTCTTCCTTTGCGAGGCGTTCAACTGCAAGCACCGGCGCACCTGCTCGATGAGCTCGCGCGTCCGGACCGGCTTCTCCAGATAATGGAACGCGCCCAATCCCAACGCCTGTCGCTGCAGGCGCCGCGTTCCGTAAGCCGTCATGATGATGACCTGGATCTCCGGGCGCTCGACCTTCAGCCGCGACAACAGCTCGAGCCCGCCTTGCCCCGGCATCCGGATGTCGGAGATGACGACCTCGAGGTCGTGCTCGAGCGCGATCTCGAGCGCCTCCTCTGCGGAGTGGACTCCGCGCGCTTGCCAGCCATCGACCTTGTTGAGGCTTTGGACCAGGCTTTCGACGAGCACCTCTTCGTCATCGACGATGAGGATCTGGGCGACACGCTGTGAGGTGACGTGCGCAGCGGTCATGGCTGAGCCTCTCCGGAAGACGTGACGAGTCGTGCAGGGGGTTCGAGCGGCAAGGTGATCCGGACGCACGAGCCGGTCCCCTTGGTGGATTCGAGCTGCAGCTCTCCATCGAGCTTTTGCAGGAAGCGCTCGGCCACGCACAGCCCCAGCCCGAAGCCGTCGGGCCGCGTGGCGAAGAAGGGCTCGAAGATCTGGCTGAGCTGCTCGGGCTCGACGCCGATTCCGTCGTCGCGAATCTCGAAGACGAGATACTCGGGACCGTCCCAATCGGCGCGGATCTCGATGGTGCCCCCGGACGGGATCGCATCGACGGCATTGATCAGAACGTTCAGGAGCGCGGCTTGGAACACACCGGCATCGAGGCGGCACCTGCACGGACCGAGCGAGCGGTCGAACCGGAGCTCGATCCGTCCGGCAGCCTGCTCCCGGACGAGCTCGATGACCTCGTCCACCAATCCCAGGATCTCCACCGGACCATCGATCGAGCGGCCGCGCCCGGCGCTCTCACCGAGCAGGTGGATCAAGGACGTCGTCCGCCCCACCTGTCCGAGGAGGATCTTCATGGATGCGGCAAGGGGGGATCCCTCGAGATCGAGCTCGTCGTGGACGAGCTCGGCGGTCGAGAGGACGCCGCCCAGGGCATTTTTGATCTCGTGGACCAGACGTCCCATCATCGCACGTCCGCGACCGGCATCGGGCGCGGGAGCCTCGGCCACGGCTTCGACCAGCTTCGGCAGCTTCACATCGATGAGCTCGCCGCCCAGCAGCTCGGTGTTGGTATCGGCGAGGTCTTGGAGGTGACAGACGAGCTGATGGACCTCGGTACCGCGGGCGATGCAGAGCTCGAGAAAATCGGACAGGTCGGGATCGAGCTCTCGCCGGCGGAGGGACTCGGCGCGGGCCATCACGACGGCAAAGGCGTTGTTGACGTGATGGGCGATCGTGCCCAGCACATCATGAAACACCTCCGCTTTCCACGCCTCGAGCTGGCGCCCCGAATGGGCGCTGGCAGGCGTCCCGCGGGCGTCGGCTCCGGGTGGTACCGCACTTTGGCTCGACGTCATCAGTTCCGGCAAGCTCCACCGAATCCAGGTTCTTCAGGCGATCGATCCCCACGACGAGGAGCATGGGGTCCCGATTCCCTATCGGTGAGGCAGCGAAGGGCTCTTGAGGGAAGGGATCCTTGGAAGATCGAGGATCGGCGGGATGCAGGGGCGAGGCTCGTGACGAAGCACGAGCGGGATGAAGTCCGGCACTGGAACCAAATGAAACCGGGAACGAAGCGCGCGGCTTCGTTCCCGGTCGTGCCCTTTCGGGCCTATTTCGATCGGTCACCGAGGTGACCGATGATCGGCTTCTGAGTGACGAAGCCTTCAGGCAGTGTTACTTGCCTTCTTCGCCGCCACAGGCAGGCTTGTCACCACCACAGGCCGCGTCATCCTTGCTGCCGCAAGCGAAACCGACACACACCATCACAGCGACGAGAGCAAAAGCGATGAACCGCTTCATCTTGAGACTCCTTGAGTGTACGACGCCGACGGACACCGTAAACGGGGCCCGCTGTGAAGACGTCAGGTCTGGATACTTGGATTGCCAGAGGCAGAAAGGAACGGAAATGAGTGATGCGCCGACATTAAACCAGCGGCGATCGGCGCTTTGCAAAGACTAATTTTTTGGGATTGACACGAAAAACGCCTCGCCCCTCACCCCACCGGTCGCGCCGACGAGCCTCCTCGAGATATCCCCTCGACGCGACGCCTCATCGCCCATCGATTTTGGCCCAATTCCGGGCCAGGAGCCGCCACCGCCCCCGATCGCACCCACCGACATCTCCCGTTCCCGGCTGCCTCCCGGGGCACCGCTTCCCCTCGCCGCGGCTCGTCCCTATAATGGCGCCCTTTCAGTTTCTGAGCTCCGGGAATCGGGCCTCGAGATCCAGGCTCGCCTCCCCTCTCGATTGACTCGAGAATCCGTGTTCGGCGCCGGAGAGACGGCCTCGCTGGGGCTGTTTCGTGCCCCGATTGCGGGCGTCGGCGGTCCGGGCGGTCCGCCGCGTGAGTCTCCTCCTTTCCCTCCTGGCCCCCCGAACGCAGGTCTGGATGAACCCCGCTGACTCCGCAGCTCCCCCTCGCGGAATGGTCGTTTTGCCGACCTACAACGAGCGCGAGAACCTTCCCGAGCTCGTCGAGGCAGTCCTGGCAGCCAGTCCGGCGTTGTCGATCCTCGTGGTTGATGATGCTTCCCCCGACGGGACCGGGGAGCTCGCCGATCGGCTCGTTGCGCAACATCCCGGCCGCGTCGCGGTCCTCCACCGGCCCAAGAAGCTCGGGCTGGGGTCCGCTTACATCGACGGCTTCCGCGCCGCCCTCGAGCGCGATGTCGACCTCGTCTTCGAGATGGATGCCGACTTCTCCCACTCGCCGAGGCATCTGCCCGAGCTCATGGACGCCATACGCAACGCCGACCTCGTCATCGGCTCGCGCTACGTGCCCGGAGGTGGCATCCGCCACTGGGGGCTGTTCCGGAGGCTGCTCAGTGCCGGGGGCAACCTTTATGCGCGGTGGATCCTCGGGGTCGCGATCCGCGACTTGACCAGCGGGTTCAAGTGCTATCGGCGCTCGGTCGTCGAGCTCCTCCAGCGCGGAGACATCCGCTCCAACGGTTACGCCTTCCAGATCGAGACCACCTACCGCACCTTGCTCGCCGGTTTCCGGGTTCACGAGGTCCCGATCGTCTTCGAGGACCGTCACGTCGGTCAATCGAAGATGTCCAAGGCGATCTTCCTCGAGGCCGTCCGAATGGTGCCCGCGCTGCGGCTTCGCAAGCGCTCCCTCGTCTCGGCGGAGTGCATGCGATGAGACGAGATCGCCGCGCAAAGATGCCGATCGATGTCTTGCTCATCAACCCGCCTCCTGGGCCCGGCACGGTCGTCGACCGTCAGGGCGCTTCCGGATTGGGAGTGATCCACCCGAGACGTCGCCGGCGCCCCCTGCCGCCACACACCTTGACGCAGGTCGGTGCCACGGTGCGCTCCTTGGGACTCTCGGTCGCCGCGATCGATCTGACGCGGGAGTCACCGCGTCGCCTCCACGCCTTGCTCGACCGGGTAGCGGTCGTCGCAGGCATCTTCGTCTCCCAGAAGACCCTGGCCACCGACCTCGAGTTCATCGCGTCCCTGCGGCAGAGGATCGAGCCCCAGCAAGTCCTGCCATTCGGCATCTCGACCTGGTTCCACATCGAAGAGCTGAGGCGCCAGAGCCGCGGCGGCCCGGTGCTGGTCGGAGAGCCCGAGAGCCGGTTTGGACACGCCGCACTGTATCTGGCGGGACGAGCTCCCGCCCCCCCGACCGGCCTCTTGCTCGACGGAGAGCAGCCGCGAGGCGAGCTGCATCAGCTCTTCGTCTCCGACCTGGACGAGCTGCCGATTCCCGCCTGGGAGCTGCTGGGTCGGCGCTGGCGAGAGCTGCCGCTGTACGCGAGCCGCGGGTGTTATCAAAGCTGCCGGCTCTGCCCGCACTCGGTCGCCCAAGGCGTGCAGGTTCGCGGGCGAGCGCCTGCAAACGTGGCGGCCGAGATGCAGACGCTGGCTCGGCGCTTCGGGACGCGGCACTTCGTCTTTCTCGATCCGGCCTTCGGTGCAGACCCGATCCGCACCCTGGAGCTCTGCCGCGAGATTCGAGGCCGGCGAGTGAAGGCCACCTGGAGCTGCGCGTCCCGTCCCGATGCCCTGCCCGTCGACCTCCTGGGTCGCATGGCCGAGGCCGGTTGCCGCGAGGTGCGCATCGAGCTCGACACCCTCGACCCGCAGCTCCTCGTCCGCTTCGGGCGGATCCCCGACATCCGCGAGCACGAGTTCTTCCGTGAGCGGGTCGAGATCTTCGTGAAGACCGCGCTCCGACTGGGCATTCATCCCCAGGTCACGATCCTCGACGGCCTCCCGGGCCAGATGCAGGGCGATGTGGATGCCACCGCTCGGTTCGCGCGCTCTTTGGGAGTGCGACGGATCCGCATCACGCACCACGTACATTATCCGGCTGTCCAAGCACTCGGGACCTGAGCACCGCACCGACGTTGCTGCTTGCCAAATTGGCATTTACTGCAATGACCCGGACCGATATGCTCGATGCGTTCCCATCCGCTCGAATGAAAGCCGCGAGCGGATGATCGGGCGGTTCCGCCCTCCCTCCCCCCCAAAAGAGCTCATGAGCCCAACTGAACGGCCCGCCGGACCGCGCACCCTCCTGCGCGATAGCCAAGAAGCACCGCCGCGTCTCTGCACGATCGGTGTCATGGTCCACGACGAGGCCCAGAACATCGGTCAGTGCCTGCGTTCCCTCCTCGCCCAAGAGGGCTCATCGATCGCCGTCGAGCGGATCGTCGTCGTCTCGAGCGGCTCGACCGACGGAACGGACGAAATCGTCGCCGCCCTCGCCGAGCGACATCCCGAGATCACGCTGATCCGAGAGCCTCAGCGCCGCGGCAAGATCGTCGCCCTCAATCGCCTACTCGCGACCTGCTCGAAGGGGGAGCTGATCGCCTTGATCGGCGGCGATCTCGTCGCCGAGCCCGAATGGCTCGAGAACCTCCTGGCGCCCTTCGACGATCCGCGAGTCGGCATGACGGGTGGCCGGCCGGTACCGATCGATGAGGAGCGCGGACTCTGCGGGACGCTGACGCATGTGCTCTGGCGAGTCCATCATCGCGTCGCCCTCGAGCGGCCGAAGCTCGGGGAGGCCGTCGCCTTTCGGCACACCGGCGACGCGATTCCCGAGGACGTCATCGTCGACGAGGCCTTCCTCGAGCACCGCATGCTCGAGAGCGGCTGGAGGCTGGAGTACGCACCCGACGCGATCGTCCACAACAAGGGTCCCGAGACGGCGAGCGACTTCGTCAGGCAGTATCGCCGAAACGTTGCCGGTCACCTCGTTCTCCAGCACCAGTTCGGGTACCGCGTCGCCACGCTCTCTCTCGCGCGCACCTGGCGAGCACTCTGGCCGGAGCTCGGTTGGTCACCGAAGCGGTGGCTGCTGATCGGCATGATCGGAGCGCTCTCGCTCTACGCCCGTGCTCTCGGCCACTGGGACTATCGCCATCGCCCCGAGCGCCACCGCGTCTGGGAGATCGCCAAGACCACCAAACGGCGAATCGCCCTCGAGCCGGCGAGCGGCGAGCGGCGATAGAGCGGGCGCGGGCCCAGGTTGGCACTCTGTTCCCGGCACAAATGGCCCACTTTCTACAGGCACGAGCGCACCTGACAGCAAAGGCAGCCCCTTGCTCGGCGCCTTTCGGCTCGATCAGTGGCACCGTCGAGAGCGCGGCTTCCAGCTCGATCAACTCTTCCCGTTTCGGTCGCGCGGGCTCTGTGGTTCGGTCGCGCGGGCTCTGTGGTTTGGTCGCGCGGGCTCTGTGGTTTGGTCGCGCGGGCTCCGGTTGCGTCTTGCCGGCGCTTCGAACGCGCCCCTTGCTCGGCGCCTTTCGGCTCGATCAGTGGCACCGTCGAGAGCGCGGCTTCCAGCTCGATCCACTCTTCCTGTTTCGCTCGCGCGGGCTCTGTGGTTTGCCTGGGTTTCACTCGCGGATCACCCTGTCCAGCGGCCGAGTAGGAGGCCCAGGTCTCGTGCCAGGTAGAAGCCCGGCGCGATGAGTGCTTCTCGGCGCCTGTGGATCGGATAGCTGACGAGCTCGCCCCAGGCGTGTAGATGGCGCAGCAGCCTTGCGGCGTGATCGGAGGCGGAGGCCCGACAGTCGGGGTAGGCGCGACCCAGCCAAGCGGCAGCGCGGCCATTCCGCAGGGCTTGCCGATACACCTCGGCCAGGGATCTTCGATGCCTGTGACGGACGGTCGCCTCGGGGGCCAAGGCGAGGCGGAGTCCGAGGTCTCTGGCCAGACGCCAGCAGAGCTCGAAGTCCGCGCCGGTCGCTCGATCGTCCAGAAAGCCGCCCAGCCGCCCCAACACGTCCCGGCGCACGGCCAAATTCGCCGTCGCGGCGGCCGGCCAGGGCCTGCGCTGAAAGAAGGCTGCTTGATCGAGCAATCCGTCCCGATCCGCGAGCCGATCCCACGGATCGCCGGGGTCTTCCGAGACGACCGGTCCGGAGACGGCTCCCACCTCGGGGTCCTCGAACGGCTTTCGCAGCCCGGCGAGCCACTCGTGGGTCGGACGACAATCGGCGTCGGTGAAAGCGACGACATCGCCGATCGCCGCGCGCCAGCCGATGTTTCGGGCGTAGTACGAGCTCGCCCGCTCGTGCGCCGGGAGCACGCGCACACCGGCCGGCGCCTCCCGCAAGACCTCACGCGTAGCGTCCCGCGAGCCGTTGTCGACGATCAAGATCTCCCGGGGCGAATCACGCAGTCGCTCGAGCGATGTGAAGAGACCCGGCAGCAGCGCCGCCCCGTCGCGAACGGGGATCACCACGGAAATGTCCTTCTGGCGGCTCATCGCTGCGCGCTCACTACGATCCGAACCCTCGCTCCAAACTGCGAAGTCGGAATGTTCTCAGGTCCCTGCACGATCTCGCCCGATAGAACCGTCACGGTGGGTCGCCTCGACCTTGACAGGCGATCCGGGGCTATCCCGTTGCCGCCCGACCGGCGACTCCGCTCGAACCCAGGCCGACCTTACATGAACTTCGAAGAAATCTACCTCGACATCGACACCCAAGGCGACCTGATGCTCCCGGACGGCGGTCTCTACGTCCAGGGAGCTGCAGCGATCCTCCCGCGCATTCGGGGCTTGATCCAGCATGCGCACGACGAGCAGGCGCTCGTCATCTCGACGATGCAGACCTATCCCGCCGACGCGCAGGAGTTCGACCACCTGCCGAAGCACTGCGTCGAAGGCTCGACCGGCTGGGGGAAGGTGCCCGTGACCCTCGTCAAGCCGTACTACGACGTCGTCGCCGAAGGTGACGAGCAGCCCGACTGGCCCACTATCGCGAAGGAGCATGCACAGATCATCGTCCGAAAGCGCGAGCTCCCTCCCTTCGAGACCACGCTGCTCGGCGAGATCTTCGAGGCGCTCGCGCCAGAGAGGGTCACGATCTTCGGCGTCACCTCCGACTTCGGCGTGATTCCCTCGGCCGAGTACCTGATCGCGAAGGGCCACCGGGTGCGAGTCGTCTTCGACGCGATGCGCGGTGTCTCCGACGACAACGCTGCCAAAGACCAGACCCGGCTCCAGCAAGACGGCGCCGAGCTGGTCACGACCGCGGACATCATCGGCAGCAATGTCCGGCGGCGTCCGACCTCCCGGTCCCTCGCCAGCCGCCGCAAAGCGGTCTCGCCCTGACTTCTGGGCTCACCCGGCTAGGAGCACCTCCGACCGGGTGAAGCCTGACCCTATCCGCCGATTCGGCTTCCGGAACGTTCCGCATACGATTACCGAACCGTAGCAGCGTTACGCGGACTGGAAGCCCTCTCCTTCTCGCCGACCTCCGTCGAGCTCCCGCTATCCCGCCTGTCACCTGCTTTCGCCAGCAATCTCGAGAGCAAATCCAAGGGGCACGCCTGTTGCGACACTGGCACGAGCCTACCTGAGTCGCCGCGAACAGGCTTCGAGTCCATCCCACGCACTCAGCCTGGTCTCCATTCCCACCTGTCCCCGAGGAACCTCTCCATGTATCACCGTCCATCTCTCTCTGTGCGAGTCGGTTTGCTCTCCGCCCTCCTGACGACCGCCCTTTCGGTCACGGCCTTTGCCCAAGGCCCCGTTCAGGAGACGTTCGGCGACGCGACCTTCGAGCACTTCGGCTACGACGTCGACATCATCGGTGACGTCAACGGCGACGGTCATCCCGACTACGCCGCCACGCGTCAGCTCCTCGCGAACATCTCCGGCAACTACGTCCGAATCCTCTCGGGCTACGACGGCACCCTCATCCATCAGATCGACTTCCAGGACGGCATCGGGGTCCCAGCGACCGCGGTCGACGGGATCGGCGACATCGACGGCGACGGCGCAGCCGACCTCGTCGTCGGGATGAAGGGCATCGGCGCTTGGGTCATCTCCGGCGGTCCGGGCACGATCCTCTACGACCTCGGTGAGCGCGTCGCGTTCACCTCCCGCTTTGCCGAAGGCGTCGCCGGGCTGGGCGACTTCGATGGTGACGGCATCGGCGACATCGCGGTCACCGACGCGAACTTCCCTTCGAACGGCACCGTCTTCATCTTCTCCGGCGCGACCGGCCTCTACCTCACCGGCCTCGCCTCTCTCGTACCGGGTCAGTTCGGCGGCGTGGTGGCCGGCATCGGCGACATCGACGGCGACGGTCTCGGCGACATCGCAGTCGGCAACCCCGACTTCAACATACTCCTCGACACGAAGGTCGGCGCCGTCTTCGTCTACTCGGCGACGAACACCTTCCAGCCGATGTACTCCTACTACGGCAACGTCGCTCAGGATCAGCTCGGCATGTCGCTCGTGGGATTGGGCGACATCGACGGGGACAACCTCGACGACTTCGCCATCGGCTCGCCGTACTTCGATCGGACCGGCGGCCAAGGCGAGGTCGGTCTTTATTCCGGCGCCACCGGCATCCAGCTCCAGGCGATTCAGCGTGACTTCGTCGGCTTCTCCATCGCCGGTGACTTCGACTTCGACCAAGACGGCACGTCCGATGTCGTGGGCCTCCGTCAAGGTGGCGTGATCGAGGTCTACTCGACCGCAACGGGCAACGTGATCTACGACAGCTTCCCGCTCGCGACCGGCAGCTTTGCCGATCGCCCGCAGGACCTCAACGGTGACGGCTTCGTCGACATCGTCCTCGGTCAGCCCAACGGCGGGAATCGAGAGGACTTCGAGAATCGCCTCGCCGGCGCCGTCTCGGTCCTCACCAACACCCTCGAGCTCGTCGGGCCGCCGCGTATCGGCACGACTCCGAGCATCCAGCTCCACTCGAGCACCCCAGGCCAATCGTTCCTGCTCTTGATCTCCAGGAGTCAGAGCCCGTTCGCCCTCTCGGCGATCGATGCGGCCGACACGCGCTCGCTGCTGCTCGACCCCGCTCAGCTCCTGGTGACACTGCCTGGCACCTTCGACGCCCAGGGCAATGCCCAGATCCCGCTGGCGATCCCGTCATCGCCCGCGCTGATCGACCTCACGTTCTACGGACAGTTCGTGAGCCTGCCCGGTAACCCGACGATCGTCGACCACCTCTCGAATCAGCTCGAGGTGACGATCATCCAGTAAGACAGTGCTCAGGTGGTCGGGTGTTCATGCGGCTGCGTGAAGACCTGATCACCTGATCTGAGGAGGCATTCGGACCGCCGGCTTCAGGGTCTGTCCAAAAAGTTCAATCTTCGCGGTGTGCAGTCTGGCGGACTCGGTGTGGTCGGCCGGACTCGCCGAAACGGCCCTTCGAAGGATTCGGGCCGAAGCTCGCGAGCGTCTGCCGGTCTCGAATCGGCTGGAGGCC
>JAVJTD010000092.1:0-32907 GCA_040219065.1 Planctomycetota bacterium
ACAGGAGGAGGTTCTTGGGATTGATTATTGTTTAGTGTATGGTGGATTGTTGTTGTGTGGTTTTGGGCCGGTCGCTGGCAGCGGCGAGTTGGTTGAGTTTGTCGACCTTGAGCTGGTCGAAGCGGAACAGGATGTCGAACACGCGAACGGCAGCCATGGGCTCACCGGCCTCGGCGAGGGCCTGAGCCATCAAGCGAAGGTCGACCGGAGTCGGCTTGCCATGCTCACGCAGATCGAGGAGGGCCCGGATCGCGCCAGCGGTGTCTCCTTGGCGGAGCCGGGCGGCGGCGAGGGCGCGGAAGTTCTCGGGGCGTGGATCCTCTCGAGAGAGCCTCTCTTCGAGGGCCAACACCTCTTCGGTTGAAGCGCCGGTCAGTGACAGGAGCCGGGGATGCAAGCGACGCAGCGCCGAGTTGGTCGGGAACACCGAGAGCAAGAACTCGACGCTCCCGATCGCCTCGCGCTCCCACTGGGGCACCTGGCCGAACAGGGCGAGCTCGAGGAGCGCGTCGGACACCTCTTGCTTGTAGAGGCCGTCGGCGGCGCAGTAATCGAGGATCTGCTTGTACCCGATCCCGTAATCCGGCGGGAAGGTCGTGAGCACCTCGGACGCCTCGGCGAAGTCCCCTCTCTGGGCGCGGACCGCGAGCGTCGCCGTCGGCCAGCCGAGGCGAGCCGCGCGCAGGCTACGAGCGTCTTTGGGGTCGGGGAGGTTCTTCAAGGCCTGATCACTGTCTCCACTCATCTGGAGCAGGATCGCCAGGACGGGCTTTGTCGCGGTGTTCGACTCGAGTTGCTTCTCGAGCTCTCGCCAGGCGGTCGAGCCGGTCGGCAAGCGCCGTCCGGTAGGGATGGACAGCAGCGCCAGATCGAGGAGGTTGCTCGTGGTCAAGGATCCCGAAGCGGCGCGGCTCAGGACCTGGATGGCCTGGCTGTACGACTGGACTCGCCGATAGAAGCGGCTCGCCAGGGCGGCGATCTCCTCGTCCGCGGGATAGGCCGCTTGGGCGGCCTTCACGATGAGGGTGCTGGCGCGAGAGATCTCCTGGTCGGCGAGGACGCTCAGCAGCTCGCGGTAGAGCTCGGCCGTGAAGGCTTGAGTGTTCTCGGGGCCGTCCTTCTCGGCTTTTCGGATCGCCTCGAAAGCGCGCGCGGTGCGTCCGGAGCGAACGAGTGCATTCACGAGGAGTGGCGTCAGCGCGGGATGCTGGGTGCCCTTCTCGAGCAGGCTCTGCAGCTGGAGGAGCACCTCTTCGGTGTTTCCTTCCAGGAGGAGGGCTCTGAGGCGACGCACCTCGACATCGAGGCCACGATAGGCCGGCAAGGAAAGGAGCTGCTCGGCGTAGGCGAGGGCGCGGTTGTAGCGTCCGGTCTCGATGAGGCGGTCGAGGATCGCGAGCGGGCCTTCGCCGGCCGCTCCGACCTTCAAAGCTTCATGGGTCCACTTCTCCAGCCCGTCGATGTCCTTCAAGCCGGCGGCGCAGGCGCGAAGCCCGCCGATCGCGCGCTCGTCCTCGGGATGCACCTCGAGGATCTGCTCGAAGAGCTCCCGAGCGAGCTTGAAGTCGTTGCGTGCCAGGAAGGCCCGGGCCTGGATGCGCTTGACGGGGATGAAGTCCGGGTAGCGGATCGAGAGCTGGGTGACGATGTCGAGCGCGAGCTGGGTGTCCTGCTCGACGCGGCGCGGGAAGAGCTCCAAGAGGATGGCCTGGGCGGTCCGCAGCCTCAGGTAGTTGGCGAGCTGGTTCCGCCGGTAGTAATTCCAGACCTCGCCCCTGGGGGCGTCCGCTGGGAGGCCCATGGCGGCCCAGGACTCGGTCGAGAGCTGCCACCAACGCTCGAAGAGCTCGGCGGACTCGGGGATCTCGAACATCGCCTTCTCGAGGGCCTGCAAGGCGCCGCGCTCGTTGCCCTGCCTCAGGCGCAGGTCCGCGAGCGCCAAGTGACCTTCGGCGGAGCTCGGGTCGCGCTGCAGCAAGGAGGCGAGGTAGTTCTCGGCGCGTCCGAACTGGCTCTCCTCGATCGCGAGCTGCGCGAGGTTGAGGTAGGTATCGAGGAAGGCGTCGCGGTAACGGATTCGGAGCTCGGGCTTGTTCTCGAAGGCGATCTTCGCCTTCTGCAGATACTGCCGGGCGCCCTCGATCTCGCCTCGGTGGTAGGCGGAGGTCCCCAGGTAGTAGAAGAGGATCGGAAGGTCGGTGGGGTCGCCGCGCTTCTGGGCGAGCTCACTGACCGAGCGATAGTCCTCGAGGATCAGAAGAACGGGGAGGAGCCGGTCGATCACTTCGTCCTTCTGGGACTGGACCTCGGCCCATTCGGAATCGGGGATCACGTCTTGTCGGGCCAGGTCGTCGATCAGGTCGAGCGTCTTGCGATAGACGTCGGCGCAGCGATCAAAGACGCCCATGTTGAAGTAGACCGAGGCGAGGAGCAGTCGGAAGTCGAGGGTCTCGAGCGGGTCGGAGCAGCGGCGAATGGCGTCTTCGCATTCGTCGCGGGTCCAGCCGAGGCGGAACTGCCGGAAGTAGATGCGCGCCAGGCTGAGTGCGGCGTCGGGGTCGAACTCGGGGACGGCCAAGGCGGCTCGGAAGTGGGGGACCGAGCGGTCGATCTCCTGCTTCGCCCGGTCCATCAAGCGCTGCAGCTCTCGCTCGCCGGAGGCATCGAAGACCCGCTCGTGCTCGAGGAGGAGCGCATGGAGCTCGTCCTCCATGTGTCTCGAGAAGACGAGCAGCTCGAGGTCGCGCAAGAGCTCGGCCGCGAGCTCGCCGCCGATGTAGCGGGTCACCAGGGCACCGATCTCGACGAGGTGGGCCTGGTACAGATCGTAGTGGGTCTGGGCGAGGAGGTGGAGCACGCGCGAGTTGTCGGGCTCGCGGACGGCGATCGACTCGAAGATCTCCCGGGCGCGCGTATGGTTGCCGTGGGCCAGGTAGGCGCGGCCCAGGCGCTCGTCGATCCGCTCGGTGTCGGGAGCGAGGCGGCGGACCTTTTCGAGGTCGTCGATCGCGCGGCCGGTGTCGCCGTCGTAGAGATAGGCGAGGCCTCGGTAGTAGAGGCTGGAGACGTCATCGGGGTGACGATCGAGGGCTCGGCTGAACTGCTTGATCGCCGACTGCCACTTCTCCTGGTTGTAGAAGCCGCGGCCATGTCGAGCCGGGTCGGGGGGGGTGCACTGGGTGACCGAGACGGCGAGGACCAAGACGGTCACCAAGCCGAGGCCGACGAAGCTGATCAGGACGCGCAGTGGGGTGATGAGGCGCCGGCGCGGCGCGAAGAGGTCGGCGGTCATCGATGCCTTTCGGGCAAAGCGGGGCAGCTCAATCGGCCAGCAGCCCGTATTTCTTCATCTTGTTGAACAGCGTCGTTCGATTCACGTCGAGCATCTGAGCGGTCTTCTGGCGGTTCCACTTGTTGAGCTTGAGCGCGCGCTCGATGATGCGCTTCTCGGGACCTTCGAGGGCCTGCTTGAGGGGCATCACCTCGTCGGACTCGAGCTCGGGCTCGACGTCGTCGATGTCCGAATGGACCACGATCTTGGGAAGGTCGTCGGGTAGCACGCGGTCGTTCTTGGTGAGGACGACGGCGCGCTCGATCGCGTTCTCCAGCTCGCGAACGTTGCCGGGCCAAGGGTGGGCGACCAGCTTCGCCATCGCATCTTCGTGGATGCCCGCGAGGCTCTTGCCATTCTCGCGATTGTAGTAGTCGAGGAAGAACTCGGCCAGGTGCGGGATATCATTGCTGCGCTCGCGCAGAGGCGGGATCTCGATGGAGACCACGTTGATGCGGTAGAAGAGGTCTTCTCGGAAGTTGCCCTTCTTGACCTCGGCGCTGAGCTCGGAGTTGGTCGCGAGGATGACGCGCACGTCGACCTCGACCGTCTCGTTCGAGCCGACGCGCTCGAGCACGCGGTCCTGGAGGACGCGCAGGAGCTTGATCTGGAGGGAGTGCGTCGCGGTCGAGATCTCGTCGAGGAAGATCGTGCCGAGATGCGCCTGCTGGAACTTGCCGACCTTGTCCTTGATGGCGCCGGTGAAGGAGCCCTTGGTGTGACCGAAGAGCTCGCTCTCGAGGAGGTTCTCGGGCAAGGCGCCGCAGTTCACCTCGACGAACGGCTTCTGGTGCCGGTTCGAGTTGAAGTGGATTGCCCGGGCGAGCATCGTCTTACCGGTACCGGACTCGCCGGTGATCAGGACGGTGGCGCGCGTGTCGGCGACGGCTTCGATGATATCGAAGATCTTCCGCATGCTCTGGTCGCGGCCGATGATGTTCTTGTAATTGGTGCGGAAGTTGAGCGTGCGCTTGAGGCTCTCGTTCTCCGCGCGGAGCTCGCGGCTCTCGAGGCTGCGGCGGATCGTGGACTTGATCTTCTCGTCCTCGACCGGCTTGACGATGTAGTCGAAGGCGCCGTCCCGAATGGCGGTGACCGCACTCTCGACCGTGCCGTAGCCGGTGATGACGATCACGTCGGTGTCGGTGTGCTGGCGACGCACCTCGAGCATCAGCCGCTCACCGTCGAGATTGGGCATGTTCACGTCGGTGATCAGCACGTCGAACTTGCCGTCGCGAAGCGCTTCGAGCGCTTCGAGGCCGTTCTCGACCGTGACGACCTCGTGGCCTTCGGCCTCCAGCAAGCGCTGTAGCGACTTGCGGATGATCGCTTCGTCGTCGGCGATCAGGAGGCGGCCTTTCATCGCCTTGTTCACGTCGCGCTTCCGTGTCGAAACCTCTACCGCCTTGGTCACCGGATGTCACTCCTCGGTTTGCTTTCTCGCGTCCGCTGGCTCGAGACTCTTTTCGTTGCGCTCATGACGGACGCGACGCCGCTTCGAGCGGATTCTCGCTCGAGGAGACGGTCGCCTCTCTCGGGAGGGTCAGGCGGAACAGCGTTCCTCCGCCATCGTTGTCCTCGACCTCGATCGCTCCATCGAAGCTCTCGAGGATCCGGGCGCAGATCGGGAGTCCGAGACCGGTCCCCTTGCCGACTTCCTTGGTGGTGAAGAACGGCTCGAAGATCATGTCGCGAAGCTCTCTCGGAATGCCGGGACCATCGTCTGCGAAGACGATCTCGACGCGATCAGGATCGGCATGCGCATGGATGCGGATGCTCCCCGACTCGCCGAGGGCGTCGTAGGCGTTCTTGACGAGGTTGGTGAAGACCTGGAACAGCCCTCCGGGGACCTGGAGGTCCTCTTGTGGCACGTCGATCTCGACGCGCGGGAGCACCCGGTCCAGACCGCTCGAGGTCTGGTAGACGGCGTCCCGGAGCAGGCCGATCAGGTTCTTGGGCTCGTTCTCCACGACGACGTTGCGAGAGAAGCGCAGCAGCGAGCGGACGATGTCCGCCATCCGCCGCAGGCCGTTCTTCGCGTCGCCGAGGTTCTCACGAACCGAGGTGAGCTGCCTCTCGTCGAGGTAGTCACCTTGCAAGGCTTCGAGGGAGAGGTTGACGAAGCGGAGCACGCCGTCGAGGGGATTGTTGAGCTCGTGGGCAACGCCGGCGGCGAGTCGGCCGACGACGGCCATCTTCTCGCTCTGTCCGAGGCGCCTCTCGAGATCGCGCTTCTCCCTCTGGAGACGACGATGCTGCAGAGCCTTCTCGACGACCCGGAACAGCTCCTCCAACTTGAAGGGCTTGACCAGGATGTCGAAGGCTCCCTCCTTCATCAGCTCGACCGCGTCCTGGATCGTGCCCTTGCCGGTGATGATCACCGGCACGGCCTCGCTGCCCGAGCGGGTGAGCTCGCGCAAGAGATCGAGGCCGCCGATCTGGGGCATGATCAGGTCGGTGAGCACGAGGTCGAAAGACTGCTCGGCAAGCTGCTCGAGCGCCTCTGGACCTCCACAGACCACTGTCGTGGGAATGGACCTCAGCGCGAGCGCCTGCGCGATGACATCGCGGACCTCCGGGCTGTCGTCCACCACGAGAATCCGAGGACTGTTGTCCATATCCTCCCCGCCTGAAGCCGACTTAGGTGCGGCATGTCGAAAAAAGTCACCATGCCGTACTTTCGGACAACTTCTCCGCCAACTTGAGAAAGCCCCGATTCGGATCGATGGGGACAGTCGGGCTCGATGGCCGGGGGGGACAGGCGGTTCCTGCCGCAGCCGCGGACCCGTCGTCCCGCAGATGGCTGCCAGGAGCCCGGAACCGGGACCAGCAAGGCTAACACGATGCAGCCTAATGAGAAAGAGGGAGTCGGCCCCCTCGGATCCGCCTCCTGGCGGTGGAGCGAGAGGACCTCTCGAGCCGATAGAGGGCACGTGCGCCTCGCCGAGCGTGGAGGTGTCTTTTTCCGTTGTGACGTTCGGGCTTTCGGTTACGATTCCGAATATGAGAGCCGGCCGGGTTTCCTACCCCACACATCCCGCGATCTCTGTCGTCGTTCCTCTCTACAACGAAGAGGAGAGCGTGGAGTCCCTCATCGATCAGGTCGTCGAGGTGCTGACCTCGATCGGCTGTGACTGGGAGTTCCTGCTCATCGACGACGGGAGCCGCGATCGCACCAAGACCCGTGTCCTCGAGCGCTGCGAAGAGGATCCGAGGCTGCGGTTGATCGCGTTCCGAGCCAACTTCGGCCAGACGCCGGCCCTCGCGGCCGGTTTCGACCACGCGCGTGGCGAGGTCGTCATCACGATGGATGGCGATCTGCAGAACGATCCCCGCGACATCCCCCGTCTTCTCGAAGAGGTGGCGGCCGGGGCGGATATCGTCAGCGGTTGGCGCAAGGACCGGAAGGACAAGCTCCTGACGCGCCGCGTGCCTTCGATCGTCGCGAATTGGCTGATCGGGCGCGTCACCGGGGTGAGGATTCACGACTACGGCTGTACGCTCAAGGCCTACCGGCGAGAGGTGATCCAGAACCTGCCGATGTACTCCGACATGCACCGCTTCATCCCCGCGCTGGCCGCCTCGGGTGGCGCACGCGTGAGCGAGCTGGTCGTGAGGCATCATCCAAGGCGGTTCGGGACCTCGAAGTACGGCATCTCGCGCACCTTCAAGGTCATCCTCGACCTATTGGTGGTCCAGATGCTGCTGCGGTTCTCCTCGAGGCCGCTCCACTGGTTTGGGCTCTTGAGCGTTCCTTGCCTGCTGCTGAGTGTGTTCTCGCTGCTGGTCGGTTTCGTCGAAGCCACAGGCTTCGCCGACCTCGCTGTGCTGAAGCTGTGGACCATCACCTTCCCCTCGATCGCCGTGCTCTTCTTGATCCTCTTCGCGCACCTGATCTTCGTGGGTCTCCTGAGCGAGTTGATCGTCGAGGTCGCCGGGCCAATGCCAAGGCGCCTGACCAAGAGCATCGCCAAAGAGGTTTACTAGGGGAGCGATCGGGCAGCTCAGTCGATAGGAAAGGCAGGGAAGCAATGCGGTGCGAAAAGCGACAGCGGCTCCAGAGGCTGGCGTGCGAACGAGCATTCGCGCGGCTCAGGCTCGTGGAGCGACGCACCGAGAGGAATCAGTCATGAGTACGGTCGAACAGCCCTTCACCGACGAGACACGAGAGGCCATGACCTCCGATCTCCCCGATCCGCCGACCTCGGATCGGCCGGAGGTCTCTCTGATCGTGGCGGTGACCGACTGGCGGGCCGAGGTGCTCGAGTTGTTCGAGCAGTACTCCGAGCAGCTCGACGGGCGCGGAATGTCGTTCGAGTTCCTCTTCGTGATCGACGGGGTCCAGGGAGACGAAGGCCTCATCCAGGACCTGAAGGACCTCAAGGCGGCGCACCCCGATCGCATCGGCGTGATCCGATTCAAGCAGGCCTTTGGTGAGTCGGTCGCGATCGCCGCCGGGATGGAGGCGTCCCGCGGGGAGCTCTTGGTGACCGTCCCCCAGTACATCCAAATCGATCCGCAGGAGATCCATCAGATCCTCGACGGGCTGCGAAGCGGCTCGAGCGACATGATCGTCTCTTGTCGGAGCCCGCGCGTGGACGCGCTCCTGAACCGGGTGCAGTCGACGCTCTTCAACTTCTTGATGAAGCGGCTCACGCGCACCAGCTTCAATGACCTCAACTGCAACTTTCGAGGCATGACGCGGAGCGTGATCGAAGAGATCCCGATCCACGGCGACCTCTACCGCTTCTTGCCGGTGATGGCACTGCGCCACGGGTTCCGCGTCGACGAGGTCCGGGTCCGCCATGTCCGTGAGTGGGGGAAGATGGGCTTCTTCGGATTCGGCGTGTACACGCGCCGGGTCTTCGACATCCTGGTGCTCGTCTTCATCACCAAGTTCACCAAGAAGCCGCTGCGCTTCTTCGGCGTCATCGGCTCGTTCTTCATGCTGATCGGCCTTTTGATCTGCGGCTGGCTCAGCATCGAGAAGATCTTCTACGCCGAGAGCCTGCGAGATCGCCCGCTCCTCATCCTCGGGGTCGCTTTGTTCGTGCTCGGCGTGCAGACGATCAGCATCGGGCTAGTGGGGGAGATCGTCATCTTCACCCAGGGGCGGAACATCAAGGACTACCAGATCGAGCGCATCCACGGCGGACGCGACGAGGACGAGGGGTGAGGACGACCACCGATCGCGAGACACGGCCGGAGAGCCGACCGAAGGCGGAGAGCTCCCAGCACTCCGCCGATGCGCTCGCGGTCTTCGAGGCGCGTCCGTCGGTCGCTTCGAAGCCGTCCTGGCTCTGGATGATCGGGCTCACGCTGGGCGCTGCCGCGCTGCGATTGCCGACGCTCGGGCACTGGAGCTTGTCGGGCGACGAGATCTACAGCCACTACGACGCGCTCGGTGTCGACCTCGACGACTGGGGATCGACGCCCTGGGGCGTGCGCCATTACCCGCTCGTCTACGTCTTGATCCGACTCGCCTACGAGGTCTTCGGACAGAGCGAGCTGGCGGCGCGGCTGTTTCCCGCGCTGTTCGGCATTGCCGCAGTGCCCGCGATCTACTGGGCGCTGTCTCGCTTCACGAGGCAAGCGGTCGCCCGCTGGGCGGCGCTGCTGATCCTGCTCTCGCCGTGGCACCTGTTCAACTCGCAGAATGCGCGCTTCTACTCGGCGGTGTTCTTCTTCGGCGGCGCGGGGATGCTGCTCGTGTTCTCCGCCCTCGAGCGGAACCGGGCGCGTAATCTCTGGGCAGGTCTGATCTGTCTGGGGCTGGCGACGCTTTCTCATCCCTCGGGTGGGCTCGCGATGGGCGCGGTCGTCGTGTACGTCCTACTGATCGCTCTGCTGCCCGGCTTCGAGCGGCCGCCCGGGCTCAACCGCCGCATCCTCCTGCCGCCGGGCATCCTGCTGGGAGTGGTGGCGGTCTTGGCCAGTCCCAAGGCCTACGATTTGATCATGATGCGAAAGTCGTCGCAGCTCCGCGAGGCGGTCTACGACACGACGCATCTCATCTCGGCGCTGATCTTCAACATCGGGCCGCATCTGTGTCTGATGGCTTTGGTCGGCGCCGTCGTGCTGCTGTGGCGACGCAACAGGCTAGGGCTCTTCCTGGTGTCGATCGCGGCGATCCCGATCGTGTCGCTGATCCTCCTGTCGTTCAAGTTCAGCACGGGACATCGCTACGCGTTCAGCGTCGCTCCGGCGGTCTTCATCCTCGCGGCAGTGGGGATCGCCGCGGTCGTGAAGCTGGTGCGGACGCGCTCACTGGCCTGCGCCGTCGCCGTGGCGTCGATCTTCCTGCTGTATCCCTCGTCGTCATTGCTCTCGTACTACCAGGACGGGGATCGGCACGACTTCCGAGGAGCCGCCGAGCAGGTCGCGGCGAGCTTCGAAGTGGGCGACGTGATCCTCGCCGAGTCCCACGGCTACGTCGAGCACTACGCTCCTGGGCTCTACGCCTTGGAGCTGCCGATGCCATGGGAGCGTATGCAAGAACTGGCGCGGCGAAACCGTCGTGTTTGGTGTATCGTGAAGGCCGGGCGGTCCGGGGTCTTGCAAGATCCCCACGGTGCGACGGAGAGCTGGGTCAACCTGCACGGTTGCCTGGTCGCGCGGATCTCGGCACCTCGATACGACTATCATCTCAACGAGCTCCGGATCTACCTTTGTGAGATTCCGGAGAATGGCTGATGGGGATGCGAGGCCTCGGTTCGATTCGATGACGATGGAAGACTTGCGCGCAAGAGGACAGGCCCAAGGTGGCGCGAAGAGCGGTACCGAAACGCCCGTGATCCGCCTTGGGACCGAGGTGGACCCCGAGCGCTGGGATCGCTACGTCCTCGAGCATCCGCACGGGACCCTGTTCCACATGCAGGGCTGGCGTCGCGCGGTCGAGAGTGCCTTCGGTCACCGGGCGCATTACTTCGAAGCGACCCGCGGCGAGCGTGTCTGCGGCCTCTTGCCGCTGTTCGAGGTGCATTCCCTCTTCACCGGTCGCAACCTCGTCTCCGTACCCTACGGCGTCTACGGAGGACCGATCGCCGAGGACCCCGATGATCGGCTCGCTTTGCTCGAGGCCGGGCAGGAGCTCGCCCGCGACCGAAAGGTCGGGTTCATGGAGCTGCGCCAGATCGAGCGGTTGCCCGTCGCGTGGCCGGTCAATGACCTGTACGTGACCTTCGTCAGAGAGCTGCCCGAAAAGCCCGAGGACACGCCGTTGCTCTTGCCGCGCAAGGCACGGCAGGCGACGAACAAGGCGCGCCGCAACGAAGACCTCACCTTCGAGCGATATGGCGCCGAGGCTCTCGACGAGTTCTACGAGCTCTTCGCGCGCAACAAGCGCAAGCTCGGCTCGCCGCCCTATCCGAAGAAGCTCTTCGCACGCCTGCTCGACGAGCTCGAAGACGCCGCGATCTACGGCGTCATGTATCAGAAGAGGAAGATGGTCGCCGGCGTGATGACCTTCTTCTTCCGCGATCTGGTCATGCCGTACTTCTCGGGAGGCCTCGAGGAGTACCGTGCGCTCCAGATCAACAATTACATGTATTACATGCTGATGGAGGAAGGCGTCCGCCTCGGCTATCGCCGCTTCGACTTCGGCCGCTCTCGCCGCGACACCGGCCCCGCCGAGTTCAAGATCAACCAGGGCTTCGAGCCGACGCCGCTCAACTACCAGTACTGCTTCGTCAGCACCGCCGAGATCCCCTCCTTCAACCCGTCCAACCCTCGCCTCGACCTGCCGAGGCGCGCCTGGACACACCTCCCGCTCTGGGTCACCAAGCTCGTCGGCTCCTATGTGACACGCTACCTGCCGTAGCCACACGGCGACACGGGGCGGAGGCCTCACACAGAGGACACGGAGCGGGGAGAAGATCTTACACAGAGGACACGGGGAACACGGAGAGCGGGGAGAAGATCTTACACAGAGGACACGGGGAACACGGAGATTGAGCTGCCCGACGGGGAACCGGGAGCGTCCTACTCGAGGAATCTGTGCCGGTTCCCCGTCGGACAGCTCGCTCCGTGTCCTCCGTGCTCTCCGTGTGAGGCCTTCTCTCCCCGCTCCGTGTCTTCCGTGCTCTCCGTGTGAGGCCTTCTCTCCCCGCTCGTGACCTCCGTGTGAGACTGTCGCCCCCGTTCCCCGTGTCAGTGGCCGAGGATCCAGTTGGCGGCGTCGAGCAGGCCGTCGCAGACGTGGTCGGCCAGGCCGGGTTCGGCTTCGAGCTCGCGCTCGGATTCTTCGCCCTTGCCGGTACGGACCAGGATCCTCTGACAGCCGGTGTCCCCCGCGATCTTCAGATCTCGCAACGTGTCGCCGACGACGAAGGAGCGGGAGAGGTCGATGTTCCAATCCGACTCGGCGCGGCGCATGAGACCGGGCGCGGGCTTGCGGCATTCGCACTCGGTGCGGTAGGGCGGCGAGCCTTCGGTCGGATGGTGCGGACAGTAGTAGAACGCGTCGAGAGAAGCGCCTTGCGCACCTAGCCGCTCCAAGAGGTGCGCGTGCATCTCCTGCAGCGTTCGCTCGGTCAGGTAGCCGCGCGCGATCCCCGACTGATTCGTCAGCACGATCAATCGGTACCCGGCGTCGCGAAGCGATCTCAGCGCTTCGGGGACACCTGCCAAGATGTGCAGGTCGTCGACGCGACGTGGAAAGTGGACGTCTTCGATCAGCGTACCGTCGCGATCCAGGAAGACGGCGGGGTGTCGATCTTCGGTGGTCAAGAAGGGCACTCCCCGTTCGAGGCACTCGCGATCGCAGGCCCGTCCTCCACGGGCCTTGGCGAAGTGGTGGACCCGAGTTGGAGCTGATAGAATGCCCGGCCCCCGAGTCCGTCCGCCTCGGTCCTACGGCATCCCAGCCGCGGCGTCGAGAGCCTTTTCGAGACGGATCCGCGAATTGGACAGAGTTCCCGTATCGTTCGGATACACGGCTCCGCTGCTGAGTGCGGTGCCGATCGTCCGAATCGGCCGAGCAGAGAGAGAGGATCGTGACCGATGGCTGAGGTCGTTCTGGGTGTGATCGGAGGGAGCGGCCTCTACGAGATCGACGGTCTCGAAAACGTCCGGTCGGTCCGTTTGGAGACGCCGTTCGGAGATCCGAGCGACGAGTACGTCCAAGGCGAGCTCGAAGGGCGCAAGGTGGTCTTCCTGCCGCGCCATGGCCGAGGCCATCGCATCGGGCCGAGCCAGCTCAACTTCCGGGCGAACATCTTCGGCATGAAGAAGCTCGGCGTGAACTTCTTGCTCTCGATCAGCGCTGTCGGCAGCATGCGCGAGGACATCGCTCCAGGCGATCTCGTCGTCGTCGACCAGTTCATCGACTGGACCCGTCATCGTCCCGGCTCGTTCTTCGAGGACGGCATCATCGCGCACGTCCTCTTCGCCGATCCGGTCTGTCCGACGTTGGCGGGCTGGGTGTACGACGCCGGCGTCGAGATCGGTGCGAAGATCCACAAAGGCGGCACCTACATCTGCATGGAAGGCCCTCAGTTCTCCACGCGCGCCGAGTCGAAGCTGTACCGGAGCTGGGGCGTCGATGTCATCGGCATGACCAACGTCCAGGAAGCCAAGCTCGCCCGGGAGGCCGAGATGAGCTTCTCGACGCTCGCGCTCGCGACCGACTACGACTGTTGGCACGAGAGCGAAGAAGACGTCAGCGTCGAGGCCGTCTTGGCGATCGTTCGCCAGAACGTCGATCGCGCGAAAGCGCTCATTCGGGCCGTGGTCGCGAAGCTGCCCGCGGATGCCGACCTGCCTGCCCACCACGCACTCGAGCACGCGATCATGACCGACCCGAGCCGCATTCCGAAGAACACGCTCGAGGCCTTGGACATCCTGATCGGCCACCGCTTGCCGAAGGAATGAGGAAGCGCGCTCGCGAGACCCGAACGTGCCGCGTCGAGATCGAAGGGCGCGGCACCGTGCTCGAGGTCCCTTTCGGCACTGTCCTCCAGGACCTCGCCCGGGACCACCAGCTCCCTCTCGAGTTCGGTTGCCGTCGCGGCACGTGCGGCACGTGCCTCGTCTTCGTCCACGGCGAGACGCCGCCGATGACCCGCCTCGAGGAAGACACCTTACTCGTGCTCGGCGCCGAGCCCGGTCAGCGCCTCGCCTGCCGCCTCGCCATCATCGGCGACATCCGGATCCGAACCGAGAGGTGAGGCGGCTTCGGCTCGGACCTCAACCGTTCGCCGCGGCGCCTTTCGCTTCGAGCTTCTTGGAGCCGAGCTTGAACAGGCTCAGCGCGTTACCACCGAGGATGGCGGCTTGGAGATCGGCGGGTAGCGGCAAGGAGCAGAAGTCGTCGACGTTGCGCTCGAGCTCGTGGACTCCTGGGCTGGGCCAGTCCGACCCGAAGAGCGTCCGGTCGCCGATCTCTTCCAGGCGAGGGAAGTACTCGAGGAGCTTGCGCGGCGGAATGCCCGAGATGTCGAGGTAGAAGTTCGGGTAGCGTCGCATCAGGTAGAACGACTGCGACATCCAGAAGGGGCGGCCGCCTTGTGCGAGGATGACGCGCAGCTTGGGGAAGTCGATGGCGACGTCGTCGAGGGGGAGCGGATCGCCGTACTTCCACCGCGCACCGGGCACGTTCGAGGTGCCCGTCTGGAACATGATCGGGATCTGCGCTTGCTCGCACTTGTGGTAGAGGACTTCGAGGCTGGCGTAGCTCTCGTCGTCGCGATAGGCGTTGGGGAAGAACTCCTGGTGTGTGGGATGCACGACCAGGAAGCGGAGTCCGAGATCGCGGACCAGCCTGTCGAACTCGGCGGCCATGCTGCCGACGTGGCGCGGGTGGATCGAGCCGGCGGGGATGAGGCGATTGGGAAACGCGCGGCAGTACGCAGCCACCCAGTCGTTGACCTCGCTCGTGAATCCCATGAGCTCGGGGCTGGGGTAGTTGATCAGAGCGGCCCGACTGATGCCGGCGTCATCGAGTGCGCGCACCATCTCGCGCGGATCCTCGGCGATCTGCCACAGCCGATCCATGTCGTGACGTCCGGCGGTCAGGTGCTCGAGCACGTCGGGCTTGAGCATCTGCCACGGCTGAATACAGGTGTGGACGTCGACCACCTCACTGGGACGCTCTTTCATACGGACCCCCCTCCAAGGGCAGTGACGAGTCGAAGACCGAAGGTCCTCAACTCCAGCGGTAGAACCCTTCTCCCGATTTCTTGCCCAACTTGCCCGCTCGCACCATTTGACGGAGAAGCGGCGGGGCTTGATATTGGTCGCCCCCGATCTCGCGATGCAAATGATCGGCGATGGCCAATCGCACGTCCAGCCCGACCAGGTCGGTCAAGCGCAGGGGTCCCATCGGGTGATTGTATCCGAGGGTCATGGCCTTGTCGATGTCCTCGGGGCTCGCCACACCGGCCTCGACCATGCGGATCGCCTCGAGCGCCAGGATCACGCCCAGCCGGGACGTCGCGAAGCCGGGGCTGTCCTTGACGACGATGACCTCCTTGCCCAGCTTCTCGCCGACCTGCTGAGCCGCTTCGAGCGTGGCCGAGGTCGTCTGGATCGCGGTGACGAGCTCGAGCAGCTTGAGGATGTGGGGCGGGTTGAAGAAGTGCATGCCGATCACGCGGCCCGGGTTGGCGACGTGGGAGGCGATCTCCGTCACCGGCAGTGAAGAGGTGTTGGTGGCGAGGATCGTCTCGTTGGAGCAGAGCCCGGCGAGCTTGGTGAAGATCTCCTTCTTCAGCTCGAGCCGCTCGGGCGCGGCCTCGATGACCATCTCGGCATCGCCAGTGGCCTCGCCGAGATCGGTCGTGACCTGCAAGCTCTCGTTGACCAGCTTGCGCTGATCTTCGGTCACTTTTCCCTTGTCGATGCCCTTCTGCAGGTTGTCCTCGACGTGTTGGCGCGCCGTTTCGAGGCGACTGGCGTCGATGTCGTGCAACCGGACCTGGAAGCCGGACATCGCCGAGACCTGCGCGATCCCGTGACCCATCGTGCCGGCTCCGAGGACGGCGATCCGCTTGATCTTCATCTCACTGCCCCTTTTGCTTCTCGAGGAAGGCTCGCATGCGGCGCTGCTTTTCTTCCGACTCGAAGAGGATCGCCTGGCCGAGGTTCTCGATGGCCGACGTCGCGGCGGGCCCGCCTTGTGCCGCGGCGTTGATGGCGACCTTGGCGACGCGCACGGCGAGGCGGTCGGCCTTGAGGATGCGCTCGACGAGCTTCTGACCCTCAGACTCGAGCTCCTGATCCGGCACGACGCGATTGACGAGGCCGATGTCGAGCGCTTCGGAAGCGCCGAGGATCGCCATCGTGAAGATCATCTCCTTCGCCTTTCCGATACCGACGAGGCGAGGGAGGCGGTGAGTGGCGCCGGCTCCCGGGATGATGCCGAAGCGTGCCTCGGTCTGACCGATCTTCAGCGTGTCGGAGGCGAGTCGAATGTCGCTCGCGAGTGCCATCTCGGAGCCGCCGCCCAACGTGTAGCCGCGCAGGTAGGTGACGACCGGCGCGGGGAAGCTCTCGATCTTCTGGAACAGGGAGGCATTGATGGCGCGGAAGGCGTCGTTGCGGCGCCTCGTCTCGAGCTCGTTCAGGTCGGCGCCTGCGGCGAAGTGCTCTCCTTCGCCGCGCAGGACCAAAGCGCCCAGCTCGTCGTCCGTGGCCAGCTCGTCCAGCGCGCGGTGCAGTGCTTGCACCATCTGCAGGTTGATGGCGTTCATGACCTCGGGGCGGTCGAGGACGATGGTCGCCAAGGGGCCGTCGCGTTCGACGCGAATGGGGGAACGGTCACTCATCGGAGAGGCTCCTCACCGAGGGGTCGCGGTTGGGTGGTCGAGATGAGGCAGAGGGGGAGACGAGTCGCGGCGGGACGGGGATGACCCGCGCCGAAGGGCTCGGCGCGGGCTTTCGAGAGCCGCTCAGGCGCCCTTGAACTTGGGCGCGCGCTTCTCGACGTAGGCCGCAAGGCCTTCCGAGGCATCGGAGCTCTGGAAGAGCTGCTGCTGCAGCTCTCGCTCGAGCGCGAGAGCGTCCTGGAAGGGGATCTCGGCGCCGGTCTGGCAAGAGCGCTTGATGCGACCGACCGCCTTGGAGGCCTTGTTCGGCGGCACGAACTGCTTGGCGAAGTCCATGACGCGCTCGAAGAAGCCCTCGCTCTCGTAGACCTCTTGCACGATGCCCAGCTCCAGGCCTTCCTCGAAGGAGAGCAGGCGACCGGTGACCATCAGCTCGATGGCGCGGGCCTTGCCGACGACGCGCACCAGGCGCTGGGTGCCGCCCGTGCCGGGGAGCACGCCGAGGGACACCTCGGGCAAGCCGAGCTTGCCGGCGTCCTTGCAGGCGATGCGCATGTCGGCGGCCATGGCGATCTCGAGGCCGCCGCCGACGGTGTGACCGTTGAGCGCGGCGATCACGAGCTTGGGCGTCTGCTCGAGGCGGCTCAGGGTCTCGTTGGCGTGGAGGCAGAAGTAGTACTTGAAGGTGGGATCGACGGTCGAGAGCATCTTGATGTTCGCGCCCGCCGAGAAGAACTTGTCGCCCTCACCGCGCAGCACGATGACGTGGACATCGGCGTCGAAGCGCGCCTCGAGGATCGCCTCGTCCAGGTCGCGCATCATCTCGTGCGTGTAGGTGTTCGCCGGCGGATCGCACAGCTCGATCACGGCCACGCCGCTATCGGTGCGATAATTGACGAGCTTGTGAGCCATTGCCTTTTCCGCCATCGTCAGGAATCCTCCGAAGTAGGGCCGGTCCGAAGTCCTCCCGCGACACGCCGAATCAGCGGTCATCGTGCTCGGGAAATCGCTCCCGAGTGATTGCAGAGACAGGACCTGGGGATATTTGCCGGATCAGAAAGACCCAGCATTCTAGAGCTTCGCCCCTTGCTGTCAACGATCCGGTTCACCGCGTCGACACGGAAGGCACGGGGAAGAAGAGCTCACGCGGGGGGCACGGAGGTCGGGCTCGATGGGGACTCGGCCAGCCACTCTTGAAGGATGTGCAGCCCTCGACTCTCCTCTTGCGCCAGCTCCGGGCGAGCCTGTCCCGCTTCTCCTCGCGCCCCTGTGTCGGCTCTTGCGGCGAGATTTCGGTGTCGCTTCGAAATGCCCGAGCAGTGGGCTCTCTCGGTGGAGTGCTCGATCCGGCGCCCGCGTGCTCCTTGAAACTCCCATCGCAACCAGGCATCCCTGCGGGCTCGGTTGGGATCCAAGCCGCCTCGAGGAGCATCTTCATGTCCACTCGGTTCCTGATTCTCATTCCCCTTCTCCTCCTCGCCTGCTCGAGCACGAAGGAGAAGCCGGTGCCGTTCTCGGGGCAGATCGCCCAGGCGCACGGCGAGGAGGACCTGTATCGGCAGCCCGGCGTGGCGGGCCGGCTCGATGTGATGTTCGACGGGCAGAAGGTCATCGCCGGCGAGCTCTTCTTCGAGCCGTCGACCGGACGCGCCCGAATCGACCTCGACGAAGGCGGCCGCCTCGTCTTCGACGGTGAGCGAGCCTGGTCGGTGGGAACGGGGCAAGCCGTCTACCCGATGACCCGCTTCCATCTCCTCACCTGGCCCTACTTCTTCTCCGCGCCCTGGAAGCTCTCCGATCCGGGCACCTTGATGTCGCCGATCGACGAGAGGCCGCTGCAGGGCGAGCGCCTCCCGAGCGCCCGAATGACCTTCGTCACCGGCACGGGAGACACGCCCGACGATTGGTACGTCGTCTTCGCCGATCCCGAGACGAATGCCCTGCGCGCGCTGGCCTACATCGTCACCTATGGCCAGCCGCTCGAGCGGGCGAACGAGGAGCCGCACGTCGCCACCTACGAGGAGTATGCTCAAGTGGGTGGTTTGATGGTCCCTTCCTCGATCCGCTTCTGGAACTGGAACGAGAACGCGGGCGTGCAAGGGGCGCCGATCGGCAAGGCGACGTTCGCGGACATCGAGTTCCGGAGCGCGCGTGAAGGGTTCTTCGACGTGCCCGAAAGCGCTGTCGAGGACGTCTTACCCCAGTAGAGCCTCAGTCTGAGAACACCGCCGACACGGCCGCATGGTCCGAGGGCTTCTCGCCGTCGAGCACCTTGCGCGTGTCGCGGTGGATCGTCACCTCGGTGCAGCGCTCCGCGAGGGGCCGGGTGACGAGGATGAGATCGATGCGCAGACCGTGGTTGAAGCGGAATGCGCCGCCCCGGTAGTCCCACCAGGAGTACACGCCGCCTTCTTCGTGATGAATGCGAAAGGCGTCTTGCAGGCCCCAGTCCCGGATCTCCTTCAACGCCGCGTGCTCCTTGGGGTGGAAGAGCACCTTGCCTCGCCACTTCTCGGGATCCCAGACGTCCCGATCGTCCGGGGCGATGTTGAAGTCGCCGCACAGGAGGAGCGGCTGACTCGGCTCGTGATGGTCGGCGATCCACTGGCGGAGCTGGGCGAGCCAGTCGAGCTTGAAAGGGAACTTGGGGGAGTCGACCGAGGAGCCGTTGGGCACGTAGACGTCGATGATACGGACGCCGCCGACGGTCGCGGCGATCAGGCGCTTCTGGCCGTCCGCGTCGTCGTCCGGAAATCCGCGCTGCACGTCCTCGATCGGCTGCTTGGAAGCGATCGCCACGCCGTTGTACGTCTTCTGCCCGAACACCTCGAGCCGGTAGCCGAGCTCATCGAAGATCTCGCGCGGGAAGGCATGGTCTTCCGCCTTCGTCTCCTGCAGACAGAGCACGTCCGGCTCCTCGGTCTCGAGGAAGTGCCGGAGCCGGAGCGGACGAATGCGCAGCGAGTTGACGTTCCAGGTCGTGATCTTCATGGCCGGCAGATTAGCAAACCGGTCTGGCCGAGCGAACCCGTCAGTCGGGCGTCTCTCGCCGCCACCTGCGTGAGACCCATCGGTCCGCGAAGTACACGGTCGCGCCGAGAAGGATGGTGAGCCCGGCCTGCAGGACGCCGTCCCCGTTCCCGCGGACGCCGTCGAACACCATCCAGGCCGTGAAGCCGAGGAAGAGGAGCGGTGGCAGCGGATACAGCGTCGTGCGGTAGGGCCGCTCGAGGTCCGGACGTCGCACGCGCAAGATCATCTGGCCGAGCACCGTGAAGGCGGCACACAGGCTCAAGGTGAACCCGATGTAGAAGAGCAGCTCGCGAAAGTCCGAGATCCAGATCATCGCGACTGCGATGAAGCCCTGGAGGGCGACCGCGCGCGTCGGAGCGCCGTGGCGATTCAGCCCGCGAATGAACGAGAGCAGTGGCACCTGCACGCCCATCTCGCGGTACACGCGTGGACCCGACATGATCATCGCGCTCACCGACGACACCAACGCCAGCGTGATCCCGATCGAGAGCGCCGAGCCCGCCGCCTCCCCGAACAAGCGGCGCGCCGCGACATCGCCCACCTCGACGACACCCTTCATCTGGCTCAAGGGAAGCGCGAGGAGGAAGATGACGTTCAGACCGACGTAGAGCACGGTGACGAGCATCGTGCCGCCGAGCAAGGAGCGCGGGAGCGTCCGTGTCGGAGAACGCACTTCCCCAGCCACGTAGGTCGCGGCGTTCCAGCCGCTATAGGCGAAGACGATCTGGATCAGGGCGATGGCGAAGCTCGCGTGGAGGAGGTCTGCCTGAAGACCCGAGAGGGTGCCCAGATCGATAGAGCGACCACCCGAGAGCAGCAGGCCGCCGGCGATGAACACGAGGATCAACAGTACCTTGGCAGCGGCCAAGGCCGTCTGGAGTCGGACCGCGCGATGGACGTTCGTCGCATGCAGCAAGGAGAGGAACAACACCAGACCGGTGGCCGCGAGCGCCTCATCGATCCCCGGGATCAATGCCCCGAGGTACTTGCCGAAGGCGAGCGAGGAGAGCGCGATGGGCGCCGAGAAGCCGGCGATCAGAGAGATCCAGCCCGCCAGGAATCCGAGCAGCGGGTGGTAGATGTGCCCCAGGTAGAAGGACTCACCGCCGCTGCGAGGAAGTGCCGCCGCGAGCTCGGCGTAGCAGAGCGCGCCACACAAGGCGTAGAGTCCTCCCAGGGTCCATGCAACCAGCAGCCCCCAGCCGGTCGACGTGGTCTCCGCCACCTCACCGCTGACGGTGAAGATCCCCGTTCCGATCATGCTCGCCGCGACGATGCCGGTCGCACTCGGCAGCCCGAGCGTGCGCTCGGGCTCCTGCGACCGCTTCCCTTTCGGCGAATCCGCCACGCGTGTATCCTTCGGCCAGCGTTTCCGGGTGACCTGTCCCCGGCGCTCCTCCGCGAGGCACCGAATCGGGACCGGCGCATGATCCTACGGCTCGCGCTGCTGCTTTCCAGCATCGGCAGCAATCTCGGGCTCGTTCACGAGACGGACACGAGCTACTCGAGGCTGCGCTTCGAAGGGCAGGATCGAACGAGCGTGGACTGGACCGTGCGCTTCGACGTGCACGACCTCGACCGCGTGTTTCGCCTCGACGAAGACCGAGATGGCTTCGTGCAACCCGAAGAGCTGGGGCGAGCGCTCGAGCGAATCTCGCCGGTCATCGAGGCAGGCATGCAGTGTGAGATCGACGGCGAGGTGATTCCGTTCCGCTCCGACTCCAGCGAGCTGGTCGATGATGAGAGCGGTAGCTTGTTCGTCGACTGGACACACCGATTCGAGCTCGCCAGCAGCCCTCGGTCGGCCGGCCTGGAGCTGCGGCTCTTCGATCGGTTCGGCGAATGGCACCGGCACTTCGTGATCCTCGAGTTGAGGACGGAGAGCCATCGCGACGTGCTGACCGCGGACCGTCCGTCACTCGAGGTCGAGCTCGACAGCACCTTGCCACCGCTCGAGCGGGCTTGGCGCGCCTTCGCTAGCGGTTGGCTGGAGGTGATCTCGGGGCTGGATCACTGGCTGTTCCTGGCGGCTCTGCTGCTCATCGCGAGGGACCGACATGAAGTGATGATGCCGGCCGTGGGGTGGACGGGCGCCGCGATGGCCGCCATCGGCGGCAGCGTGCTGGAGATCGACTGGCTGAGCGGGCGGGTCCTGGAATCGGGCGCGGCGCTGAGCGTGATCTACCTCGCGATCGAGAACGTGGTGGCTCCGGCCCCAAAGCAGAGGCTGCCGGTGGCGATGCTCTTCGGGCTGGTGCATGGGCTCGCGATCGGCGAGCGACTGATGTCCGAGGGGCTCTCCCTGTTCGGGCGCGGCTGGGCGATCACGGGCTACTGGCTGGGAGGGGCCACCGGACTACTCTGCCTGCTGGCCGCCGCTGCGCTGCTCGCCCGAAGGTGGCGAGCACTGCCGCGAGCCGGATCGATCGCCGGTTCGATCGCACTGGCCGCGGCGGGCGCCTGGCTGTTCGTTCACCGGTTCTTCCTGTGACGACGCGGTCTTCGAAGAAGCCCTCGCTGGCCCTCGCCAGGGGTGGCGGGGCTTCGATGTCTCGGACCCGCCTGGACTGCGAGGGCTCTGCACCGATCCGGGGGTTGGTTCGCTCGGATCGGTTGACGATGCCGGAGGCGTGTGATAGTTTTCGCCGCCGATCCCCGGTGGTGTAATTGGCAACACTACAGATTTTGGTTCTGTCATTCCAGGTTCGAGTCCTGGCCGGGGAACCACCTCGATCGTGAGCTCCCGACGGGCCGTTGGCCTCTCGGGATCAACCGGGAGCAACACCCTGAGCTCCGCCCTCCGCGAAACGCCGAACGCTCCGCCGATCGACATCGGCTGGATCTTCTCCGGCCGCCTGGAGGAAGTCGATCTCGAGGCTGCCCGAAGGACCGCTGCCGAGGTGAGCGCGAGCCTGCAAGCCTGGTTCCCGATGTTCACCTGGCGCTTTCGCTGCCTCGATCAGCAGGAGCTTCCCAGCGGCGCTCGCCTCCAGCCGATCGAGCTCCTCGACTCGGGGACTCACGAGCGCGAGATCCGGCACTGGGACTTCGTCTTCGTCATCACCGAGGCGGACCTGGTAACGCACTACAAGCCCTTCGCGTACGCCGTCAGCTCCCGGTCGATCGCGACGGCGGTCTTGTCCACCGCGCGGATCGATCCCTTCGCGACGGGCCACGGCCTCGAGCCCGCGGAGCGAATCGCGACCATGACGCGCCGGCTGCACACGTTGGCGATCCACACCTTCTGCCACCTCAACGGGCTGAGCCACTCTTCCGAAGAAGACGATTACCTCGTCGACATCCAGGGACTGGACGACCTCGACCGAGTCTCACGGCTCTCCGAGGGCGAGCAGAATCGCCTGCAAGCCGTGCTCGCCGAGGTCGCCGACCTACGACTCGAAGAGAAGCGAGGCGCCACGCGAAACCTCTGGCGCTTCTATCTCAACGCGATCTGGATCGGTCGGAGCGCGATCCTCCGGGCGGTCATGGAGGCGAGGCCATGGCAGTTTCCGATTCGCCTGAGCCGCCTGACGACCGCGGCGCTGTCCGCAACGGTCATCCTCTGGCTGACCGCTGAGGCGTGGGATCTCGGAATGAGCCGCTCGCCGGTGCTGGTGTTCGGCCTGTCGAGTGCCGCTCTGCTCCTGACGACGGGCTATGTCGTCGTCCAGCAGAGGTTGATCGCCCATCGGACGCCGCGTGGGCCGAGCGAGCAGCAGGTCGTGACGCGAGTCGCGATTCCGCTGATCGTCTTGATCGGCATGATCTGCACCTACGCGATTCTCTTCTTGCTGACCATCTTGGCCAGCCAGCTCATTTTCAGCCGGGAGCTCCTGCTGGGCTGGGCGCCGTCCTTGGGCGGGGTGCTCGAGGCGAGGCACTACATGGCTTTCTCGGGCTTCTCGGCGGCACTCGGAATCTTGGTGGGCTCTCTGGGTGCCTCGTTCGAGGACAACTCGACGATCCGGCACATTGCCTATGTCGACGAGGAGACCTGAGGAATCCGCCGGGACATCGACTCCGGCGCGCGCTTCGAGACGAACCGGTTGAGACGATCCGGGGTTGACGGTACCTTCACGCACTCGTCCTCCGAGCGCCGACAGGCGCGGCATCTCATCAATCCCTCAGAGCGAACCCGACCGGAGCCACGTTTCCCGATGAAGACCTTCTCGCCCCTCGATTACCAGCCCGAGCTTCCCGTCGATCGCTTCATCAAGAAGGAGAAGCCCGACGATGAGGCGACGCCCGTCGACGTCCTCTTCGTGGGCGGTGGGCCGGCCGGCCTCGCGGGTGCGATCCAGCTCGCCAAGCTCGTGCAGCAGGACAATGAGGCGGGCGGTGAATTGGGCGAGGTCGAGATCGCGGTGCTGGAGAAGGCGGAGAACCTGGGAGATCACTGCCTCTCGGGAGCGGTCGTCAATCCGGCGCCGTTTCGTGAGCTGTTCCCCGAGGTCTCCGAGCCAGACCTGCCGTTCTCGAACAAGGTGCCCGGGGATCGCGTCCTGTTCCTCACCGAGAAGGGCTCCTTCAAACTGCCGACGCCGCCGACGATGCACAACTCGGGCAACTACGTCGCCTCGATCTGCGAGATCGTGAGGTGGCTGGGCGAGCGCGCCGAAGAGCTGGGGATCAACGTGTTCACCGGGTTCCCGGCGGACTCGTTGCTCGTCGAGGACGAGAAGGTCCTCGGAGTGCGCACAGCACCGGTCGGCTTGAATCGCGACGGTGAGCCGGGTGGAAGCTTCATGCCTCCGACGGACCTGACCGCGAGCGTGACCGTGCTCTCGGAAGGCACGCGGGGTCCGTTGACGCAGGCGTACCTGAAGTGGCAGGGCGTCGGCTCGAAGAACCCCCAGATCTATGCGCTCGGCGTCAAAGAGCTGTGGGAAGTGAAGCGCCCGCTCGATTCGGTCGTCCACACGCTGGGCTGGCCCTTGCCGCGCGACGCGTTCGGCGGGAGCTGGTTCTACCCGATGAGCGAGTCACTGGTCTCGCTCGGACTCGTCGTCGGGCTCGATTACAAAGAGCACACCCTCGACGTGCACCAGCTCACTCAAAAGCTCAAGGGCCACCCGGTCTTCAAGAGCATCCTCGAGGGCGGCGAGCTGGTCGAGTGGGGGGCGAAGACCATCCCCGAAGGCGGGTTCTACTCGCTGCCTGACCGGATGCATGGAGACGGCGTGCTGATCGCCGGCGACGCGGCGGGCTTCGTCAACGTGCCGACGCTCAAGGGCATCCACTACGCGATGTACTCGGGCATGCACGCTGCGCACACGATCTTCGCCGCGCTGAAGGCGAAGGACTTCTCGAAGAGCAAATTGAAGGCATACGACGAGCGGATCCACGGCAGCGTCATCCGGGACGACCTCCACAAAACTCGCAATATGCGCCTGACCTTCAAATCGGGCTTCTACCTCGGAGGTCTCAAGGCGGGCCTCATGCAGCTCACCAAGGGCGCCTTCCCCGGCGGCCAGGTGAAGGTCGAAGAGGACGCCGCCGAGGAGCGGGAGGTCACCTCGGGCGAGAGCTTCACGCCCGACAACGTGGTCACCTTCAGCAAAGTCGATGCGGTGTACCGCTCGGGCAACCAGACGAGAGATGATATCCCGTCTCACTTGATCGTCGGCAAGGACGTGCCTGCGGAGGTGGCCGAGTTCTACTCCCATCTGTGCCCGGCCGGTGTCTACGAGCGAGAAGGAGACCAGCTCATCGTCAACGCGCCAAACTGCGTCGACTGCAAGGCGACAGACATCCTCGGCCCCCGCTGGACCCCCCGCGAAGGCGGCAGCGGCCCGAGCTACAAGCGCATGTGATCAGGTGCTCCTGTGCTCACCTGATCACCTGATCACCTGCTCACCGGCTCTCCAGCCACTTCTGAAAGCTTTGTTGCATGATCAGTGCCTGGGGACGAATCTCGTCGCTGGCGACGTAGTGCAGGAGGCGGTCCATCAGGCCGCCGGCGGTGGGGACGTCGTCCAGGTGGCCGAGGACGTCCAGCGAGCAGGCGAGGAGCCGACCGGGTCCGACCTTGATCTCGAACATCGGGGACCAGAGCTCGGTCCCGGCGTGTACGCCCCGCATCAGGTACTTGGGACGAACCGGCAGGTCGCTGAGCACGTAGTTCTCGCCGTCATTCACGACCTCGTAGCCCCAGATGTCGACGAAGGGCTCGACCGGGAAGTAAGTCGAGAAAAAGACGTGCTCGTTGTCGACCCAGGTACCGAGCTGTCGGCCGACGGTGGGCTCCCAGTTCGACGGCACCATCGGGATTCGGCCACCGCCACCGAGCAGCAGCACTCGGCCGTCGGGCTGAGCGAGGACTTCGAACATCAGGCCGTTGATCTCGGTCGTGACGAGGACATTCGGTATCGCGTCGCCGATCTCCTGAATGAAAGGATAGTGCTCGGCCAGTACTTCCGTGGCGCCACTCCGCTCGATCTTTCGCAGTTGGGGGGCCAGACGCTTTTTCGGGACGATCCAGATGCCCTCTTTCATGCTGAGCGAGTCGTCGCGCGCCAGCCCTTGTGCAAAGAGGGCACGCACTTCGACCTGAGTCGTCCAGCCGACGCTCGGCGCTCGCCACTCGATCGGATCGGGCGTGACTCGCTCGAACGGCTGCAGATCGATCGAGGGACCTCGCTCGTCGACGATCAGGTTCTTGTTCTCGAGAAGTGATATCGAGTAGCCGTCGAACTGGATCGGCTCACGGAGGGTGTTCGTGACCATGGGGCGGATGACGAGAGGATCGAACTCGTAGTACGAGAATCGATCGAGCCCCAGAGAGCCCTTCTTGTCGCCGATGCGCGGCTGAAGGAACCGGATGGTCGTGCCGCCCTTCGGCCAGGCGAACCAGTTCGCGATGCCGACGTGCGAGAGCGGGTGGTCGAGGGGAAGCGGCGCGTCGGTAAAGGTCTGAATCTCGATGCCGCCGATCCAATCCTGCTGGACCAGAGCATCGAACTCTCGGTAGAGGCAGGCGCCGCGCGTTCGATCCGAGGCGGCAGCCAAGCGCTCATTGCGCTGGAAGTCGGGGTCCTGAGCCGTCACGCTCTCCTTCACGCTCACGAGCCAGCTCGGAATGGCCGACGGCTCTCGCCGCAACGCACCGCGCTGGTAAAAGACGTCGGGCAAGGTCGGATAGCCGCCGACGTTTCGGACCAAGACCGGGCGATCGACCGGTTCGTCGGGAGGCGCCAGCGCCGGAGTGATCTCGGACAGGCGTGCGCCCAGAGGCAGGTCCCGGAACACGAGAGGGACATCAGGATCTTCCGCCGGTCCCCAGCTCGGGCAACCGAAGATGAAGCAATGTCGAGTCGCGCCCCGGGCCTCGGCGAGCAGCTTGCGGAGCTTCTCGGCAGCGGGCCCCTTGGCGGGAGCCTCTTGGCAGATCGTCACGCCGAAGACCGCCGGATAGGCCTCGGCGAGGGCAATCGCCTCTCGGAGGTACGCCTCGACGTCGGGGTTCTCGAGGAGGACGTCTCCGTTGGGAATCGGGAGCTCGATCCAGGCGAGCAAGCCAAGCGCGCCCGCGGCATCGAGGTACTCCATCGGAGGCACGAAGCCGAGACAGTGCACCATGTTGAAGGCGACCCGGTCCATTGCCCCGAACACGCCACGATTGTCGCCCGGATCGAAGGAAGGCGGGCTCTGGCCGAGGAAGATCCCCGAGTCCGTCCCGCTTCGAAGGTAGATCCTCTGATCATCGAGCCGGACGTACCGCTCGTCGGCCGAGAGCGTTCGCGGAAGGCACCTTTGAGAGAGCTCATCGAGGACGGTCTCGCCTTTCACGATCTCGGCCGAGGCGACCTGGAAGATCGGCTCGGACCCGAGCCAGGCGGTCGGCTCCCTCATCTCGAGTGTACCGCGCACGTGCACGGAGCCCGGACCTTCGAGCTCGAGAGGCACGTCGAGGGTCGAGCGCAGCTCAGAGAGCTCTCGGCGAAGGTGCAATCGGACCGAGAGATCTTCCCCCGCCTTGAAGCGTCGAATCTCGGCCTCGATCTCGACCTGGCCGTCGCCAGCCGGACGAGCACGCACCGATTCGACCTCGGCGATCGCGGAGCGGTGCTCGATGATCATCGGGCTGGGGATACCGCCCCAGGTGTAGAGGGCGTCTTCCACAGGAACCCGAAAGTCACCGGGCCGCGGACGGCTGTCCACTGCGACCACCAGCCAGTTCTCGTCGCCGACCTTCAAGCTCTTCTCGAGATCCAGCTCGAAAGGCAGTCCCGGAAGTCGTGATTCGCCGATGGGCTGTCCGTTGAGCCAGAAGCGGGCGCGTCTCCAGATTCCCTGACACCGAAGGACAGAGCGACGGCCCTCGCTGTTGACGGGCACCTTGAACGACTTGGCGAGCCAAGCGACCCCCTCGTACCCGCGGTCCATCGGCGTGCCTTTGTCTCCCCACCACGCGGGGAGGGAGATGCGCCCCTCGAAGGCCTCGATCTTCTCCGGCGAATACCACTTCTCCGCTTCCCCTTTCCCTTCGGGATCGAGAGCACAGGACCAAGGGCCCCGCAGGAAGCTGCGTTGTCGAGCGCCTTCGAGTTGGTGCGGGCCTGTCAGGCCGTAGGAGAGCGGTGTGAGCAGGAGGCAGATCAGAAGCCCGGGACGGAGCATGAGTTCACCCAAATGAAGACGACGACGAAGCGTTTCACGGACGCTCGTCGAGGGGTCGTTGTCCAGGATCGTGTTCGAGAACGATGCGAGAGATGCTTGAGGTTTCAGGCGAAGGGTCGTTTGGGTTGGACCTCGAAGGAACCCCAATCTACGAACGGACCGAAGGTTCCACAAGACCATGGGCGGCCGCCCGCGAATCCGTGCCGCTCGGGCACAAAGATCTTTCCACTCCACGCTTTTTTGGAAACGATGTCCTACTCGGGTCCGTTGGACGGAAGCGCCCGAAGACGGGTCAACTCGACGCGGCAGTTAGGCCGATTCCAAATCGAGGGCATCAGGAGAGACGATGATCGTAAGCATCGACCCCAGCACGCAGCGGCACCACCTACCGGCTTGGCGCTGGCTGCTCCTCATCACCCTCGGGCTCGTCAGCGGTTGCGGCCTGCTCAGCAGTGATCGGTTGGAGCTGAGCCAAAGGGAGGCTCGACGACTGGACGAGCTCTCGACCCTGCAGGGCGAGGTCTTCGTGTTGGAGCGACCCGAGAGCTGCGAGGCACCCTACGAGCAAGTCCTCCGAGAGAAGAACGGCCGTGTCTGGTCGTTTCTCAACAACGAAGGCGGCAATGCCCTCCGCACTCGGCCCGAGCTCCTGGGCAAGCTGGTCCGCGTCCGCGCCTGGACCTATCCCTCCGCCGACTTCCTCGATGTCCACCAGTATCGAGTGATCGAGCCCGGTGCCAATCGAATCGATGAGCCGAGTCTGCGCCCCGAGGGCACCGAGGCACTCGAGTCCCTCTCCGGGCGGATCGTCTGTATCGCCTGCTTCCTCGCCCGAGCCGAAGGCGGCGCCAACGCACAGTGCAACCTCTTCGCCGATCACGAGCACGGGCTCCTGCTCGAGAACGGCTCGATCCTGTCACTCGTCGGGGATCCCTCTGGGGAGTACACGAAGGGATGGGACCTGAGGCGCAATCCCAACTACCTCGGCAAGCACTGTCAGATCGACGGTTACCGTGTCCCGCGCACCAAGCTCTTCATCGTCGAAGACGTCCGCCTCATGCCCTCTCCTCAGTGAGTCGCGAGCCCAGAGAACGGACCGCCGGGGAACGGCTCCTTGCCATCGCCTGCTCTGGTCGATAAGAACGGGGCGCACTTCTCATCGATTCATCAGCGGCGGACTCGGGCAGAGGGTTGAACGATGCGCCGAACGAAGATCGTGGCCACGCTCGGCCCGGCCTCCCGCTCACGGGAGGTGCTCTCGAAGCTCATCCAGGCGGGTGTCGACGTCATCCGTCTCAACTTCTCCCACGGCACGGCGGAGGAGCACGAGGAGGACTTCTTCCGGATTCGCTCCGTCTCGGAAGAGCTCGGTCTGCCGGTCGCCATCCTCCAGGACCTCCAAGGTCCCAAGATCCGGCTAGGCGACATCGAGGGAGGTCGGCTCACTATCCAGAATGGCGAGCGAGTCCTGTTGGTGGCGAGCGACGATGTGGCTCGCGCCGGCCGGCTCACGACGAGCTACCAGGATCTCCCCAAGGTCGTTGCACCCGGTGATCCAATCCTCCTCGACGACGGCTTGATCGAGCTGAAGGTCCGCGAGGTCCGCGGCGCCGAGGTCGAGTGCGAGGTGATCTGCGGTGGAACCGTCAAGCCTCGCAAGGGCATCAACATCCCGAACTCGGCGACCACTCTGCCGGCTCTCACTGAAAAGGACGAGCGGGACCTCGAAGCCGGTCTCAAGCTCGGCGTCGACTTCGTGGCGCTCTCGTTCGTGCGCTCGGCCGCCGACGTGAGCCAGGTGCGGGAGCGCATCGCCGCCCACGGGCTCGACACGCCGGTGATCGCGAAGATCGAGAAGCCCCAAGCCGTCGAGAACCTCGAGGCGATCCTCGAGAACTGCGATGGCCTGATGGTCGCGCGCGGTGACCTGGGCGTCGAGATGGCGCCGGCCAAGGTCCCGCTGATCCAGAAGCGGGCGCTGAAGCTGGCCGTTCAATTCGGGCGCGTCGGCATCACCGCCACCCAGATGCTCGAGTCGATGACGCACCAGCCACGTCCGACGCGAGCCGAGGCGAGCGATGTCGCCAATGCGATCCTCGACGGCACCAGCGCGGTGATGCTCTCGGGCGAGACGGCGGTGGGAGATTACCCCGTCGAGGCGGTCCGTCAGATGGTGCGCATCGCCGAGTGGACGGAGCCCGCGATCTTCGCCGATCGCACTTATCAGGTCGCGCCAGGAGGAGAAGCCGTCAGCTCGTATCCCTTGGCGGTCATCCACGCGGCGGTGCTGGCCGCCGACGAGCTCGATGCGCGAGCGATCGTTGTGTTCACCGAGTCGGGCAACACAGCGCGCCTGCTCTCCCAGTGGCGACCCGAGAACGCGGTGTTCGCCTTCAGCTACCGCCCCGAGACCGTGCGCCGCCTGGCGATGGTCTGGGGTGTCCGCGCCCTTCAGCTCGTGGACCGTTACGAGCGTACCCGCGACTTGCTCCGCGACGCTGAGCGTATCCTGCTCGAGGAGAAGCTGGTCTCCGAAGGCGATACCGTAGTCATGATCGCCGGATACCAGATGGCCGAAGGCGCCGCCAACATGATGAAGGTCCACCGCGTCGGCGAGGGCATCGAGAAGGACTGAGTGTTCGGGGAGCGGTCATCGTGCTCAGAACGGGTGCGAGGACGCCCCTGCCCCGAGCACTCTCCAAAGCTCACTGCCGAAAGTGCTTGCTCAGCCTCAGGCCTTGGCCTTGGTAGCTCGAGCCGAGGTTCGAATCGCCGTAGAGCCGATCCGGCTTTTCGGCGGTGCGGTAGAACTTCAGCTTGAAGAAGACCTGGTTGTCCTCGATGAGGAACGGCACGTCGTGCGGGCGGACCTCGAGGACGGCGGCCGTGCCGCGGAGCTGGCCGCGGCCGTCTCCGAAGCCGTTGTCGAAGAAGCCGGCGTAGTTGGTGCGGAGCTCGCCGATGCCGACGTCGTAGGCGACCATCTCGGCGGCGAGGTGAGCGGGAACGCGGACGCGGTCGCGGGAGGCGAAGATGTAGAACTCCTCCGGCTCGAGGATGAGCGAGCTGCCCGAGGCGCGCATCGGCTCCCAGAACTCCTCGATATCGAGGACGCCGATCTCGCTCAGATCGACGATCGGGGTGTAGCGGCGAGCGCGGTAGCCGACGATGCCATCCTGGGACTGGGCGTGGAGGCCGACGCGCATCACCAAGCCATCGTCGAAGAGCGTCTTGCTCGCGGGGATCGGCTGGCCGTCGGCGTCGAAGAGCAGCGGGGCTTCTTCGTGCTCCTGGCGCAGGGCTTCGTCGTCCAGCTCGCAGGGGCCGTCGAAGAAGCGGATCTGGTTGAGCGTGTGTCCCGGACGGACGCGGACCGGAAAGGAGCGGGGGACGACCTCGAGGTAGATCGGGCCTCGGTAGCCGGCCGGGATGTCGTCGAAGCGGGAGCAGCGGTCGGTGATGATGCGGGTGAACAGGTCAAGGCGTCCGGTGGAGCTCTTGGGGTTCGAGCGAGCGGACAGGTGCTCGGGCAAGGCGAGGGACTCTTGGAGCGGGAAGAGGTAGGCCTGCCCGATCTCGAGGACGGCGCCGGCCTCGAGGTCGATGGGGTAGAGCTTGAGCTTCTCGAGCTTGTCCTCGACGCTGACGCCCTCGGGCAGGAAGCCCGAGCGGATGCGGAAGCCTCGGGCTCCCAGGCGGAGATCGAGCGAGGCGGGCTGGATCTGATCGGGGCCGAGTGGTGTGCGGCCGCGGATCGCGCCGCTCTCGATGAGCGCCTCGATCTGTCGATCGACGAGGATCCCGACACTCGCTTCCTGAGGGGGCATCACGGCTCCGTCATAGCTGGACTTACGACGACCCAGGGCCGCTGTTTTTCCTGTTGACGCTTCCGCGGAGACTCCAGTATGGTCCGGGGTCTTCGTCCGCGGTCGGGGCCGTTATACAATTCCCTTCCCTGCCGCGAAATAAGCAAACGAGCGAGGCTCGCTCGGTCGAATTCGTCAGGGAACGAAGCGCTTCATGAAGATCCACGAGTACCAGGCGAAGGAGCTGCTCGCGCGCTTCGGCGTGCCCGTGCCCGAGAGCGTCCTGGTTCACAAGCCCGAGGAAGCGGCCGAGGCCTATCGGAAGCTCATGGGCAGCGATGACGGTGGCGTGGTCGCGGTCAAGGCCCAGATCCATGCCGGCGGCCGCGGTAAGGGTGGCGGCGTCAAGCTCGCCAAGAGCGCCGAAGAGGCGCAGAAGCACGCATCCGAGATCCTCGGAATGTCCCTGGTGACCCACCAGACCGGACCCGAGGGACAGCTCGTTCGCAAGATCATCGTCGAGAAGGGCTGCCAGATCGATCGTGAGCTGTACGTCGGCTTGGCGCTCGACCGGGCGGTCGGCATGCCGGTGCTCATGGCGAGCGAAGAAGGCGGCATGGAGATCGAAGAGGTCGCGGCGAAGAGCCCCGAGAAGATCTTGAAGGAGCCGGTCGATCCGCGCTTCGGCCTTCAGGGCTTCCAGGCCAGGCGCTTGGCCCTGGGGCTGAACATCGACAAGGCGCTGCTCAACAAGGCGGCGACTCTGATGCAGCGGCTGGCCAAGGCCTACGTCGACTGCGACTGCTCGATCGCCGAGATCAATCCGCTCGTGACGACGAAGGACGGCCAGGTCCTGGCGCTCGACGCGAAGATGAACTTCGACGACAACGCGCTCTACCGTCACAAAGATATCGTCGAGTACCGTGATCTCGACGAGGAGGATCCGGCCGAGGTCCAGGCCTCGAAGTTCGATCTGTCGTACATCAAGCTCGACGGCAACATCGGCTGCATGGTGAACGGTGCCGGGCTGGCGATGGCCACCATGGACATCATCAAGCTGCACGGCGCCGAGCCGGCGAACTTCCTCGACGTCGGCGGTGGCGCAACGCGAGAGAAGGTGACCGAGGCGTTCAAGATCCTCCTGAGCGACGACAAGGTGCAGGCTGTGCTCGTCAACATCTTCGGCGGGATCATGCGCTGCGATGTGATCGCCCAAGGGATCGTCGAAGCGGTTCGCGAGATCGATATGAAGGTGCCCCTGGTCGTCCGCTTGGAAGGCACCAACGTCGATCAGGGCAAGAAGATCCTGGCCGAGAGCGGCCTGGCGTTGACCGCGGCGGACGACATGGACGAC
>JAVJTD010000093.1:0-11039 GCA_040219065.1 Planctomycetota bacterium
CCGACGGGCATGTCGCATCGTCCCTTACTCATCGCCAGACGGATGAGGCCCCCGCCGTGAACCTCACCGTCCCAATGGCAGCGGCTCCGTGTCAGGGACCCGTGCGGGCTCTGGTTTCACATCAACGGCGCCCCCGGGCGCGGCGCCCCCGGGCGCGGCGCCCGGAGCATACAGTGGTGAAACTGGGCCTGAGGGCGAGTGCGATGGAGTGCTCAAGTCGAGCGAGTCAAAGACCGAGTCTGTCGGCGAGGGCTCTGCGCGAGCGAGCTTGGGCCGGGGCGGCCGTGCGACGACAGCGCACTCCGAGTGGCCCCTTGCTCTCCGCTCGACCGTCAGCGACGTCGAGGAAGCGGCCTCCAGTTCAACAGCCGCTTTCCGTAACGGTCGCGCGGGCTCTGGTTTGGGAGGCATGTTTCAGATCAACGCTCGACCGCGACGCTGACGATGTGGGCGGGGACCTCGAATGCCACGCTGCCGTCCTCATGGGCCAGCGCCGCCAGGTCGCGCTCCGCTGCGCGAATCAAGCCCTCGAAGCGCTCGGGGTCTTCGGCGAGGGCGCCGAGTGTCCAGCCCTTCGTCTCGGCCTCGATCCAGGCGCGGATCGAAGGAAACCGAGCGGTCCCCTTCGGCGTGTCGATGGTGCAGGGCCCGACCTTGGCCAGTTGCGTCGCGATCGGGGCCGGATCGCCCAAGCGGAACGGGGCCTCCAAGCTTTGAGCGGCCTCTTCACCGGCCTCGCGCCGCAGGAAGTCGACGAGCGAGCGGAAGCCTGGGCTCCGGGCGAGGGAGTCCCAGAACGCGACGACGACGCGGCCGCCGGGCTTGGTCACCCGGATCATCTCGTCGAGCGCTCGAGGTATGTCCTCGAAGAACATGATCCCGAACTGCGAGATGACGCGATCGAACGTGCCGTCTTCGAAGGGCAGCTCCTCCGCCCTGCCATGGCACCACTCGATCTCGGGGGTACGACGGCTGGCGACCGCGATCATGCCCTCGCTGGCATCGAGGCCGACGATGCGGCCATCGCGGATGAGCTCTCGGGCGGCCCGGGACAGGACGCCGGTGCCGCAGGCGACGTCGAGGACGCTCTGCCCGGCACCGAGTCGCGCGTGCTCGAGCACGCGGGGTGCCCATGCCGCGAAGAGGGCCGGCACGAAGTGCGCCTCGTAGAACTCCGCCGCCGCCGTCTCGATGATCCCTCGCTCAGTCATGAATCCGATCCTCCTGGAGCTGCGGTTTCGGATGGCCCGCGGTCGCCTCGGTGCTTGCACCCTACCATCCTCTTCGAACGAGAACGAGACGCGCGGCCCGCCGTTACGAAAGGACCTCACGGGCTCCCGAGGGTTTCGATTCTCGGGCGCTTTGCCTATGCTCCTGGCCGGTGAACACGTCGTCCTGGAGAACCCGATGATCGCCCTGTCCTGCCTGGTCCTCGCCGTTTCCCTCTCACCCGCGGATCCCGCCACCGGTCTCTGGCGGGCGTGGCTCGACAGCCCGGGTGGCGAGCTGCCGTTCGGGATCGAGCTGTCCAAGGTGGAGGACCGCTTCGAGGCGATGCTCCTCAATGGAGAGGAGCGAATCCCTGTGCCGAGCGTCACGTGGAGCGGAGCCGAGCTCACCTTGGCAATGCCACACTACGACTCGCGGATCGTGGCGACACTCGCGCCGGACGGCCGGGCACTCGAAGGCACCTGGACGAAGCGGTCGGGCCCCGAGACCTGGACGAAGATGACCTTCCATGCGCGGGCCGGAGTGAAGCGCCGCTTCGCTGTCGAGCGTACTGCCCCGAAGACGCCGGTCCCGGCTCGCTTTCGAGTGAAGTTCGAGAGCAGCGACGACCCGGCGGTGCTTCAGCTCTCGGTCGATGAGCAGGGCACGGCCAGCGCGACCTTCCTCACGACGACGGGAGACTACCGATACCTCGCCGGCGCTTGGTCGAAGAACACGCTGCACCTGTCGTGCTTCGATGGCGCGCACGCGTTTCTCTTCCGGGCAGAGCGTACCGCGAGTGGCGAGCTTCGGGGCGACTTCTGGTCGCGCGATAGCTGGCACGAGGGATGGACGGCGAAGCCGGACCCAGGCGCCGCACTGCCCGATGACTTCGCGCAGACGCGCTGGGTCGCGGGGATCGATCTCGAGGACCTGACCTTTCCCGACCTCGAAGGGCGCCCGCGCTCATTGGCCGATCCGGAGTTCCAGGGCAAAGCGCGCATCTTGTACGTCTTCGGCTCTTGGTGCCCGAACTGCCACGACCAAGCAGCCTACCTCAAAGAGCTGCAGGAGCGCTTCGGACGAAGAGGGCTGTCGATCGTCGGACTCGCCTTCGAGCTCACCGGCGACTTCGAGCGCAACGTGCGTCAGGTGAAGCGGTATCAGGCGCGCCACGGCTCGACCTACCCGATCCTGATCGCGGGTCCCTCGGACAAAGGCGAGGCGACTGAGGCGCTGGGTGCGCTCGACCGAGTGCGCTCGTACCCGACCACGATCTTCTTGGACGAAGACGGTAACGTCGAGGCGATCCACACGGGGTTCACCGGCCCGGCGACCGGACCGACGTACGACCGATTGCGGACGCGCTTCGAGACGATCATCGAGAGACTGCTGAACAGAGCCGAGGACGGAGGACGATGAACACCGATCCGATGACGAAGACGCTGTCCCTGGTCACTGCCGTGCTGGCTCTCGGATTGACGGCCTGCTCGCCGTTCGAGCTCGATCCACCGGCGGAGTCTTCGATCGTCCAGCTCGAGCTCTTGACCCACGAGGTGTGGAAGTCCGACCTGGCCGCTGATCCTCTGTTCGCGACTCGGGTCGGTGAGGACAAGTACCGGGACCGGCTGGGCAACGCCTCGCTCGAGGCGATCCGTGAGCGGCATGGGCGTCACCTCGATTACCGGCGCAAGCTGGACGAGATCGATCGCTCCCGACTCGTCACGGCCGCGCAGGTCAATTACGACTTCCTCTTGCGGCTGCTCGACGACCGGATCGCCGAGTATCGCTTCGGCGGCCACTTCATCCCGATCACCAACCGCGACGGCTTCCACATCGAGCTCGCGCGCCTGCCGGACTTCATGCCGCTCGAGACGGCGAAGGACTACGACGACTACATCGCGCGACTCCGCGCCGTGGGCCCTTGGTTCGAGCAGCACATCGCGGCGATGCGGCGCGGTATCGCCGAGGGGATCACTTTGCCGAAGGTGGTGCTGACGGGATTCGAAGGGACGATCTCCGCCCACGTCGTCTCGCGACCGGAAGCTTCACGCTTCTACGAGCCGTTCCGGCGCATGCCGGCCTCCATTCCGGCGACCGAGCGCGATCGGCTGGATACTGCCGGTCGACTGGCGATCCAGGAGAGCGTGATCCCGAGCTACCGGCGATTCCTCGCGTTCTACGAAGACGAGTATTACCCGGCCGCTCGTGACACGATTGCCGCTTGCGACCTGCCTAGCGGGCGAGAGCTCTACGAGCAGCGAGTGAGGCACTATACCACCCTCGATCTCTCACCCGAGGTCGTCCACGAGATCGGTAAGGGCGAAGTGCAGCGGATCCGCGAGGAGATGCAGGGCATCCTCGATTCGCTCGAGTGGACGGGGAGCTTTGGTGAGTTTCTCGAGATGCTGCGCACCGATGAGCGCTTCGAGGCGAAGTCGCCCGAGGAGCTGCTCGCGGCAGCGGCCCTGATCTGCAAGCGCATGGACGGCTACCTGCCACAGCTCTTCGGCCGCTTGCCCGAGATGCCTTACGGCTTGCGTGAGGTGCCCGAGTTCATCGCTCCCAAGACGACGAGTGCCTATTACGAGCAGCCGGCCGGCGACGGCTCGCGCGCCGGCTACTACTTCCTCAATACTCACGATCTGCCCACTCGGCGGCTGTATGAGCTCGAGGCATTGTCGCTGCACGAAGCGGTGCCCGGACATCACCTCCAGCTCGCCTTGCAGCAAGAGCTCGAGCAGCTCCCGAACCTACGGCGGTTCTACGGTGCGACGGCTTTCGTCGAGGGGTGGGCGCTCTACGCGGAGCGGCTGGGCCTGGAGGTCGGCTTCTACCAGGATCCGTACAGCGACTTCGGGCGCCTCACGTTCGAGATGTGGCGTGCCTGCCGGTTGGTCGTCGACACGGGAATCCACGCGCTCGGTTGGTCCCGCCAGCAGGCGATCGACTTCATGGCCGCGAACACCGCGCTCTCGATCCACAACATCACGACCGAGGTCGACCGCTACATCGCCTGGCCCGGCCAAGCCCTCGCCTACAAGATGGGCGAGCTCAAGATTCGAGAGCTGCGCCAGCGTGCCGAGAGCGAGCTCGGCGAGGCCTTCGATCTCCGCGGCTTCCACGACGCGGTCCTCGGCAGCGGAGCTGTCCCCCTCACCGTCCTCGAGCAGATCGTCGACAGTTGGATTGCCCAGACGAAGTCGAGGTCGTAGTCCGCAAGCATCTCGAGGCGGAGGCCCTACGGCGTTCGCACGTACTGATCGAAGGTCTCGCCTTCGAGCTGCCTCTTGCCGAGCGGCTGAAAGCCGACTTTCTCGAGCACGCGGGCCGAGGCGCGGTTGTCGGGGTGAACGAGGCCGAGCACGCGGTCGAGCCCCAGTGATTCGAATCCCCAGCTCACGACGGCGCGGGTGGCCTCGGTGGCAAAGCCCTGACCCCACGCCCGCTTGGCGAAGTGGTAGGCGATCTCGATGTCGTCGCTGTCCGATAACGGAACCAGGCCAATGCCGCCGATCGGCGTGCCACCGCTCGTTGGCTCCACGGCGAGCAAGCCGAGCGGGGCAATCGGTGTGAAGCGCTCCTGCCAACGCTCGAGGCGGGCGCGAGCCGCGGCGAGGTCGGCGTCGGGCTCTCGGAATCCGCCGAGGTGGCGTCCGACGTCGGGATCGCCGTAGATCTCGAGCACGGCAGCGACATCGTCGAAGGTCCAGGGTCGAATGCGCAGGCGCTCCGTCTCGATCAGCAGGGGCACGTCACTTCCAGTCGAAGTAGGTGAGACGCGTGACCGACGGCAGTAGTCGGCCGAGCTCTCGGCCATCGACGGTCATCACGTGCAGAGCCGTGTAGCCGACGCTCTTGAGGTAGGCGATGTAACGCCCTGAAGGCCCCAGCACCGGCAGCCAGTTCACCCAGCCATCGGAGACGAGAGTCTCTTCGCCGGAGCCGTCATTGAACGCGACGACGATGTCCCAGCCGATGAAGCCGGCCGAGGTGTCCTCGGCGTAGTTGGTGTCCTTGGGAAAGCGCTCGAAGTAGATGACCGCGTCGGTGCCGGCGGGATCGTGATCGGACACGCCATCCAAGAAGGTGATCTGCTCCACGTTCGAGCCGTCCTCTTGCATGATGGCGAGGCGGGTTTGCGGGAACGTGCTGAACCGGCCGGTCTTGAAGACGAGGCGCCCGTCGCGGAGGAACTCGGGGTCATTGTCTTCGAGGCCGTCGGGGGTGATGTCGGCGATCTCGATACCGTCCTTCGTCATGATGACGATCGAGAAGCCGGGATCACCTCGGTAGGAGGCGTAGGCGATCTTGGTGTCGTCGGGGGACCAGGCCGGGTGGCCGTCGGTCATGTGATTGTCGGTGAGCTGCAGGAAGTTGGAGCCGTCGATGTCGAGTGTGTAGATCTCGAGCGAGTTGAGGTCTTCGGGCGTCTTGGTTCCGTGAAAGGCGATGTGCTGCCGGTTCCACGAGAGCGAGACGTTCTCCTTCTTCAGGTTGGGCCGATAGGTGATGCGCCGCGTCTCGCGGGTCGTGGGATCGAAGGAGTAGATCTCGCCGCGAGGCTCCTCGTGGGTGCTGATGAACACGATGAGCCCTTCGAGGTCGCTCGGCAGCTCGGGGTACATCCCGGGGCCACTCGGCCGGATCGGTAGCGTCGGCCAGGGCTCGCCGTCCGGGACGAGGGGACCCCCGTTGCCGGTGCTCATGGCGAGCTCGACGTGATCGAAGATCAGGAAGTTGAATCGAGTGGTCGCGCTGAGCTGGCCGTCTTGCCCCAGCGCATCGGGCAGGAGCGGGATGAGCATCTCGGCGTGGTAGACCTTGCGGCCTTCGTCGTAGCGAAGACGCGCAATGCCGTCGCCGATCGTGTCGGTCTCCTCGTCACCGATGTGCTGATCGACGAATTGCGATCCGACATCGGCCGCAATGACGGTGCGCGCGTCCTCATTGGGCTCGAGGACTCCATTCCCGTTGACGTCGAAGGTGATGCGAATGCCATCGAAGTCCAAAGGACCGGTCTCGCGGTCGAACTCGTGGTCGTGGGTCGTGTCGGTCCACTCGGCGGCGATGTACAGATGCCGGTCGTCATTGGCGAATGCCCAACGCAATTGCGAGGCTCCCACCACGGGTCCTTCGCCCAGCATCGAGCGCAGCTCGACGGTGCCCTCTTGGACGTCCAGGTCGTCGAAGTAGATGTCACCATCGACGGGATAGCGAATGCCCACCGGCTCGACCGCGGGCAAGGGCGACGATCCGCCGCTCTTCTGGCAGCCCGTGCCCGGAAGGATCAGCAGCAGGGATCCGATCATCATTCGAATCGTGATCATTCGCCGCGGCATCGTTCGCTCCTCGATCATCGACGGCTTTCAGTTCGAGGAGGGCCAGCGGAACGTGTACTCGTACCTCTCCTCGAGCTTGACGGGCGGCTCATTGCGTGCCTGAATCTTCGTCGTCACATGGCGGAGGTAATGATAAGGCTGAAGTGTGTCGAGCCGAATGCTGGTGTAGGACTCCGAGCGAACATTGAAGATCTCCGCCTCGTCGAGGAAGGTCGCATCCTGCGCACCCTCGATCCCCACTTGAGTCAATGCAGACCGCGCTTTCTCCAAGGCGATGCGCTTCGCCTGCTCTTGCTGCAGCGTCTGGTGGATTCGAAAGCGCACGCAGCGAGGATACTGCGGGTCGGGACCTTGGTGGGTGAGGTCTTCTTGGGCGCGAACATTCTCTTCGATGGCCGGGATCTCGCTCTGCCGGAGCAGCGTGTCGGTCTTCGCGCAGTCGATTCCGATGAAGTCCTCGACCAGGTGCTTCCAGTGTTCACGGGCTCGCCACTCGAGCAGCTCGATCGCGTCCTCGTCGGTCAGGCGAGCCTCCAGTGCCGAGAGCTGCTCCTCGCCGAGACCCGCTTCGCGAGCGTCCGCGAGCATCGCTTCACCCGCCTCGCGAATACCCAGCACCTCCAGCACACGACCTTTGCTCGAGATGCGGAGCCGAGGCATCTGACGCAGCAAGGCTTCCAGCAACGCCGCCTGCTCGGCCTCGGGCAGCTCCGCCATCTTGCGATCGGCGTAGGTCACGAGGCTCAGGTCCCGATAGCTGACCTCGAGCGCGTCGCCCTTCTGCTCCAAGATCATGCGGTACTTGCCTTGGGTGACCTTCCCGAAGCGATCCCACTGGAAGTCGACGGGGACGTCCGTCGGGATGGGCCAGGCGAACACGTATTCTTTCGGATCCTCGGAATTGCACGAGCCGGTCGTCACGAGAAGAACGGCGGCGCTGAGGAGGAGAACGGTCGTCGAGAGAGCCCGAGTTCGAAGGGACATCAGAGGTTCCAAAGCAAGTTCTGCGGTCGATGGACAGTGGGAACAGCACACGAAAACGGGCCATCCTACTCGCCGAGTTGGCCCCGAAGCAAGCTGGAGCCGGCGCTCGGTGGGCGGGACTGAAGCGGCCTCTCGGTACCGGGTCGCTCGGTGACGTGAGCTCAGGTGAGGCAGCGGGATTCTCTCGCGAGGCACGCGCAGTCCCTTGGTTTGGGGTGGGCTCGTCGATATGCTGGCACTCGGCGCTCAGGCTGCGCGAAGCGCCGCGGAATGGAATGGATGACACGGAAGCGCTGCGGTGCTTCCCGGATTGGAACCGCCGTCCAGCCGGCCACCTCACCCTAAGGGCCGGTCCTTGGGCCGCGACGGAGCCCGGACATGCCAGCGCTTTGGTCTTTGGTCTTCCTCGCCGTACTCTCCACGCCGATCGATGAGAGAGAAGCGCTCGCCGGCTTCGAGAAGGCTCTCTCCAGCCTCACGAGCGACAAGCCCGATCCGGAGACCGCCGGCAAGGCCCTCGCCGAGCTCAAGCAGTTCGACACCCCGGGCGCCGCGGCCGCGATCGTGGCGGCGTACTCTATGCTCGAGTCTCGCATCGAGTCGCTCGAGATGGAGAGGCGGGCCGCGGTCGCCGAGCAAGGGTACGAGAGGCTCGCCGAGATTCGCGCGCAGCTCGACCCGATCCGACAATTCCAGACCCGCTTGCTGAACTCCGTCTCGAACTTTCGCGAGCGAGACACGCTGGAGTATCTCCTCAAGAACGTCGCCGCCAAGTCGGAAGCGCCCCTGACGTTGAAGCTGGTCGCGTCGCGCGCCACGGCGAGGCTGGGAGACGATCTCCTGCCGGTGTACCTCAAGAGCCTCTCCCGAGCGAAAGGTGCCGAGGAGATCACGGTGCTGCTCGAAGGGATCGCCAAAATGGGCTCGAAGGCGCAGACCGCTGGCAAGAGCCTGGTGCGCCTCTTGAGCCATGCGGACCCGACGGTGCGGGAGCGGGCGGCGTACACCTTCGCCGAGATCGGATCGCCGGCCGGCATCGAGCCGATGATCAACCGCCTCGATCGTGAGGAAGGGCGCCTGCAGCGGAAGATCGCCCAGTCCCTCGAGCGCTTGACGCGGCAGCAGCTCGGCGCCAGCGCTTCGGCGTGGCGGAGCTGGTTCAAGGACAACGAGCTGCAGGTGACCAGCGGCATGCTGCCCCTCGGCGGCGGAGCGACGACCGTCGGCAAGGACCTCGGCTTCGGTTACTACAACTCGATTCCGCAGGAAGGCCGCGCACTCGTCTACGTCATCGACGTCTCGGGCTCGATGGTCCTGTCCTGGACGAACCCCCAGTTCGACGGGATCTTCCCGTTGCCGGCAGAGAGCGGTGAGGACAGCCGACTCGACATCTGCAAGCGCGAGCTGAACAAGGCGCTCGGCGCATTGGCCGAAGGAACGAAGTTCAACATCGTCGCCTATGGCGAGGGCAACTTGCTCTTCTCGGACAAGCTGGTCGAAGCGAAGCCGTCGACGATCAAGAAGGCGCAGAAGTGGATCGAGAACCTCGATCCGATCGGCTCGACCAACATCCATGATGCCCTCGAGAAGGCCTTCGAGTTCGCCGGCCACGGGGCGGTCGATCGTTACTACAAGCCGAGCGTCGAGACGATCTTCCTCATGACCGACGGCGCTCCGACGCTCCCAGACGGATCCGAGGACTCGACCGACCGCATCATGGAATCGGTGCGGCGCTGGAATCCCTACAAGAGCGTGGTCATCCACACCGTCGGTCTCGGCCAGCACCTCAAGCTCGAGTTCCTACGCGACCTCGCCCAAGAGAACAACGGCATCTTCGTCCACCGCGAAGGCGGAGACAAAGAAGCCGGCAAGTAGAGGGGGGGCGCTCCAAGTCAGGGGAGCCCCCGCCGGCGGAGCATACAGGGGTGAAGCCGGGCCCGAGGGCGATGGAGTGCCCAAGCCGAGCGAGCCGGTGACCGAGTCTGTCGGCGAGGGCATTCCCGAGCGAGCTTGGGCCGGAAGGCACCGTGCCGCCAAGACAGCGCACTCCGAGCGGCCCCTTGCTCGGCGCCTCCTGGCTCGATCGTGAGCGATGTCGAGGAAGCCGCTCCCCGCTCACGGCCGCTCCCCGTTTCGGTCGCGCGGGCTCTGTTTTCGGTCGCGCGGTAACCCGCAGCCCGCGCGACCGAAACGAAACGCGTCCGCCGCCTCGCTGCTGACCGCTTACCGAGTCGATCCCGAGTACCGGTCCCTTTCGGCGCGTGCGTCGAGCTCGGCGCGGGTGATCTCACCGCTCGCCAGGCGCTCGAGGTCGCGGAAGCTCACCGAGATCACGAGGCGCTTTCGGACCGGGATCGACTTCTTCTCGCGGTCGCCCATCTTCTCGCCGAGCGTCGGGAGGGCACTGTTGCTCGTCGCTTTCACTGCTTGGAGGAAGCCCTCCGCCTTCTCGTAGTCGCCGAGCATGATGTAGGCCCTCGAGAGCTTGCCGTAGAGCCGGCGGCGCTGCTCCTTCTCCGCAGGGCTCTCCTGGCGGAACAGGTGCGAGAGCAAAGGAATCTCCTCGAGGACCTTCGGGTCGCCATCCTTGACGTCCATGGCCTCGAAGTAGGCGTCGATGGCGGCTTGGATCTTGCCCTGTCGCATCAGCAGGTCGGCGCGGTACTCGGTCGAGCTGACATCGTTTGCCGGCGGCTCCTCGGTCGTACCCGGCGGGGGCCCGTAGGAGTCCTTCGCTTCCGTGTCACCCCAAAGAGTCGCGATCGAGCCCTTTGGGCCGAAGCCACCGTCGCCGGGGGCCGGGGTCAACAGCACGATCGCGACCTTCTCGTCTTCCTCCAGGCCCCGAAGGTGATGGGCGTTCTCGGCCAGGAGATCGAGCAGTCGCTCTTCGATGGCCTCGGAGTCCGGGGACATCCAATGCCAGGCCTTCGGTGAGAACTGAGGCGAGGGCACATGGCAACTGGTGCACTGGGCCACGTCCTCTTTGGCCTGATCTCCGCTCAATGCGCGGCGCGTCTGCTCCCAGCGGCTCGCGGGCTGGTTTTCCGTCTTCGTCTTCCCGGGGCCGTCGAATCGGACGCCCGAGACCGTGAGCTGGAAGACGGTGCCGTAGCCCGGCAGCCGAAACGCGTCGACGGGTCCGATTCGCCGCGGCGGCGGCGAGGCGAAGGGATGAGACTCGTCGAAGCTGTGGGGGAGGCTCGAGGCGGTGCCGAATGAGCCGGCGATGAGGTGGCTCATGATCTCGAGATCCTCGGCGAGGGCGTCCGAGTCGTCGGCCGAGGCGGCGGGCATCATCAGGAAGGCGAGGATCGTGCACACGATCAGAGGCCAGAGTCGATTCATGTCGCGTTCTCCTTCGAAAGTCACTCCGTCGAGCCGAGCTCGGCGGCATACAGGGTTCGAATGTCACGTTGCAGGCGTCGGAGCTCGGACGTCCATGTCCGCTCGCGGCGCTCGCCATCGGCCTCGAAGCGCGTCAGGCCGAGAGCGAGCTCCTGG
>JAVJTD010000136.1:0-2068 GCA_040219065.1 Planctomycetota bacterium
CCGATCTTCTCTGCGCCGTGCCGACGACGCGGCCCTCCGCCGGATCGAGAGCCTGGAGCACGCCGAGAGCCGGTACCTGACACGGCGCGGCGAGGCGCTGGTGAGCCTTGGCTGGCGATACCCCGATTGGCCTCCGCCGCCGCGTTACGAGGTCTTCGAGACCGGCGCCGATCCGTTCACCTTCGATCCGCGCGCGCTGGGGACGGGCCCCTTGTACCTCGTGATCGCGGACCGAACGCCCTGGTCGGGATCTTCGGCGGTGCTGACGAAGATTGCGAAGAGGCGAGGGCAGCGCGTGTGGTCGATCGATCCTGTGGATGGTGATGGAGAACCGCCAGGGCTCGACCCGCTCGATGCGTTCTACGTGCCGCTCAGTGGCCTGTCGCGGATGCGCCTCGCGGGTCCCGCGATCGAGGTCTACCGGTTGACGTTGCCATGATCGGTCGAGGGCGGTGCGCGGCCTCTGGCTCCGCGATCATCTTGCCTCGAAACGCGCTCGAAAGTTGCGAGCTCGCCGATCGGATGCGAATACTGTTCACGAACACTGACTCATCCTGTTCGGAGGAGAGATGTCCGAGCCAGCCTTCGAGATCCCTGACTACTTGCCCGAAGACCTGCCCCAGTTCGGCCCGGGTCAGATCGTACGCCACTGCCGCTACGGCTACCGCGGCCTCATCATTGACTTCGACATGCGCTGCCTCGCCGACGAGTCCTGGTACGAGAACAATCAGACTCAACCAGATCGCGAGCAGCCATGGTATCACGTGCTGGTCGACGGCTCCTCGACGGTGACCTACTCCGCGGAGGAGAACCTCGTGCCCGAGGAGTTCGACCAGGGCCCGATCGAGCATCCGCTACTCGAGGCGTTGTTCGAAGCCCAGGGCGACGACGGGTACCGTCGCAACGATCGCCCGTGGCCCGGCTGGCGCTAAGCGGTTCCACGGCCCGTACGAGAGCTCGGGACGCCGGAGCGACCAGGAAGTGCTGAGCACCGTGAGTCGGAGGGCACGGAGACCGGCCGAGGCGGTGGCTTCGTTCCTGGTGATGTGCTTCGCCTCGCTCCTCGTGGGATCCTGCGCGGTCGCGCCGCCCCCACCCGACACTGGCCAAGACATCGTCCTGGTCAAGACGCGGCGCCTCACCGAGCGATGGGGCCCGATCCTCGGGCAGGCTCATCACGCCGTGATCGACTTGCGCGAGGACGGACATTGGTATCGCGTCGCCGTCGACGACGCGGACTCCGGCGCCTGGATCTACCCGATCACGACCGAAGAGGCGTTGGCGGAGGACTATGAAGGGCGACCTTACACGATCCTCCAACGCATCGATGGTCCACGTGCGGGAGTGGTCATCGCGGACCTTCACCGGGAGGTCGCCCGCTACGCTCAGACGTACCACTACGGCGCCTGGCCCGGTCCGAACAGCAACACCTTCATCGAGGAGATGGGCCGCCGCGTTCCCGGGCTGCGCTTCGACCAGCACCATGACGCCTTCTGCAAGGACTACGTCGCGGGCATCTACATCGGGAGCAGCGCCACCGGCACCGGATTCTCGCTCGAGACCCCGGTCCTGGGGATTCAAGTCGGGCCAGTCGACGGCCTCGAGCTTCATTTGATGTCGCTGACCCTCGGTATCCAGATTTGGCCCCCGCGCCTCGAGCTGCCGTTCCTTCCCAGGATCGGCTCGTAGCGGCGATCGGGTAGGATCTCGAGCCCGGGGCAGTCCGCCGGCGGCGCCGCTGATGTGAAACCAGAGCCCGCACGAACGAAATCAGAGCCCGCTGCGACCGATACGGGGAGCGGCGGTTGAACCGGAAGCCGCTTCCTCGACGGCGCCGTCGATCGAATTGGGAGGCGCAGAGCAAGGGGCCATTCGGAGTGCGCTGTCGTCGCACGGCCGCCCCGGCCCAAGCTCGCTTGCGCAGAGCCCAAGCCGAAGCGAGCCGGTGACCGAGTCTGTCGGCGAGGGCTCCCTCAAGCGAGCTTGGGCCGGGGCGGCCGTGCGACGACAGCGCACTCCGAATGGCCCCTTGCTCTGCGCCTCTCAATTCGATCGGTGGCACCGTCGA
>JAVJTD010000145.1:0-17264 GCA_040219065.1 Planctomycetota bacterium
GCATCCGGGATCGCCTTCTCAACGGCCGCGAGCCCCTCGATCTCTCGGGTCTCTTCCGCCACTGAAACCTAAAGCGCTTTCAAGACCGGCCGATAATTCATGGTGAACACAAACGTTTCCGTCACCAAGTTCACCAACAAGTACCGCGCTCAGGCGCTTCATCGAAGAGCGGAGCCGAGGCATCCAAGCCTCTCGGCTCGGGCCGCCCATGGCCGGGATGGCTTCGATGCTTCGACAGGTTGCCTAATCGGTACCGATCCGACAAGGGAGGTCTTCAGTCATGGGACTTCGAATCAACACGAACGTCCAGTCTGTTCAGGCGCAGCGGAATCTCGCCAAGACGGGCGAGCGGCTGCAGGGCAACTTCCGCAAGCTGTCGACGGGTCTTCGTATCGCGAATGCGAAGGACGACGCGGCCGGCCTTGCGATTGCCGATCGTCTTTCGACTCGTACTCGCTCACTCGAGCAAGCGAAGCGGAATGCCAATGACGGCATCTCGCTCCTTCAGACCGGTGAAGGCGGTCTGACCGAGATCGGCAACCTGCTGACTCGTCTTCGCGAGCTCTCGGTGCAGTCGAACAACGGTACGACGTCGGACGACGACAAGACGACGCTCAACAACGAGTTTCAGGATCTCGTCTCGGAAATCGATCGTATCGCCCAGGCGACCGAGTTCAACGACACGAGCGTCTTGAACAGCTCGGCCACCATCTCGCTGCAGATCGGTGCCGACACGACCACGGGTGTCGACACGATCGACATCACCCTTCAGGGCACGCGGTCCGAGGATCTCGGCCTCAGCTCCCTGGACATCAGCTCGAGTGCAGGTGCCGAGTCGGCCATCAGCCAGATCGACACCGCTCTCGAGACCGTCAACAACTACCGTGCGGATCTCGGCTCGCTGCAGAACCGCCTCGGCTCGACGGTGTCTCACTTGAACATCCAGACCGAGAACCTGACGGCTGCCGAGTCGCGAATCCGTGACCTCGACGTCGCCAAGGAAACGGCCGATCTGACTCGAAACAACATCATCCAGCAGGCCGGTGTGGCGATCCTCGCCCAGGCGAACGCCCAGCCGAACCTCGCCTTGAGTCTGATCTAAAGCCTCGCGACACGATAGGAACGGGCCGGATCGGTCAACACCGAGCCGGCCCGCGTCCGATGGATAGGATGAGGCCGTCTCTCTCGGGAGACGGCCCGCCGACTTCCCAAGTGAGGTGATGAAGCTTCCTTCCTCTTTAGAGGATGTGATGGAAGCAGGAGGGTGTCCGCGATGGCCAGTGGAAGTGGTATCAGCTTCGGTGGCCTGGCTTCCGGTCTCGACAGCCAGGCGATCATCCAGACGCTCGTCAATCTCGAGCGACGGCCGATCACGCTCCTCCAGCAGCAGAAGACGAACTTCAACCGTCAGATCGACCTCTTCGGGACGTTCGAGACGCGGCTGAACAGCCTTCAGACGTCACTCGAGAACCTTCGGGACGAGGACAGCTTCAAGAAGTTCAACGCCTCGACCGAACGGGCCGCCGTCGTCACCGCCTCCGCTTCGGGCAATGCTCTCGGAGGTGTCTACGATGTCTCCGTCAAGCAGCTCGCCCAGCAGACGAGGCTCTCCAGCCAGGGCTACGCGGATCTCGAAACGACGACCGTCGGCTCGGGCACGTTTCAGATCACCGTCGGGGACACCACCACCGACATCACCCTGGACTCGGGCGAAGATACGCTCAACGACCTCAAGGACGCGATCAACTCCTCCGACGCCGAGGTGCGCGCCGAGATCGTCAACGTCGGTGGGTCGGAGCCCTACAAGCTCGTGATCAGCGCCAATGAGTCGGGGCTCGACAACGCGGTGACCCTCGATGCGTCCGGGCTGAGCGGGGGCACTCAGGCGCTCTCCTTCACCGAGATCCAAAGCGCGCAAGACGCGATCTTCGACCTGAACGGCATCACCGATCTCCAGCGATCGAGCAATACCCTCACCGATGTCATCGAGGGCGTCACGCTCAACTTGTTCTCGGTCAGCGAGGGCAATGAGACCGATGGCTACACGGCGACGACCGTCACGATCTCGCTCGATCGCGACGCGATGGCCGAGTCCGCACGCGGATTCGTCAATGCCTATAACGACGTCGCGCGATTCTTCCGCGACCAAGGGCGATTCGACGCCGATGAAGCGACCTCAGCACCGCTCTTCGGTGACTTCACGCTCCGCTCGATCCAGTCCAGCTTACGCTCTCGCTTCTCGGAGGTGTTCGAGAACGATGGCTCTTTCAACTCCCTGGCCTCGCTCGGCTTCAAGACGAAGTCCGACGGATTCCTCGAGTTCGATTCCGCGGATTACAAGGACGCCCTCGAGACCGACCTCGGAAGCGTGGCCGATCTCTTCCAGGCGGACGGGAGCATCGGTGACCAGCTCGTCGACTATCTCGACACGGTGACGGATACCGCCGATGGCCTGATCAAGAGCCGCCGAGACAACATTCGGCGTCGCATCGGTGCCCTCGACGATCGCATCGCCAGCAACGAGCGCCGCATCGAGACCTACGAGGCGAGCTTGACGCGCCAGTACGCCAGCCTCGAGACCCTCGTCAGCAGCCTCCAAGTCCAGGGGCAATCCGTCGGAGCCATCTTCGGCTTCGGCTCGTGATGGCTCGAAGACGCCTTCTCTCTCCTCAGTTGGGTTCGGCGGCGGTTCTTGCCGAAGAATCCTCGACGACTTCTCGAGACCAGCCCAACCCGGGAGATCCCTGTCCATGTTGACCCAGCCCTCAGCGGCGCGCCGCTACCATGAAGCCCAGATCCTCAACGCCACGCCGGTGAAGCTGATTTGCCTACTCTACGCGGGAGCCCAGAGGTTCCTGGAGAAGGGCGAGACCGCGATGCAGAATCGCAACCGGGCCGAGGCCGGCAACCAGATCAACCGGGCGATGGCGGTGATCGGGGAGCTCAAAGCCTCGCTCGATCGCGATAAGGGCGGGCAGATCGCCGCGGACCTCGAGCGGCTCTATCAGTTCGTCCTCGCCCAGTGCCTCGAGGCCAACCTGCGTCAGAACCCGCAGAACTTGCAGGCCGCCCGGCAGATCCTCATGCCGCTCCAGGAAGGCTTCGAGACGATCGCTCGCCAGCAAGCCGGCTTGCCGCCGACTCCTCCCCAGGCCTGATGCCCGATGACCGGCCGCGCGATCGAGCTCGAAGAGATCCTCCGGATCACCGAATCCCTCATACGGGTCCTCGAGACCGGGAGCCCCGACCAGCTCGATGAGCTGCTCGAAGAGCGCGGTCAGGCCGTTGCCCGCCTGACCGCCATCACGCCCCCTCTGAACGCCGAGGAGCGCACCGCCCTCGCCCCGAAGGTCGAGCGCCTCCGTCTACTCGAAGCGCTTCTCGAGAGCCGAGCGAAAGAGCTTCGCTCCAAGGCTACCGAAGCCCTCGAGCAGATCCGGGTCTTCCAAGGCCGCTGGGGCAAGAGCCTCGCAACAGCCGGCTACCCGAACGCTCGCCGCATCGATCACACCGCCTGACTATACTCAGCGGCAATCCCTGTATCCCCCGACTTCAGTCGGGTTGGTTCCCCGGCTTCAGCCGGGAGGTGGCCCAAAGCGGCCAGTTTCACCCCCTGTATGCTCCGCCGGTCCGCCGGCGGGGGCGCCGCCGTTCTGAAACGACTGGGAACGCCACATTCGGACCGCCGGCTTCAGCCGGTCTCCGTGTCCTTCATCCAAGCGCCTCGGAGAGGGCCCAAACCTCACATCCGAAGCTCCGTGGCTCGATGCTGCGGGGGACGGGCTTCACGACGCGCGGACCAACCAGAGCCCGCGCAACCGATACGGGAAGCGGCTACTGAGCTGGGAGCCGCTTCCTCGACATCGCTGACGATCGAGCCAGGAGGTGCCGAGCAAGGGGCCGCTCGGAGGCGACGTCGTCGCAACGATGCCCCCGGCCCAAGCTCGCTCGTGCCAGCTTCCACTGACAGACTCGACGCCCGGCTCGCTCGACTTGGGCACTCCAATGGGCTCGAGCGAAGACGGCTTCTCTGGAAATTCTCACTCCGTCTGCTAGCTTGCGGGGAATTCCGAGATGTGACGAGGTGAGTCATGATGAAAACCATGCTGCTGCTGGCGGTATCGGCCGCCGTGATGATCGCTTGTGAGAGACCGCTTCCCGAGGCATCACCGCCGGCTGGCGAAGGAGGCTCCGAGGTGCGTTACCCGAGGATGGAGACGGTCAAACGAGGCGATCAGTGCGGCATTCAGCGCGCCGATCAAGTCGTCATTCGAGACGCGGATGCCTGGGCGTCCTTCTGGATCGAGTTCACGAGCAACCAAGAGCCTCCGGATCCCGAGCCCGAGATCGACTTCGAGAACGAGCAGGTTCTGGGCGTCTTCCTAGGGCCGAAGAGCAGCGCTGGCTTCGGTGTCGAGATCCTCGAAGTGACGCTGGTGGACGAGGTGCTGCGAGTCGCCTACCGGGAGAGCGAGCCCGATGAAGGAATGATGGCCGCGGCGGTGATCACCTATCCCTATCACCTCGTCAAGACCATGCGACACGAGGGCACCGTGCGCTTCGAGAAGCGCTGAGGCGCGTGAAGCACACGCTGCCGAGCGGCGAGTGGCCGACTCGCGCGGAAGCCGAGCGCTCGCTCTTGTTCTCCAAGATCCGGCTGGGCCAGACCGAGCTGGAGCACCGAACGTGGATCCCGGCCATGGTGCCGTGGCGAGCGAGCGAGGACGGTGACGTCACGCCCGAGGTGCTCGACTGGTACCGCCGGTTCGCACGAGGGCGTCCGGCCGGGCTCGTCGTCGAGGCGACCGGCATTCGCGATGTGCCGAGCGGGCCCTTGCTCCGCATCGGGCACGATCGCTTCCTGCCGGGCCTGAAGGAGCTGGTTCGCACGGTGCACGAGGCCAGTGACGGCCAAACCCGCCTCTTCATCCAGGTGATCGACTTCCTGAGGATTCGCCGGCGCCCTGCGAAGGCCAAGTTCTTCGAGCGATTTCTCGAGATCGGCGAGCACCACCTTCGAGGGCTCGAGGAGCACCTGCCCGAACAGGACTGGCAGGCCGCCTCAGAAGAAACCGTCCGCGCCGCACTGCTCGCCAGTGACGACGAGACCTTGGAAGCGATCCTCACCGAGCGCGAGCTCGAGGCGTACGCGTTCGGCGCGCGTGAGCGCGTGTGGGACACAGACCAGCCCCACATCCGCGAGCTGCCGTGCGCCTTGCCCGGCCTCTTCGCCTCGGCGGCGGCGCGTGCTCGTGAGGCGGGCTTCGACGGCGTCGAGCTGCACTACGCCCACGCCTACACCATGGCGTCCTTTCTCTCACGCCTGAACACGCGCACCGACGGCTACGGCGGGAGCAAAGAGCATCGGATCCGACTGCCGCTCGAAGTCTACCGAGCGGTGCGGGAGCGAGCCGGCAATGACTACACCGTCGGCGTGCGATTCTTGGGCGACGAGGCGATCGCGGGCGGCAGCCCTCTCGAGGACGCGGTCTTCTTCGGGACGGAGCTGGCGCGCGCGGGCTTCGACTACCTCTCGATCTCGAAAGGCGGCAAGTTCGAGGACGCGCGTCAGCCCAAGGTCGGGGAAGCCGCCTATCCCTATACCGGTCCGAGCGGGCACGAGTGCATGCCGACGGTACACATCGAGGCGCCGGGTCCGTTCTCGAGGCAAGCGCCACTCGCGAAAGCGATCCGCTCGGCCGTTCGCGAATCCGGCTTCGATACGCCGGTGATCGTCGCCGGGGGCATCTGCAGCTTCGGTCAAGCGGAAGCGCTGCTCGCGAATGGTACCGCCGACCTCGTCGCGGCGGCTCGCCAGAGCTTGGCCGATCCGGACTGGTTCCTGAAGATGCGACTGGGGCAGGGCGCGGCGATTCGCCGGTGCAAGTTCACGAACTACTGCGAGGCGCTCGACCAGAGGCATCTCGAAGTCACGTGCCAGCTTTGGGATCGTGAAGACAGAGCCGGCGGCGGACCCCGCTCGCGGGACGATCGGCGGTGGCTGTTGGCCCCTTCCTGGGAGGGTTGTTCCCGGCCAACAGAAGGCTAGGCGGTCTCCAAGGGAGTCGATATACTACCCGCCTTCATGTATCCTCGCCCGAGTTGCCACCAGAGCTCTCGTCGCGGGAGTGATCTGTGAACGAGCACTTGTGCGCCTGAACCCTTCGAAAGCGATTCGCGAGTCATGAACGAGAACGCCGCATCGTCGACGGCCGGGAAGGACCGTCCGGAGAATTCCCAGGACAGCTCGAGCAGCGAAGCCGCTGCGCAGGAGAGCGCCACCGGGAACACGCCGACCCCGACGCCCGAGGCGCCGCCTACGGAGAGCACTGCTTCCGAGAGTGCGGCATCCGGCGAGGCGACACCAGCGCCTGAGCCACCCTCGGCCGAGGGCACTGACGATTCGTCTGCGAAGGAGATGAGTGCTGCCGCCGACGCTCCCCGAGAGCCGTCGAGTCAGGATCTCTCCGACATCGACAAGGAAGTCGAGGCGGCCTTGGGCGAGCAGAGCGTGTTCGACCTTGCCGGCGCCACGGAGGGCGAGATCGAAGGCGCCGACCCGAGTGACGAGCGAGCCCGCGTCGGTCGCATCGTCGACATCGGCAAGGAAGACGTCATCGTCGAGTTCGGTCCCCGCGAGCAAGGCATCGTCCCGCTGGCGCACTTCTCTCAGCGCCCGAACAAGGGCGTGCTGATGCGGTTCATCGTCGAGCGCTTTGACGACGAGAACGACCTCTACGTCCTCTCCCTCAAGAAACAAGTCCAGAAGTCGACCTGGGACGAGCTCGAGGTGGGGCAGGTCATCAACGCGACCGTCGTCGGGCACAACAAGGGTGGCCTCGAGCTGACCGCCTGCAACCAGCGCGCATTCATGCCTTTCTCGCAGATCGCGCTCGAGCGCGTCGATGACCCGACGCCCCTCTTGAACCAGACCTTCCCCTGCGAGGTCGTCGAGCTCGACAAGCCGAAGAAGCGCCTCGTGCTCTCGCGCCGCATCGTTCTCGAGCGCGAGCGCGGTGAAGCCCTCAAGAAGTCGGTCGAGACGTTGCAAGCGGGCTCGGTCCTCAAGGGCAAGGTAACGCGCATCGAGGACTTCGGCGCTTTCGTCGACGTGGTCAACGGCATCGAGGGCTTGGTCCACATCTCCAACCTCTCGCTCAGCCGCGTCGAGAAGGTCGACGAGGTCGTGAAGGTCGGTGACATCGTCGAGGTGAAGGTCCTCAAGATCGAGAAGGGCGGCAAGCGTATCAGCCTCGGCATGAAGCAGCTCGCGCCCGATCCCTGGGAAGGCCTCGGTCAGAAGTACTCTCCCGAGCAGGCCTATAAAGGGAAGGTCACCCGGACTGCCGACTTCGGCGCCTTCGTCGAGCTCGAGCCGGGCATCGAGGGACTCGTCCACATCTCGCAGCTCAGCGATCAGAGGGTCTCGAGCACGACTTCGGTGGTCCAGTCGGGTCAAGAGGTCACCGTGCGCGTGCTCTCGATCGATCCGGACAAGCGACGCATCAGCCTGACCATGCGGACCGACGCCGGTGAACAAGCCGCGGCGAGCGACGAGGCCGATCGGGACACGGTGCGGGAGTACAAGAATCCCAGCCGAGGCAAGGCCAGCCAGTCGCTGGGCGATCTCCTCCGTCGTGCGATGGATGACTCCAACTGAGGCGACCCGAGCACTCCTCGTCGCTTTGACGGCGATCCTGCTCGCGTCCTGCGGATCGGAGCCCGGACCGGAGCTTGTCTCCGAGAGTCCGGGCTCGAAGTCCGAAGAGCCCGTAAGAGACCGCGAGGGCGCCGCTCGCCTAGCCCGCCGCGCACGTCAGGCTCTGAAGCAGGATCCTGATGAGAGTCGCAAGCTGTGGGAAGAGGCCGCTGCGGCTGATCCGGCCCGGGTCGACCTGCGCCTCGAGCTCGCCAAGGTGCACGCGTTCCACCTCTCCGACGACGCGGCCGCGTTGCCGCATCTCGAGTGGGTGGCCGACGAGACCGAAGGGGAGGCGCCCGGTAGCCAGCGCGCGGCGATGGGGATCGAAGCGCGTCACCTGCTCACGCGCTCCGCGCTCGCCAAGAACGACCTCGAGACCGCCCATCGCCGCGTTCAGGAAGCCCTCGCCCTCGGGCCGAACGATGTCGGCTCCTGGAGCTTGCTCGCCGAGATCCAGGAGGCGCGCGGAGACTCGACCAGCGCCCGGGAGTCGATCGGAAAGGCGCTCGAGATCGAACCGCGCCACACAGGCCTCTTGTTCCAGTCCGGACGCTTGGCATTGGCGACCGGCGAGCCGACCGAGGCCAAGCGGCAGTTCGAGAAGGCGCTCGAGATCGATCCCGGGCAAGGGGCCGCGCACCTCTCGCTCGCGCGCTGCCTCCAGCTCGAGGGCGACTCGGATGCCGCCCGGCGACACATCGAGATCCATCGCTTGCTAACCTTGCTCGACTCGAAGCTGCACGTCGATCGCAACGTCGGGATCGCCGCGCGACAGGAGACACTCGAGCGGCTGGTCGCCTTGATGCCAACTTATGGCACGCCGCACAATGAGCTGATGAAGCTCTACGAGTCGCAGGGACGATACGACGAAGCGATCGACGTGATGCGCCGGTTGTCCGATGCCAAGCCCGACGCGCCGAACCCGGTCCTGCAGATGGCTCGGCTCTACGAGGCTTCGGGCAACCTCGAGGCAGCGCGGGAGGCGAAGAAGCGTTACGACGCCCTCGTCGCGGGGCAGGGCAAGTGATGGGTAAGAGATCGACCTCGCGCACCGGTGGATCCACGGCGCGGACCTACCTCCTGCTGGGCGGGATCGTCGCCTTCCTGTTCCTCGTCCCCTACACGTTCCCGGTGATCCAGTTCTTGCTCGATCTCGACCATCTGCCTCCTTCGAAATCCAGTCCTGACCCCGTCCGCCCATTCACCAACGAGGCCGAGCTCAGCGGTTTGCGCTTCACCCACGACCGCGGCGAAAGTGGGCAGTTCCACATCGCCGAGACGTTGGGAGCGGGCGTCGGGGTGATCGACTTCGATCGCGACAACAACCTCGACGTCTACTGTGTTCAAGGTGGTGCGCTCCTCGGAGAGCCGGCTCGGCCGGACGTGACCGACAAGCTGTTCCGCAATGATGATGGTCGCTTCATCGACGTGACCGAAGAGGCCGGCATCACGAACGCGCATTACGGCATGGGCGTCGCCGTCGGGGACTATGACGACGACGGCTGGCCGGATCTCTTCGTCACGAGCTGGGGTCCTGATGTCCTCTATCGCAATCGCGGGAACGGAACGTTCGAGGACGTGACGGCCAAGGCCGGCCTGACAGACGACGGCTTCTCGACCAGCGCCGCCTGGCTAGACATCGAGAACGACGGCGACCTCGATCTCTACGTCTGCCACTACGTCGTCTCGAAAGACGTCCAATCGGCGCCCTGGTGCGGGCGCAAGGGCGAGAACTTGCGCTTCACATGCCACCCGGGAGCGTTTCCCGCCGAGCCCGATCGGCTCTTTCGCAATAACGGCGACGGCACGTTCGAGGACATTTCCGAAGCGGCAGGGATCCACTCCGTCGTGGCGGGGCGCGGGCTGGGCGTGGTCGGCAGCGACATCGATCGGGACGGCGATCTCGACCTCTACGTCGCCAACGACACCACCGAGAACTTCTTCTTCGAGAACAGAGGGGATGGCACCTTCGAGGACGTCGGTGCCTTGGTCGGCGTCGCCTACAACATGCTCGGTCAAGCGGAGGCGGGCATGGGCGTCGATGCGGCCGATGTCGATGGGGACGGGCGCACCGATCTGTTCGTGACCAACCTCTCGGGCGAGACCAACACGCTCTACAGCCAGGAGCCGGGCGGTCTCTTCATGGACCGCACCCGTAACCGCGGGCTCGCCGAGGCGAGCGTGCAGTACGTCGGCTTCGGCACGCGCTTCTTCGATGCGGACAATGACGGAGACCTGGATCTCGTCGTCGCCAACGGCCACGTCATGGCGAACATCGCGGACGTTCAGCCGATGTACTCGTTCCGCCAGCCGGACCTCTTCTTCGAGAACGACGGACGCGGCTTCTTCACGTCCAAGAGTGCGTGGGCCGGAGGCGTCGAAGGGAACGACGTCGGCCGCGGGGTCGTGACGGCCGACCTCGATGACGACGGTGATCTCGATCTGCTGATCTCGAACAACGGTGGCGCGCTGCGCGTGCTGATGAATCGTGCCGTCATTCCTTCTCGCAAAGAGGCGGAGCCGGGGCCGGCTCCGAGCGGCTCCGGGCATTGGATCGGCTTCGAGCTGGTGACGGGGCCGGGAGCTCGCGCGGCCATCGGCGCGCGCGTGGAGCTGGTGGTCGGGGAGCGAGCGGTGACGGGCGAGCTGCGCGCCGGATCTTCATACTTGAGCAGTCAGGACCCAAGGGTGCACATTGGCCTCGGCGCCGCGTCACGGATCGAGTCCGGCCGAGTGATCTGGCCGGGAGGTCGGTCCACATCGATCGCGGACCTGGCAGTCGACATCTACCACCGTATTCAGCAGCCCGACTGAGAGTCGTTTCATGTGGCGGACCCCGATCGCAATCCTCGCGGCGCTGGTGATGCTCTCTTGCTCCGATTCCCCCTCGAACGAGCCGAAGACCGAATCACTCTCCCGCATGGAGCGCGAGCTCTCGCAAATCGCCGCGGAAGCCGACACGGTGAATCCCTACTTCGAGCGCCAGAGCTTGGTGGACCTCGAGAATGAGCTGGCGGCCCTTCCCGAGGGAGTGAAGGGACGGCGCCGCTGGGGCGGCCTGTTCCAGCTCGGAACGCACGAGCTGCGCTTGGGCGAGTTCGAGTCGGCGGTGACTCACCTCGAGCAGGCCGCGGCGATTTGTGACCGGAGGCTGCCGAACATCCGGCCGAACGAGATCTTCATGACGAAGTTCCGGCTCGCGGTGGCCTGCCTCCGTCTAGGTGAGGTGCAGAACTGTATCGCGCGGCACACGAGTGAGAGCTGCATCTTTCCGATCGGTGGGAGCGGCGTGCATGTCGATCAACGCGGCTCGCGGCGGGCGATGGAGATCTTGCTCGCCATGTTGGAAGCACAGCCCGACTCCCGGCCGCTGCAATGGCTCTTCAACCTCGCCGCGATGACAGTCGGCGAGTGGCCAGACGGGGTGCCCGAGCGATACCGGCTCCCCGAGGCGGTGGTCCGCTCGGGAGCCGAATGGCCGCGCTTCGTCGATGTCGCCTCGCGGCTGGGCATCAACAACGACAGCCTCTCGGGCGGTGCCATCGTCGAGGACATCGATGGGGACGGGGACCTGGACATCCTGACCTCGTCGATCGATCCGCGGGTCCCTCTCTGCTACTGGCGCAACGATGAGGGGCAGTTCCATCAGGCGCGGAAGGAAGCGGGGCTCGAGAAGACGCTCGGCGGCCTGAACCTCATCCAGGGCGATTACGACGGCGACGGCCGAATCGACGTCTTGGTCCTGCGCGGCGCATGGTGGGGAGAGCAGGGGCGTCATCCCAACTCGCTGCTGAAGAACGAGGGCGGACGGTTTCGAGACGTCACGTTCGAGGCGGGCATCGCCGAGCCGAGGGTGCCGACGCAGACGGCGAGCTTCGCGGACTACGATCTCGACGGCGACTTGGATCTCTATGTCGGCGCCGAGTCGAACGAGGCTCATCCGTTCGCGGGTCAGCTCTTTCGGAACCGGGGTGACGGGACGTTCGAGGAAGTGGCCACTGAGGCAGGCGTCACGAACGACCGCTATGCGAAGTCGGCGGTGTTCGGCGATTTCGACGGTGACCGTTGGCCGGATCTCTACATCTCGAACCTGCACGCTCCGAATCGGCTGTACCGAAACCTCGGCGATGGGCGCTTCGAGGACGTCGCGCCGACCCTGGGCGTCACCGAGCCGATCCACAGCTTCCCGTCCTGGTTCTTCGATGCGAATCAGGACGGTCGCCTCGACATCTTCGTCTCGGAGTACCGCACGGACCTGGACACCTACGTGCGCGCCTTTCTCGGCGAGCCTGGCCCGGCGGAGCTGAATCGCCTCTACCTCTCGAGCGAAGAGGGCGGGTTTCGGTCGGCGGGCACCTCGTTCGGATTGAATCGCATGACCGTCTCGATGGGCGCGAACTTCGGCGACCTCGACGGCGACGGCTATCCCGACTTCTACTTGGGCACCGGCTACCCCGAGTACGAAGCTTTGATGCCAAACGTGATGTATCATAACGTCAATGGCCAGCGCTTCGAGGAGATCACGATCGAGGGTGGCTTCGGGCATCTCCAGAAAGGGCACGCCATCGCGTTTGCGGACATCGATCAGGACGGGGACCAAGACGTCTTCGCCCAGATGGGCGGCGCCTACCCGGGCGATACCTTCGGTGACGCCCTGTTCGAGAACCCGGGCTTTCGGAACCGCTTCTTGAAGGTGAGCCTCGTCGGCAGGCGCTCGAACCGCTTCGGCATCGGCTGCCGGTTGCGAGTCGACGTGATCGAGTCCGGCGAGCCGCGCACCGTTTGGAGCTGGCTCAACAGCGGCGGCACGTTCGGCGCACGTCCCATCAGCCGCCACGAGATCGGTCTGGGCCAGGCCGAGTCGATCGAGCGCCTGGTCATCGACTGGCCGGCCACTGGTGAAGCGCAAGTCTTCGAGGACGTGACGCTCGACTCCTGGGTGCGAGTGATCGAAGGCGAAGCCGAGCTCGAGGTGCTCCCACTGAAGCCCCTCGAGCTGCGGCGTTGAGCTGTCAGCAGGCTCGTCTTCAGAGTGCCCATGGCTGTCAGGAGTTGATTCCGGAGCTCACGCTCCGGGCTGTCATCGGACGGCCTCCGTCTTGGCGTCCCCGGGCGATAATGTTCACTCGACTGGGAAGTGATTCGGGTCCGCAAGACGAGATACTTGCTGGGCTCGAGACCCACCCGGAAAGACGGGCGCCCACCGACCGTACGAGGCTGCTGACCGGAGTCCCGTCTCTTCAACTCTCGGGAGTGGATCATGATCGCGATGTGCTTGCGTGTGCCTGCATGGCTGTGTCTCATTGCGCTGGCGGCTCCCTGCTCGCTCTCTGCCCAAGAACGAGCCATCGATCTGTCGCCTCGGAGCTGGCCCGAGGGTGAGCTCACGCGCTTCTTCGAGATGGCGGAGCGCTTCGGCGATCCAGAGTCGTTCGCGCGGAGCGAGCTCGGAGTGATCACGACGACGACCAGTGCGCCGGCAGCTCGCGCGGGGTTGGAGGCGCTGAGGCAAGGAGGCTCGTCGGTGGATGCCGCCCTGACGACGGCCCTGGCCCAGGTCGTTCTGTCTGCCGGCTCGTGGGTGAGCTTCGCGGGCATCCTGACCATGGTCCACTACGATGCCGAGACCGGGACGACGCACAATCTCAATGCCGCCTACGATATCCCTCGCGGAGAAAAGGACCCTTCGAGCATCCCGGCGTCCGGCCCCAGCGGACGCACGGCGCTGGTTCCCGGGTTCCTGGCCGGTGTCGAGGCGGCGCACGAGCGCTTCGGCCGGCTGCCCTTCGCGTCCTTGTTCGGGCCCGCGATCTACTTCGCCGAGGAGGGCTTTCCCCTTCACGCGCTGCATGAGTCGATGATTCGCCGCCGGGCGGATGTGCTGCAGCGGCTGCCCGAGACGCGGGCCATCTTCACCAAGAAGAACGGCGAGCTGGTGGAGGCCGGCGACATCTTCGCGCAGCCCACGCTGGCCAAGACCTTGAGGCGCGTCGCGGGCGAGGGCCGCGGCTACTTCTACGAAGGGGAGTGGGCCGAGCACTTCGTCGCGGCGATCCGCCGCGAAGGAGGGCACGTACAGAAGGAAGACCTGTCCGAGTTTCAGGCGACCTGGACGCAGCCCCTCACCATTCCGTTCGGGGACTTCGTGATCCATGCGCATGGCCTTCCGGCGCAAGGAGGAGCGCACTTGGCCGAAGCGTTGAACCTCATCAACCAAGCCGGCCTGACGGAATTGCCACACTTCACCGAGTCGCCCGAGTCGTTCTTCTGGCTGAGTCAGATCACCAATCTGATGGCACTCAGCTTCATTCCGAAGTCGACGCGAGGCTTGCTGACCGGAGGCAAAGCGAGCCTGTTGGACCGCACCTCACCCGAGCATGCCAAGCAGCTCTGGAAGAAGATGAAGTCCGGGAGCTTTCCGATCACCCAGGCGCCGAATCCCAAGGAGTCCAAGCACTCCGACGGAATCGTCGTCATCGATCGGGACGGGAACATCACGGCCCTCGTCCACTCGATCAACACGTCTTCTTGGGGTGAGACGGGGCTCTTCGTCGACGGCGTGTCGATCCCCGACTCCGCCTCGTTCCAGCAGCTCCAGATGGCCGAAGCCGGTGCCGGGAATCGCCTACCGGACCCGACCGAGCCCTTGATCGTGACGAAGGACGGAAAGCCGATCTTGGGCTTGGCCTCGATCGGCGCCGGCTTGCATCAGAAGACGGTCTGCGTCCTGCTCAACCTCTTGGCTTTCGACATGGGAATCGAAGACGCCATTGCCGGGCCATCGCTGCATCTCCCCAAATTCAGCTCGGCCGGAAAGGGAACCCCGCAGGTCTTCGAGGGAGACTTCGAAGGCGAGCTGATCGAAGGTGTCCGCAGCCTGGGGCTCGAGGTCGAGGTCGTCTCCAACGACTTGAGCTCACGCGCGCCTCGCGGCTACGTCGTTGGTGCCATCCTCGACCCGGAGTCCGGGGAGCGTCGCGCCATGTCGACCCGGGTCCTGAACTCCCCGGCACTCGGTCAGGAGTAGAGCGCCCGACTCCGTCACCTCAGATCGACGATCCAGGCCTCGGGAATGTCGGGAAGTACCTCGCCGATGAGGTCGACCCAGGGGCCGCAGCGATCGAGGATCACCCGGTCCGCCGTCGCGATGAGCTTCTGGCTCGCGGCGAGGATCGGGTCGGGGTCTTGGACCAGCTCGACGGTCCACGTCCATCCGTTTTCGCTGGCGACGCGCAGGATCGTCTCCTTCAAGCGGCCGCTGTTGGAGACGGGGCGATCGAGGAGCCAGTCGCAGCGCTCGAGCCCGGCCGCCTTTGTGTGCTGGCCCAGCAGCTCGAGGGCGGGGACCGTCTCGCTCACCTGGCGGTAGGTGCCATGGACGCTGGCGAGGTCGCGATGCGTGCCGTCTCGGGTCGGCAGGACGACGCCGCCGCTCAGGGCCGCTTCGAGTGTCGTGAGGATATTGTGGCCGTCGATGGTCAGGCGAGAGAAGCTCGACGCTTGGATTGTGCATCGCCGGCTGCTGCGCGCGCGGACGGTCTCCTCGGCAGCGGCGACGCTCGAGACGGCTTGCCGTTGCCGCTTGGTCAGGCGATAGCGATTGCCGACCAGCTCGAGCGAAGCTGTATCGGGATAGTCCCGGCCGAGCAGCCAGGAGAGATCCGAGACCGCCGCCCTCAGTTCCGGCAGCTTCTCGGCACGGAAGGCGCGCGCGTCCTCGGGGGCCGGTCCACGATGTCGCCTGTGATCGGGCATGACGGGATTGGGCCCTGGCCGTTGGAGCGAAGCTTTGAGGGAATGAGCATCACGGGCTCGCCCGGCCAGGGCACTCCCTCAGTCGGTGACTCGGACGGGGACCGGCTTCGAAGCCAGGTCGAACGGGGCGCCGACGATGAAGGCGAACGATATCTGGGCGTCGATCCATGGGCTCCGTGTCGTCGCGGGAAGGCGCAGCCGGGCGGCTGCTTCACCGTTCTCGTCGAGCGTGCCCCGGCCACCCGGGAAGATGTGAGAGCCACCGCGGAGCAGCGTCCAGGCCAGGACGGCATCGGGATTCAAGGGGAGCCGGGCTCGGCCCAGCCTCACGCCGGGCTGAGTGCCGGCGAACGAGCCGAGCAAGATGTAGGGCCGGCCTGCCTGCTGATGGCCAGCTTCGAGCTCGAACACCAGCTCGCCGCCTTCGCTCAGGGAGACGTGGTCGCGGTCGATGCGCAGAAGCGCGCGATGGGCCCCGCCACTCGAAGGCGAGAAGAGCTCGAGGGTGGGCTTCGGCGCGATCTGGGCCGGTAGCCCGCGGCCGTCGTCGATGCGCACGTCGAACACATCGATGCCGGCGACATCACCGGCCATCAGAGGCACGCTGTAGGTGCCGTCCCCATGATCACTCACCGCGCCGATCATCGACGAGCCGGCGCTCTCCTCGGCGTGTGTCACGGTCACCGTCGCGCCACCCTTCGTCAGCGGCTTTCCTCGCCAGTCGACCAGCCGGATGTCCAGGGTCGACATCGCCCGGCCATCGGCAGGAATCGAGTGCGGCATCGACTCGCCGACGCTCATCACGTGATCGGGACGTCCCACCCAGGATTGCCGCCACTCGGCGAAGAGCTTGTGGAGCTGAATGACGGGATCGGGGTCCGACGACTGCTGACCCGGAACGTTGAGGTCCATGAAGTAGGTGCCGCGCGCGCAGCCTTGCTGACTACAGAACCCGTCGATGTCGCCGAGGCGAGCGACGATCGCGAAGGCGACATCCGCCGACTTCACGAAATCGGCCGGGGGGGAGCCACAGGAGTCCGGTCGGCCGTCACAAGAGCATCGCCCGTCGCCGCCCATGCTTCGCGCGGCCTCCATGGCTGCCAGCAGCTTCTCGGGGATATCGCCGGGTGTCGAGATCAGCAGCTCTTCCGCTTTCTCGATGACGGGGCGACCCGTGATCACGTTGCCCTGGATCGCGTAGTGGAGGTCGCCGTGATGCCCGATCAATCCGCCCGCGAAGGCGCCCGCGTTGCTCCCGGTGAAGGTGCTGGTGCGATTCTGCGAGTCGAGGATGCCGTACTGCCGGGACTGGTGCTGGAAATCGCGACCTTCGAGAATCTCGAGGATCGTCTCGGGCGGTGTGCCGAGGAGCAGCTCCTCACGGATGATCCGACGATTGAAGGCACCCGAGTCGATGGCCGATTGCGCGCAGGCCGCGCCGACGCCCACCAGGACGACCGGCAAGGCCCGCTTGAGATCGAAGCCCTGGAGGCAGGTCGCCGACGCGACCCCGATCTCACCGGTGCGGCTGTTGTAAACGATGATCGACCACGTCGCGCGCGCCGACGGCACGGCAAAGACGAGGAGCACCGACAAGGCCAGGGCGACACGACGACACCAGCAGCGGGAGCGCTTCACACCGCATCTCCGAACGATCAGGAATGGAACCGGCTTTTCTCGAGGTGTTCAGCCTATCAACCCAGACCATTCTGTCGAGGGGGGGAGTTGGGGGAGGTGACTCTTGGGTGACTGGTTGCTTGGGTGCCTGGGTGACTGGGTGCTTGGGTGCTTGGGTGCTTGGGTGCTT
>JAVJTD010000146.1:0-38293 GCA_040219065.1 Planctomycetota bacterium
AGGCGTCGAGACACCCGCCTGGCGCCTCGCCATCGAGGTCGACGACAAGGAGGTCACACTCTGGACCGGCCAAGACGGCGGCCTCCTGAGGGACGAAGAATCCCGCGGCACGCCTGTCTACTGCACTCTCTCGGTGATCCAGGTGCCGCGGGATTCTTCGTCCCTCAGGAGGCCGCCGTCTTGGCCGGTCCAGAGTGTGACCTCCTTGTCGTCGACCTCGATGGCGAGGCGCCAGGCGGGTGTCTCGACGCCTCCGAAGAGCACGCGGCCGCTCGCCTCGACGGTGGTGCTCCATTCGAGGATTTTCTGGTCTTGCGGACGGAAGCTCACGATGTCGAACGTGCGACCTTTCTCCAAGGGGCGAGCGCCGTACATCAGCGTCCAGTGGACGAGATTGTTCCAGTCGGTGATCGTCGCGCCGTCGGGGATTCGGTAGGAGCGACGGCTCCTCGAGTTGCCATCAATGGCGGTCATCACGACGCGCCCGGGCATGAAGAGGCAGTCGCGTACGTAGCGCAGGCCGCCTCGGTCACCATCGATGCGATAGGTCAATGGTGTGCCATCGGTGAGGGAACGGCCGGTGAACGCGGCGGACAGCGTGCCGGGGATTCGGATCGCGCCGCGATAATACGACTCGGCGCCGAAGGGACCTTCGATCGCCGGCTGGATCTCGTAGTCGGCGTTCCCGGCGGGATCGCCCGAGAGCTTGAAGCTCAAGACGGCCCGTTTCCGCACGCCCGGATCTCGTGCCGCGTCGGGATCCGGAGACGGCGGCACGATCCGCTTCTGCATGCGAACGAGGCGACCATTACTCCAGAACGGCAGGTACGCGCCAGGCGAGAGCGCGGCGGCACCGACGGCCGGGTCGATCACCAGACCGACGAACCGGGTCTCGCCGAGCGGAGCTCGCCAGGGCAGGTAGATCTCGACCCACTCGGCGCGGACGTAGCTGCCCCCCATCGTCGGGCGGTACCCGAACCCGGTGACGGTTCTTGCCCGTGCACCTCTCTTCACCGCGGCCAGGTGAACCAGGCGCAGCCTCTCGGCAGCGATCTCTCGCGACTCCGAATCGGGTAGAGACGCCCGTCCATCGGTCGGCACCAGCATGAGGAGGTCCGAGACGAGATCGCCATTCAACGCACCGACCCTCTCCGTCTCTTCCTCCGAGATGCTCCTGATGTCTTCCGAATCCTCCGGCGCGGGCCGCCGTCCTAGCCGGGAGATGCCCTCGATCACGCCGTCCTTGATGAGCCCGTCGAAGGGGCCCAGCTCTCCGGATCGCACGCTGTCTTCGAGATCAGTCTCGATCTCTTCGGCCCGCCAGGCGAGGGGACCGAACGACTCGCGCCACCACTCGCGGCGCTCGTCGTTGCTCCAGACTTCTTCGCGCGTGCAACCAGACAACACGCTGCAGGCGAGGGTGACGTCGCAGGCTTCGACGCGCACCTTGGGTGCGGTCACCGAGACGAGCTCACCATTGGCGGAGTACTGGTAGGTCGGCTCCTGGCCTTCACCGACTTCCAGCCGCACCGACAGTCCGTCGTCTTCGAGCTCCTCGGGGACGATCGGGATCTTCATCGACTGGAGGCGCCTGGGGTCGAGGACGAGGATCTCCCGCTTTCCGGCCCGTCCAGCTCGGTAGAGAGGCTCCCCGAGATCGAGCAGCACGAAGTGCTCGGGCAAATCGATGGTGCCTTCGTAGACGACCTTTCCGTCTTGCTCGTCGCGCAGGGTCGCGACGCCGCCTTCGATCTCCACGTCGCGGCGACCGACGTGCCCTCCGGCGAAGGCCGTAAACGAGTAGGCGACCCAGTTCCCGTCGGCATCGAACTCGTGACGCTCCACGCGCGCGCCCTCTACGGGACGTCCTACGCCGTGCCCTCGCTCGGCGATCCGGATCTCGACGACGGTGCGATCCCCGTCCCGGAAGGTGTCGAGGAGCTGTGCACCTATGATGAAACCTTCAGGCTCGGCGATCTGGATTCGAGCGCGGCGAGAGACGTCGTCGGCGGCCTCGGTGGTCCAGAGCAGGACACTCGAGAGCGTCACCAACGTGGCGAAGAACAGCAGAAAGGGAGTGCGTTGCAATCGAGTGACCTTCTGTTAACGTCGAGTGAAGAGGTTCGAAAGAATACGTCTGATCAATCCCCCAGAAGCGCCCAGACCAGCGGACTCGATTTCGCGAGGACAGGCATACGTGAGCCAGCCACTTCGCGAGGAGAGGAGATTCTCGTGGGTCACGACACCACCTCCGTGGGGACGGCCGATACGGCCGCAGGCCTTCCTGAAGTCATTCGCCGTGTCGAAGGCAGCTCCCGCCTGGGACTGCCGTTCACCGATCTGAAGGTCCCGATCGATCAGTGCCGCGTCGCACTGCTGTCGGGCGCCGGTATCTATCCTTCCGAGACCATACCGTTCCGAGACGCGCCGAGCGAGGCCTGGCTGCGTGAGATCGCGCGCGATCGATCCGCCGAGTCGCTCGCGCTGGATCCGCACGAATTCTCGGCTGCCGAAGCCCCGTACGATCTGAACAGCCTGTTCCCGATCGAGCGCTTGGTCGAGCTCGAGAACGAAGGCTGCATCGGTGCAGCCGCCAAGCGGCACTTCAGCTTGTCGCCATGGTCGAACCCGGTCTCGCAGGTCTTCGAGAGTACGCTGCGAGGGCTGACCGAGAGCTGCATCTCGGACGACACGCAGCTCGTGATCGGCATCGCGCCCGGAGCCGATGGCGCTCTGCCGGTGATCTTGGCGCTGCGCACACTCGAGGCCGCGGGGGTCAGCACCGCGCTCGTCAGCGTCGCCCCGCGCGAAGCGCTGAGCGTCTCCGTCACGCGCGGCTACTACCTCGACTTCCCGGCGACTTGCCCCTTTGGCGCTCCGACGGACCGGATGCTCCAGCGGAACATCCTCCTCGACTGCTTCCATCTGCTGCCGCGTCTGCGCGCGGGCGATTGGGTCGAGCTGCCCTATCACTGGCCGAAGCCCTTCTGAGATCGCGTCTGAGAGCACGCGCTCTCCGCGCGAATCCGAGAGAACCTCGCAGAATCCGGGTTCTCTCGGTGCCGAATCGGCCGCCTTCTCGTATCTTCGGGAACGAGATCGGTACCATCGTCTGCTACTCGCCCGATCTCCAGATGCAATCCCGGAGGAGGTCCACGCATGCTCAGTCATGTTCTCAAGGGGCTCGCCATCTCGCTCGGCTTGGGAGCGCTCGTTCTCGCGAACGACGGTCCCTACCGACGCGTGGTCGTGCCTGGCACCGATCCCCTGACGATTCAACAGCTCCAGATGTTGGATCAAGACATCGTTCTCATCGACAAGCTCGAAGAGGGCGGCTCGATTCGACTCGTCGCCGACGACCTCGACATCGCTCGCCTCAGGCAAGCCGGCGTGCCCTTTCACGTCGAGATCGAGGACCTCGTCGCCTTCTACAAGTCCCGCCTCACGCCCCCGGCCCAGTCCGCTCCGGGCGACTTCGCCAACGGCAGCATGAGCGGGTACTACACCTACAGCGAGATGGTCGCCGAGCTCGACCGCATGCAGTCGCTCTATCCGAGCTTGATCACCGCGAAGTTCAGCATCGGCAACTCGCTCCAGGGCCGCACGATCTGGGCCGTGAAGATCTCCGACAACCCGGGGACCGACGAGGCCGAGCCCGAGGTGCTCCTCGACGCGATGCATCACGCCCGAGAGCCCGAGAGCATGATGGCTCAGCTCTACTTCATGTGGCATCTGCTCGAAAACTACGGCCTCGACCCCGAGGTCACGTTCCTGGTCGACAACCGCGAGATGTACTTCGTGCCGATCGTCAATCCCGACGGCTACGTGTACAACGAGCAGACGAATCCCAACGGGGGCGGGTTGTGGCGCAAGAACCGTCGTAACAACGGCGGCGGCAGCTTCGGCGTCGACCTCAACCGGAACTACTCGTACCAGTGGGGCTACGACAACAATGGCTCGAGCGGCAGCTCGGGCAGTGAGACCTACCGCGGGACCGGCGCCTTCTCCGAGCCCGAGACACAGCACATCCGCGACCTGGTCCTCTCGCGGAGCTTCTCCGCACACATGAGCAACCACACCTACGGCGCCTACATGCTCTACCCGTGGGGCTACGAGTCGATCTACACCAGCGACGACAACCTCCTGAACGAGTACGGCAACCGCATGAACGGCTCCTTGGGCTACGCGGTGGGCACGTCGTGGGAGGTCCTCTACGAGGCCAACGGAACGACCTTCGACTACTCGTACGGCGACCGCTCGATCCTCGCCTCGTTCACGATGGAGCTGGGCTACAGCTTCGACGGGTTCTGGCCACCGACGTCCCGCATCATCCCGATCGCGCAAGAGACGTTGCCCGCGCACATCGAGCTCGTGCGCATCGGCGGCGACTGGCTCGAGATCACCAACCAGAGCCTCACGCAGACCAGCGGCGACGGCGATGGGGACTACGAGCCCGGCGAAGCGTTCCAGATCTCGTTGACTGCCTTCAACGTGGGTCAGGCGACGACGGGGACGGGCGTCACGCTGAGCTTGCAGAGCCCGAGCAGCGACGTGATCGTCACGTCGGGCAACGACTCGCTCGGCTTCATCGGCGCGCGCGGCTCGGCGACCAACTCGCCCGGCAGCATCGCCTTCTCGATCTCGCCGAGCGCCACGATCGGCACGACCGTCGACCTCACGCTCGACCTCGACTACGACGGGACGACGTTCTCGCAGACGATCCCGATCGACATCGGCAGCGTGCGCCGCTTCATCGTCGAGGACCTCGAAGCCGATCGCGGCTGGATCATCGGCGCGCCGGGCGACAATGCCTCGACGGGCATCTGGACGCGCGGCAATCCCAACGGCACCACCTCGAGTGGACAGCAGGTCCAGACCGAGAACGACCATACGCCGGGCGCCGGCAATGTGGCCGCCTTCGTGACCGGCAACTCCTCCAGCTCGGGCGCGGGTGACGATGACGTCGACGGTGGACCGACGACGCTGCGCTCGCCGATCTTCGATCTGAGCGGCGTCTCCAACCCGACGATCAGCTACTGGCGCTGGTTCGCCGACTTCACGACCGCCGACGACAACTTCCGCATCGACATCTCCAACAACGGCGGTGGCTCGTGGACGAATCTCGAGACCGTCACCAGCACCGACAACACCTGGCGGCAGGTCGAGCATCGGGTCAGCGACTTCGTGGCACCGACCACCCAGATGCAGCTCCGCTTCATCGCCTCGGACTCGCCGAACAACTCTTTGTACGAAGCGGCCATCGACGACCTCGAGGTCTCGGCGATCACCGGCGGCGCATTGCTCGGCACCTTCGGGACGGCCGGCCTCGGGCAGACCGTCGACGTGCACCTCGCCGGTGAGTCGGCCTCGACCTTCACCGTCTACGTCGGGTTGATCCCGGCCAGCATCGACTTCCCGGGCATCGGGAACTGGGGCATCGATCCCAGCATCCTGTTCCCGGTGTCCTCGGGCACGATTCCCGCCTCGGGCTTGTCCACGACGACGGTCACCGTCCCGAACATTCCAGGATTGTCGGGACAGACGGTCTACCTCCAGGCGATCGTCAATGACGGCGGTCAGTTCTCCTTCTCGAATCGGACGCAGGCCGACGTGCCTTGATCCGCGACCTCGAAGGTATCCTATCGAGCGGCCGGGCCCATCGGGCTCGGCCGCTCGTCTTTGTCAGGTCCTCGATCGTCCCTCGACTTCCTTTGAAGCTACCGTGAAACGATCATCACTTGGCGTCGTCCCGACCCACCTCGACGCGACTCCCGAGTGCTTCGGCGAATCGGGGGAAGCGGAGGTGGACGTACCTGGCAACCGGCGGCTCCGAGCCTTCGGCGGGATCCCTGGAGAGCACGCGCGCTTTCGAGTGCTCGGCGCAGGACATCACGAGGTCGCTGCCGTCTTCGAGCACGCCGAGCGGCCCACCGGAGCGCGGCGTCAATTCCCTCCTTGCCCCATCTGGCTCCAGTGCCGGAGCTGCGATTGGATCCATCTCGATCCACTGGCCCAGGCCGCGGAAAAGCGTCGCGCGGTCGTTCGTGCGCTCTCGAGCCTTCTCGAAGACGCCGAGCGGCGAGTGGCGCCTGTCTGCATCGGGGACCTGGACCTCGGGTACCGGTCTCGCGCGATCTTCGCCTGGGACCCTCTGACGCGGCAGCTCGGCGGCTACGTGCGCAGCAGCCATGACCTCGTGGACACGATCGGCTGCTCCGTCCATCATCCCGACCAGGGTCGGGTGGCCCGCCACGTTCGCGACGTCGCCGCCACGACCCCGCTGGGACGATCACTTCGGTTCCTCGTCGTGAGGCGGAGTCGAACCGGCGCCCTACAAGTCACGTTCACGATGCGGCGCGGCACCATCGCGTCCGCCATGGAGGCCGCTCGGCACCTCGCCGAGACGCTCGGCCAAGCACCGAGCGGGATCTTCGCATGCGAGATCGATGACGCGAGTCACCGCGTGCTGTCGTCTCCGCATCGCCACCTGCACGGAGAGCCGGTCCTCGAAGAGCAGCTCGGGGAGCTCCGCTTCTCCCTCGGTCCCGAGGACTTCTTCCAGATCAACGTGCCGCTCGCCGAGCACCTCGCCCGGCACCTCGTCGACCTTCTCGATCCGAGAGACGGCGAGCTCGCCTTGGATCTCTACTGCGGCGTCGGCCCCCATGCGCTCGGGCTGGCGTCCCGCGGGGCACACGTCCTCGGCGTGGAGCGCTCCGAGCGAGCGATCGCCGCGGCGCGGCGCAATGCCGATCGCAACGGACTGGCCGACCGCGCGACTTTCCTCGCGGCTCCGGTCGGCGAGACATCGGCCGCGATGCTCTGTGAGCGACTGGGTGGCCCGGCTCGCTCGGTGGTGGTCAACCCACCTCGGCGAGGCCTCGAATCTGGCGCGATCGCGCTGCTCGCCAAGCTCTCTCCCGAGCGCATTGCCTACGTGTCGTGCTCACCGGCCGCCCTGGGCCGAGACTTCGCGGCTCTGCAGCCTCACGGATTCGAGATCGAAGGCGCCTGGCCCTACGACCTGTTCCCGCAAACCCGGCACGTGGAGACGCTGGTGCTCGCTCGGCGGGAGCGTTGAAGCTCCGGAGTCCGCTCGAGTGCCCAAGTCGAGCGAGCCTACGGCCGAGTCTCTTGGTGAGGGCAACCAGGAGCGAGCTTGGGCCGGGGTGCATTGAGACAGCGCACTCCGAGTGGCCCCTTGCTCGGCACCTTTCCGTTCGATCGGTGGCACCGTCGAGGAAGCGGCTCTTAGCTCGGTGACCGCTTCCCGTTTCGGTCGCGCGGGCTCTGGTTTGGGTCGCGCGGGATCTAGTTTCCGATCAGCAGCGCTCCCGGGCGACGCCCGGAGCATACAGGCGAGAAACGATCGGAGCCCGAACAGGTCCCTGTCGCGGGGTTGGGAACACGCTCGCGCACAAAGCTCTTGACCGATTCAGTGGGGCCTCGTGAGGGACGACGGGATCGGATCCCGCAGCGATGGCGTGGGAACGTTCCGACGCCCTGACCGACGGGCGCGTCCGCTCGTCCCTTACTCATCGCCAGACGGAAGAGATCCTCGCCGTGAACCTCGCCGTTCCAACGGCAGCGGCTCCGTGTCAGGGACCCGTGCGGGCTCTAGTCTCAGATCAGCGAACCCCCTGGCGCAGCGCCGGAGCAGAAACTTGATGAAACTGGGCCCGAGTGCATTGGAGTGCCCAAGTCGCGCGAGCCGGTTACCGAATTCGTCAATGGAAGCTGGCACGAGCGAGCTTGGGCCGGAGTGGTCCGATCGCCCCCGGCAGCATCGAGCCACGGAGTTTCGGACCTGAGGTCCCGGTCCTTTCCAAGGCGCTCGAATGGAGGACACGGAGACCGGCTGAAGCTGGCGGTCCGAATACAGCATGCTTCCGGTCAGGAACGACCTCGCTTCGAATCGGTCGTTCGGGCTCTGGTCAAGGATCCGGCCCTTCGGGCATCCGTTGGGGATCGGCCGCTCGGGCGGTAGACTCCGCCCAGGAGAATCACGACACCGCGCTCTCAGGAACTGCCATGCTGAACACTCCCATCAGTCGGTTGCGCTTGATCGGCATGATCGAAGCCGTCTCCTTCCTCCTCCTGCTCGGGATCGCCATGCCGCTCAAATACGCCGCCGGTCTTCCCGAAGCCGTGCTCGTCGTCGGCTGGGCGCACGGGGTTCTGTTCGTGCTCTTTGGACTGGCGCTGCTGCAGGTCTGGCGAGTGCATCAGTGGCCGTTTGCGCGGGTATGTCTGGTGTTCGGGGCAGCTCTGGTGCCGCTGGGACCGTTCCTGATCGACAAGCGGCTTCGAGCGCTCGATCCGGCCGAGGTGGCCGGATCGGACTGAGAGCGGAAGCCATCGCGTTGAGCAAAAGCTGCGGCGATCGATGGCCGAACAGAGGTTCAGGAGTATTGAACCGCTTCGTTCGATCCATCGCGTCTGCGAGCTGCCGATGTCTGCCCCCGTGTCTTCGAGGACCCTATGCCCGCGCTGTCTCGAGAGCGTCGACACCGTTGCCCTCACCGCTCGCGAAATCTGCGAATCCTGCGCGATCCTCGCCGACCGGGCGGAAGACTCGGCGCCATTCCGACCGACTCGGAATGTCTCGGAGAGCTGGCTCCGGCGCCAGATCGACGACGCCGAGGATTGGGCGATCGGCCGCAGCGCCTGGGTGCGCGCCCCATTGCTCGCCTACTTCGGCTGGGTCTTGATCCAGCACCTGGGCGATCCGTCGTATCAGAGCATCCTGAAGCCGCTCAACCTCGGAATCCATGAGCTGGGGCATGTGGTGTTCGGCCCGTTCGGTCAGTTCCTCGCCATCGCAGGCGGCTCGATCCTGCAATGCCTATTGCCCGTCCTCAGCGTCTTCATGTTCTACCGACAGCCGGATTACTTCGGCATCGCTTGCGCGCTCTGTTGGCTCTCGACCAACTTCTTCGACGTAGCGGTCTACATCGGCGACGCCCGCTCTATGTCGCTGCCGCTGGTCTCGCCGTTCACGGCTCATCCCTTGCACGACTGGAACACGCTGCTCCAGAAGATGGGCCTGCTGCACCTCGACACGACGCTCGCAGCCGGTGTCCGCGGCCTGGCGATCGTGACGATGCTGGCGGGGCTGAGCTTTGGCGGCTGGCTCCTGTGGCGCATGATCCGGCCCACCGGCGATCGCTTCTGAGCCTCTCCGTCGCGCTTGCATTCGCGGGAATGATGGGTGACCTTGCGGCCGGCGAATCGGGAAGCTGGACACGCGAGGTGCATGCGATGGCGCGACGTGGGATCTTCGGTATCGGGCTGGCCCTGCTCTCTCTGACGACCTTGGCGACGGCCTCCGACGAGAACGTGGTGCACGTGTTCGTCTTGGCGGGTCAGTCGAACATGGAAGGCAAGGCGAAGCTTTCCTTGCTCGAGCATCAGATCCGCTCCGAAGCAACGAAAGCGCGCTTCGCGCACTTGCATGAGGACGGCGAGTGGGTGGAGCGGGACGATGTCTTCATCAGCTTCTTGGATCGGCGAGGGAAGCTGAAGGTCGGGTTCGGATCACCGAACTGCATCGGTCCCGAGCTCGAGTTCGGGAGCGTCGTGGGCGACCATTACGACGAGCCGGTCTTGATCATCAAGACGGCCTGGGGCGGCAAGAGCCTCGGCCGCGACTTCCGGCCCCCGAGCGCGGGGTTGCCCGACAAGGAAGCCCTGGCCGCGATCCTCGCCAAGACCAACGAGGAGAACGCGAAGCGTCAGCGCCCGCTCGTGCGCCTCGAGGATGTTCAAGAGAGCTACGGCCACTTCTACCGGCTGATGATCGAGAACATCCGCACCAACCTCGCCGAGCTGGATCAACGCTTTCCCGAGCTGAAGGGACGCCAGCCCGTGATCGAGGGCTTCGTCTGGTTCCAAGGGTGGAACGACATGTCCGACGAGGACTTCGTGTCCGGATACGAGAGTCATTTGGCCGCCTTGATCCACGACGTGCGCAAGGACCTGGGTGCTCCCGACCTACCGGTGGTGATCGGGCAGATGGGGCAGAACGGCTTCGAGCCGGCCGAGGGTGCCATGGCCAAGATCAAAGCGGCTCAAGCGGCCGTCGCCGAGCACGAGGATCTGAAGGGCACCGTCCGATCCGTCGCCACGGACGTGTATTGGGACCCGGCGGCTGCGGCGCTCATCGATGGCTGGCGGAACCACGTCGACGAATGGAACAAGGTCGGCTCGGACTTTCCCTACCACTATCTCGGCAGCGCGATCACGTTCAGCGAGATCGGTCGCGCGTTCGGCAAAGCCATGCTCGAGCTGAAGCAGTAGACCGTCGGCTCATTCCTTACGGATCTCGACGTAGTCGATCTTCGTGTTGGAGCCGGCGGTGGGCGCGATGGTCAAGAATCCGTCGATGAGGTCGACGGTGACCGTGCCGGCCAGGTGCTGCTCGTCCGGCGGGTTGGGCGTGAAGCCTTCGATGGCGACGGTCTTCTCGACCACGATGCGATGGAAGCTGTCGGTGTGGCCCTCGGAGTCTCCGACGACGACGGTCACGACGTAGATGTCCGGTGGCAGAGCGATCTCGAAGGAGGCATCCGAGGCCTTCTGCATGTGCATCAGCGTGTCGAGCCTTTGATCGTCGAGGTTCTGGTTGCGATCGCGGCCATCGGCGGTGCGGTCGTAGGGCGTTCGCGTTCCGCTGATCACCCAGCCGTACTGCAGCCCTTTGCCCTGGTCGTCCTTGGTGCGTAGCCCGAATGGCTCGCCGTAGTCCTTCAGGTATCCGAGCGGCACCTCCCCGGCGCTGTCCTGGAAGTTCACGTTGAGCGTGAACGGCGCTGGCACGATGTCGAGGTAGTTGATCTTGGTCCGAATGCCCCCGCGCGGATCGACGGTCAAGCGGCCGTCCTGCACCCACACCGTCAGCGTCGCGACGGCATGATTGTCCTCTTCGGGAGGAGGCTGGAACTTGGGAATCGGGACCATGCCCTCGATCGAGATGCGGTGGATGCTGTCGACGGCATCGGCGGCGTCTCCGAGGCAGACGGTGACTTCGTAGAATCCGTTCTCGACCTCCATCTCCCAAGCCGCGGCACCGCCGAGCTGCATCTGCATCAGCGTGTCGAGACGCTGATCCTCCAAGTTGATGTCCCGATCGATTCCGTCGAGCGTCTTGTCGACGGGATCCGACGTTCCGGCCTTCACCCAGCCGTAGACCAGACCGTTGCCCTGATCGGCGCCCTCGCGCAACCCGAAGCCCTCGCCGAAGTCGACGAAGTCGCCGGCGGGAACGGGCACGCCGGGACTCTGGAAGTTGAAGTGGAAGCTGTCGTAGTCGATCGTCACGAACTGCCAGCTCACGTCCTCGGGCAAGGACTGTCCGAACTCGGCACCTTGAATGGCCGTCGTCAGCTTGGCGGTGTACAGGCCGCGATTGAGCAGAGGATCCGTCGGCACGAGGCGCGCCACGCGCTCTTCATACGTGACCACCGCGGGGACTCGGCCCCCGCGCGGATCGAGCAGGATGAAGGAATCTTCATGGACCGTGGCCGGGTCCAGGTCGACCTCGAACTCCGCCAGCACCTCTGTGCCGAGCTCGATGTCCACGGCATCGGGTGGAGGCATGACCTTCGGCTCCTCCAGGGTCCTTCGCACGGTCACGAAGCTCCAGTCGATCGGCTCCTGCAGCGTCTTGCCATCGACCGCGGCCAAGCCCTCTGCGAGGTGGACCTCGTACGTCGCCTCGAGATCGAGGTCACGATCCGGCTCGAGCTCGAGCGTCTGCCCGCGCACGAGCAGCCGGCCGCTGACCGGCCCGAGCGGTCCACTCACCGACAGGCTGCTCTCGTCGACGCTCGACCCATCGAGCGCCCGATTGAAGCGCACCTGCACCGTCGAATCGACCGGGACCTGCCGCGTGCCGTTTCGGGGAGTCACGCTCTCGACCTCGAAGGGCCCGAAGCCGATCGCCTGGAAGCGGATCCTCTGCTCGGCGCCCAAGGCATGACCCGAGGCGCTGCGGATCCCGGGCCTGAGCGTCACCTCGACACGCGCAAACCCTCGCAAAGGCTCCGAAGCCGTGAAGCGCACCCGCGGTCCGCTCGCCGCCAGCTTGCCACCGATCGGTCCTTCCTCGTCGGCCACGAGGATCGTCTCCTCGTTCACGGTCCGCAGATCGACCGCCTCGCTGAACACGATGTCGATCGGCTCGACGGAGTCGACGTCTTCGGATCCATCGGCAGGATTCGTCGCGACGATCTGGAAGCTCGTCGTGCCAGCTTCCCCCGGAACGAAGGTGCCACTTCCTCCTCGGGAGCAGGACACGAGGAGCACGGACAGAACGCCGAGTCCTGGCCAACGCATGGCAGCCAGGAGCCGGGCCGGCGCGATGGAGAGCGTCACGATCGGCCTCGCCTTCGAGTGCGGTAGACAGATTGTCGAGGATTCGTTTCTTGGGCGATCGATTCTAGCAACCCGATCCCCAAGGCGAAACCGAGCGCTCCGGCTCGAAGCCTCGATGGAAGGCCACTCCGGCAACGCCCCTTGCTCACGCTCCGCGGCTGTGCTTCTGTCGAGCCTGCAGCGGATTCGCCTGGACGCTCCTCGTGAACTCGGGGCCCTTCCCTGCGTCTCAACCCCTTCGATGTCTCGGGACCGACGCCCTCCCTCCAACACGACCGTGAAGGTGGATCGACCATGAACGCCATTGCCGGGATCTGCTTACTGCTCCTCACTACTTCCGCGCCGCGCGACGACGAGATCGGATTCGTCGAGGACTTCGCCCTCGCGGCCGATCGCGATGCGGCCCTTCGCCAGCTCATTCCGGGGACGGAGGACTACTACTACTTCCATTGCCTCCACCTCCAGAACACCCGGCAGTTCGACCAGGTCCCGGCGCTGCTCGATGCCTGGCGAGAGCGCCACGGCGAGGACGCGCGGTACCGGGAGATCCGGCACCGCCAGGCGCTGATGACCTACACGGACGGCAAGGCCGAGACGCTCCAGTACCTGCGCCGCGAGCTCGGCCTGCAATTCAATCACCAGCGCGAGACCAGCACCGAGGACTCTCGGCTGCCCAGCCGACTCGATCCCGAGCTCATCGATCGGCAGCAGCTCCGTCAACAGGCGCTATCGCAGCGCGGCAACCTGTCGGGCTTCGAGACTCGCGCTCTGGGCAGCCTGACCACCGCGCAGCTCACGGCCGCGCAGCGGCGAGATCTCTTGCAGCGTCTCGAGAGACCGGATCATCCGGGCCTGGCGCGCCTCGTCGTCTCCGATCTGCAAGAGCGCGGAAGCCAAGGCTTCGGCTCGCTGCCGATCCACGAGAAGCTGCTCCTCAGCCAGCTCGACGAGTGCCTGACGCTCCTCCCGGGCCTGCTCGAGCAGAACGCCTTCGTGCAGATCTACCTGAGCAAGCTCCGTCCCAGTCCCGCCATCGATTGGCAAAGGGACCCAGCAGCGTCCCGGCAGTTCCTCACCCGATATTGGACCTTCGTCAGCCGCCTCTCACCGGCGTTCAACTCGCTCAAGGTCCACATCCTCTACCGCCTCCTCGAGGTAGAGCGCTCGCAGGGTATCTGGGACAAGGAGCACTTCCTCACCTACCTCGCCCTGCCACGCCGAGTCGGATACATCGAGCCGCGGCTCCTCGAGCGGGAAGCGCGACGAGGCGCCATCGCGGACCTCGGTGCCGACTACCGCGCCTCGACGACGCTCGAGCGTGTCCTGAATGACGAGGCCCTCGTTCGCAGCTACTTGGAGCACTTCCTCGAGGACGAGAGCTCGACGGCCCCTTACCAACCGTTCATCGACAACACGTATCTCGATCACGTCTTCGCCGAGGTGAAGATCCTCAGCGGTCAAGGCGACCCCGAGCGTTGGGCAGCACTCCTGCCGCCGGCCAAGTTCCAAGCGCTCAAGGAGCGCGTCGACATCCTCTTCGAGCCCACCAACCCCGTGTGGTTCGAAGCCGATTCGCCGGTCGGGCTCGACCTCCGCATCAAGAACGTCGAGACGTTGATCGTGAAGATCTTCGAGATCAACACGACGAACTTCTATCGCTCCCAAGGGCGTCCGCTCGACACCGACATCAACCTCGACGGCCTGGTGCCCAATCAGGAGCAGACCTTCACTTACGAGGACATGCCGCTCCGACGCTTCGAGCGTCACTTCGACTTCCCGGACCTCGACGCACCCGGCGTGTACGTGATCGACTTCATCGGTAACGGGCAGAGCAGCCGCGCTCTGATCCGAAAGGGCGACCTCAGCTTCGTCACCGAGATCACCCTCGCCGGCCAGGAGCTCACGGTCTACGACGGCGATCGCCGCATCGTGAAGGACGCGGTGCTCTGGATCGACGGACGCGAGTACGGGCCCGATGAGGACGGCCGGCTGGTCGTGCCGTTCACCAGCCAGCCGAACGCTGGCAAGAAGGTCGTCGTGACGCGCGGAAGCTTTTCGGTCCTGGAGACGTTCGAGCATCATGGCGAATCGTACGACCTCGACGCTGGCATCCACGTCGATCGGGAGGCGCTGCTCTCGGGCGAGCGGGCGCGGGTCATCGTTCGACCGCGGCTGTATCTGGCCGGGATGCCGATCTCGCTGGCTGTGCTCGGGGACGTGCGCCTCGAGATCCGCTCGACCAGCCTCGATGGTATTCCCTCGAGCACCGAGGTGACCGACTTCGAGCTCTTCGAGGACAAGGAGTCCGTGCACGAGCTCCAGGTTCCTCCGCGCCTGGCCGAGCTCACCTTCACTTTGAAGGCACGCGTCCAGCCGATCCAAGGAGAGAAGCAGGACCTGTCGGTCGTCCGGTCGTTCTCCTTGAACGGCGGCGAGCAGACCGAGAAGGTCGAGGGTCTCTACCTCTCCGCGACCGACTCGGGCTACGTGCTCGACGCGCTCGGTCGCAACGGCGAGGCGCGCGCGCGGCGTCCGGTCCACCTGACGCTGAAGCACCAGGACTTCACGCGTCAGATCGACGTCACGCTCCAAAGCGACGAGCGCGGACGCATCGAGCTCGGCTCTTTGTTCGGTATCGACTGGGTCCGTGCTCAGACCAGCGAAGTGCAACGCCAGTGGCAACTGCTGGACGACACGCATACCTATCCCGACACGTTGCACGGCTTCGAGGGCGGCACGATCGCGGTGCCGTACATGGGCTCGGCCAAGCAGACCACTCGGAGCGTCGTCTCGTTGCTCGAGGTGCTGGGGGATACCTTCTACAGCGATCATCGCGGCGCGGTGACCATCGAAGGGGGCTTCCTTCGACTGAACGAGCTGCCGGCGGGTGACTACTCACTCAAGCTCGAGGAGCAGGACCGCTCGATCATGGTCCGGATCGGCTCCGGCGTGCTCCGAGACGGCTACGTGCTCGGGCGATACCGCCAGCTCGAGCTCCGCGAGCAGGACCCTCTGCAGATCGTCTCGATCGAAGAGGGCGCCGAGGAGCTCCTGGTGAGCCTGGCCAACTCTTCGAAGTTCGCCCGCGTCCACGTCTTCGCCGATCGCTTCCATCCAGACTACCGGCACGACACCGACCTGAGGCTGGGCGCCATCGAGCCCAACGCGGTGTATCGCACTCTCGCACGCGCGACCTACATCGAAGGCCGTGAGATCGGTGACGAGTACCAGTACATCATCGACCGCAAGTACGCGAAGAAGTACCCGGGCAACATGCTCCAGCGCCCGAGCCTGCTCCTCAATCCTTGGGCGGTGCGAACGACCGAGACAGCCGATCAGCAAGCGCAGCAGGGCGGGAGGTTCGGTGCCGGCGGCGGCGCGGGCGGTCGACGTGGGGGCCGCAGTCGCAAAGCGGGAGCTCCGAGCTCGCAGGCGACTGACGACGCGATCGGCCTCGACTTCCTGGCGAACGGCGCCAGCCTGCTCCTCAATCTCCAACCGGACGAAAATGGCCTGGTCCGTATCCCGCGCGAGGAGCTCGGCTCGCATCAGTCGATCCACGTGGTCGCCGTCGAGCCGCTCGGCACGGCTTATCGCCGCGTCACTCTGAAGGAGCAGCCACTCGAGACGCGCGATCTGCGCCTGGAGAGCGCCCTCGATCCGAGTCAGCCTTTCGCCCAGCAGAAGAAGATCAGCGTCGTTCGGGAGGCCGAGGAGTTCGTGCTCGGCGACATCTCGAACTCCCAGCTCCAGACCTTCGACACACTGGCCGACATCTACGGCTTCTACGTCGGTCTGACCCAGAACGAGTCTCTGCAGAAGTTCTCCTTCGTCCTCGATTGGCCCGCCCTCTCCGCCGAGGAGAAGCGCTCCCAATACTCCGAGCACGCCTGCCACGAGCTGAGCTTCTTCCTCTTCAAGAAGGATCCCGAGTTCTTCGAGGCGGTCATCCGACCCTACCTCCTGAACAAGAAGGACAAGACCTTCCTCGACGATTGGCTCATCGAAGCCGACCTGTCGGGATACGTCGCTCCCTGGCCCTACTCGCAGCTCAACACCTTCGAGCGCATCCTGCTCTCGCAGCGCCTGCCCGGCCGAAAGGCCGCCACGGCGCGCGAGATCGCCGATCGCGTCGCGATCCTGCCGACAGACCTCGACGCGGCCGCATTCCTCTTCTCCTCCGCGATCCAGGCCGGCGTGGTCACGGGTGACACCGGATACCACCTCGGTCGGCGCTCCAAGAATCTCGAAGGACTTCAAGATGCTCTGAAGCGCACGCTCGGCGACGAGAAGGCCAATGCGCCCGGTGCGGCCCAGGCTCCGGCTCGTCCCGAAAGCAAGCCGGCCAACGAAGCGGAAGCTCGCCGGCTGGAAGAGGCCGAGCCCGCCGAAGAGCTGGAGGAGCTCGCGGCCAACAAGGACAAGGACGACGCATTCTTCGATCGTGGCCTCGACCGCCGAGGTCGTCAGCAGCAGCTCTACCGCGCGCCCGATGTCACCCAGGAGTGGGCGGAGAACAACTACTGGCATTTGCCCTTGGCCGAGGCGACGGCCGATCACGTGCCGGTCAACCCGTTCTGGAAGGACTTCGCCCAGCATGACTGGTCGCAGCCGTTCTTCTCGACGAGCTTCCCCACGGCGAGCTCCAACTTCACCGAGATGATGATCGCGCTCGCCCTACTCGATGTGCCGTTCGCCGCCGGAAAGCACGAGAGCCGATTCGAGCAGCGAACGATGACCTTGACCGCCGCGACGCCGCTGATCGTCTTCCACGAGGAGATCGAGCCCGTCCGGGTGCCCGACCAGCCGTCGGCCATCCTGATCCGCGAAGGCTTCTATCGCCGCGGCGAGCGCTACCGCGAGGTCGATGGCGAGCGCATCGACAACCTCGTCCAGGGCGAGGTCCTCGCCGGCACGGTCTACGGCGGCGAGATCGTCGTGACGAACCCGACGTCCAGACGACGCGAGCTGAAGCTCCTCGTTCAGGTGCCCGAAGGGGCGATCCCAGTACTCAACGGCCTCTACACCCAAAGCGTCGACCTCGAGCTCCAGCCTTATCGCACCGAGACCTACGACTACTTCTTCTACTTCCCGGCGCCTGGCCAGTTCGCGCATTACCCGGCACGCGCGTCGAGCGGCGGCGAGCTGCTGGCAGCGGCCGAGCCGTTCACCTTCAACGTGGTCTCGGTGCTGTCCGATATCGACCGCGACTCCTGGCACTGGATCTCCCAGAACGGCACGAATGAACAGGTCCTCGCCTTCCTCGACCGCGCGAACCTGTATCGCCTGGACCTCACGAAGATCGCCTTCCGCATGCGGAGCCGCGACTTCTTCCGCGCGACGATCGACAAGCTCGAAGAGCGTCACGTCTACGAGCACACGCTCTGGTCCTACGGCCTTCTCCACGACGTGCCGAGCGACGCCGAGCAGTATCTCCTGAACGCCGACGGCTTCGTGGCACAGTGTGGACCGATCCTCGATTCGGCGCTGCTCCACATTCGTCCGGTGCAGCGACGGACCTATCAGCACCTCGACTACCGGCCCCTGATCAACGCCAGAACGCACCAGCTCGGTCGACAGAGGCGGATCCTCAACGATCGCTTCCATCATCAGTACCACGAGCTGATGAACATCTTGAGCCATCAGGCGCAGCTCGATGACGAAGACCGCATGGCCGTCGTCTACTACCTGCTGCTGCAAGATCGCATCGAGGAGGCGATCACCCACTTCGGGCGAGTCGATGCCGATGCGCTCGCGACCAAGCTGCAGTACGACTACTTCGTCGCCTACCTCGATCTCTACACACCCGGCCTCCAGCAGGCGCGCGCCATCGTCGCTCGCTACGAGGATCATCCCGTCGATCGCTGGCGGAATGCGTTCTCGGCGGTCGGCGCCCAGCTCAAAGAGATCGACGGTGACGCAACGTTGGTCATCGATCCGGGCGATCGCGGGCAGACCCAGACGCAGCTCGCCGATGCGGCACCGACCTTCGACTTCGAGGTCGAGGCGAAGACGATCTCGATCGATCATCGGAACCTCGATGAGCTCGAGGTCGCTTACTACCTGATGGACATCGAGCTGCTCTTCAGCCGCAATCCGTTCGTGCAGGAGTTCTCCGGAGAGTTCTCCTACATCCGCCCGAATCGCGCCGATCGCGTCAACGTCACAGGCGACGCGTCACACTCCGACCTGGCGCTGCCCGCCAACCTCCACAACAGCAACGTGCTCGTGGAGATCACCGGCCGCGGACAGACCAAGTCCCGCGCCTACTACGCCAACTCGTTGACGCTCGAGATGAGCGAGTCCTACGGCCAGCTCCGCGTCCTCGGCGAAGAATCCGGCGACCCTCTGAGCACGGTTTACGTCAAGGTCTACGCCCGAGACCGAAGCGGCGAGGTGAAGTTCTACAAGGACGGCTACACCGATCGCCGCGGCCGCTTCGACTACGCCTCGCTCAGCACCGACGACCTGGACGGCGTCCAACGCTTCGCCATCCTCGTGCTCAGCGAAAGCCACGGAGCGACGGTCCGCGAAGTGGGGCCACCGGCTCGGTAACACGGGGCGGAGGAGGAATGAACACGGAGGACACGGGGAGCACGGAGGGATGAACACGGAGGACACGGGGGGGTGTTCTTTCCTGTCGGTGTTCCTCGGGTCTCTTCTTCGAGCGGGAGCTTCACTCGTCCCGCGAGTCCTCCCCGTTCAGATCCCTCCGTGCAATCGGTGCCCTCTGCGGTTCACTTCAATATCGGAGAGAGGACGTTGCCGTGGACGTCGGTGAGGCGGACGTCGCGGCCGGCGTAGCGGTAGGTCAGGCGCTCGTGGTCGAGGCCCAGCAGGTGGAGGACGGTCGCCCAAAGGTCGTAGACGTTGCACGGATCTTGGACGACGCGATAGCCGAGCTCATCGGTGGCACCGTAGACGGTTCCACCGCGCACGCCGCCACCCGCCAAGAAGATACTGAAGCCGAAGGGATTGTGGTCCCGGCCGTCGCTGCCCTGTGAGAACGGCGTCCGGCCGAACTCGCCTGCCCAAATGATCAAAGTTTCATCGAGGAGACCGCGCGCCTTCAGGTCGCGGATCAGGCCGGCGATCGGTTGATCCACTTGCCGCGCCATCTCGCCGTGACCTCGCTCGAGCGCGCTGTGCTGATCCCAAGGATTCGCCGCGCCGCCGGCACCGATGTTCTTCGTCAGGCAGCTCAGCTCCACGAAGCGGACACCCCGCTCGACCAGGCGCCGCGCCAGTAGGCACTGTCGCCCGTACGCCGCTGTGGTCGCATCCTCCACGTCCAGCCCGTACAGCCGCTGCGTCGCGGCGCTCTCACCCGAGAGGTCACAGACCGACGGCACCGCCGCTTGCATGCGGTACGCCGTCTCGTAGTTGCGGATCGCGGCTTCGACCTGCGCATCACCGCACTCCTCCAAGAAGCGGGCGTCCAAGCGCTCGAGTGCCGATAGCTCTCGCCGTTGATCCGCGTCGCGAAAGCCCGGGGCGATGTTGCGCACTGCGGGCGTTCGATCGGCCTGCACGATCGATCCCTGATGCTGCGCCGGCAGGAACGCGCTGCTGTACAGACCGACACCGCCGTGGGGCGGGATCGCGCCGCCGCTCTGAAGCACGACATAGCCCGGCAGCTCCTCGCTCTCGGTGCCTAGCCCGTACGTCGTCCACGCGCCGGCGCTCGGGTAGCCGAGGAACGGGAAGCCGGTGTGCATGACGAAGTTGCCCTGGGCGTGCTCGTTGACCGATGTCGTCATCGAGCGAATCACCGCCAGCTCGTCGGCGACCCCGCCGATCTCGGGGAAGAGCGAGCTGACCGGCAAGCCGCTCTCGCCGCAGCGACGAAACCGAAACGGCGAGGGCATCACATCACCGTTCTGGTTGAACTGCGTGCGCTCGATCGTGACCGGCATCGGCTGACCGGCCCAACGCTCGAGCTCGGGCTTCGGATCGAAGGAGTCCACGTGCGAGACACCGCCCGACATGTAACAGAAGATGACATGACGAGCGCGCGGCGCGTGATGCGGGACCGTCAAGCGGCCGTCGCGTACCAGCCCCGCAAAGCTGGGCTTCGACATCAACGATGCCAAAGCCAACCAGCCGAAGCCGGTCGAGGCGCGTCTCAGCATCTCTCGCCGAGTGACCGGACGAGGCTCCATGTGGGCTCCTAGCGAAGGTACGAGAACTCTTTGAGATTGAAGAGGAGGTGCGCGACTCGCGCCCAGGCCTCGCTCGCCGAAGGCGCCGCACCCATGGCCGCCTGTTCCGCGACAAGCTCCTCACGGCGCCATTCCAGCTCCATCAGGTGTTGCCGTGTTTCGTCGGTGAGAGCCTTGCGCACTGCCCTTTCGCTAACGAAGGCACTGCATCGCGCCGACTCCGCGACCTCTTCAGTGGTGAGTGCGCGATCGTAGAGCCGAGCCTCGAACAGGCGCCCCTGCAGCAGACGGTTGCCGCCGGGCTGACCGTGCCGCAGCCCGAAGAGCACCTGGCTACCGCGCGCGGCGAACGTCACCGGACCTCCGCTCCCGTAGGACACGCCATAGGGCTGCCCCTCGCGATACGCCTGCACCGTTCCGTCCTCCGACCACACGATCGCGATGTGAACGGGCCGCTCGGCAGCAGCAGTCTCCTCGGTCCCCTTCAAGAATTGCGTACGCTTGAAGAAGTCCGAGCCTGCCAGCCAATGCCTGGCATCGCGCTCGCCAAAGGCGATCGCGTCGAAGACGTTCCCCGCCAGGTCCTGGACGGTCATCACGCCGCCGCCTCGCTGATCGAGGCCGTCGAGCTGCACCCACGCCTCGAGCGTCTTCGCCCTCAGCTCGCGATCGAGCGGCGCCGTCGCGACATGTCCCTGGCCGTCGAGCACGAGGCTACCCTTCTCCAAACGCGCGGTCCCTCGGGCCGCACCGTGAAGGTCACCGATCGTATCCCGCAAATCGCCGTCGAAGGGCCAGCGAGCGATCGGGGAGGGCCCGGCGCGGTCGCCAGCGGCCAGGCGCCCCTCGAGCAATCGCTCGCGCACCGGCTCGAGGATGCTCTCGATCGCAAAGCTCGCCGCGGTGAGCTCTTCATCGATTTCGCGGCGTCGCAAGCCATCTCGGGCGAGCGCGCTTCGACACTCGGCGAGGTAGTCTGCGAGCGCCTCGACCTCGCCGGATTCGGGACGGCGAGCGAGCGCGGTCTCGAACATCGTCACGAGCCGATCGCGATCCTTCTCGATTCGTCCCGCGGCCAGGGCGCCGAAGCGGTCCGCCAACTCGAGGATGAACGGGTCGTTGAGCAGCGTCAGGGATTGCGCCGGCACATTCGTTCGAGACCGCCGACCGGTCGCCGAGAACGGGACTGGTGCATCGAACGTCTGGAGCAGCTCATCGAGCGCGTTGCGCTTCACGGCGAGGTAGATGCTGCGACGCCGACTGCGGCTATTGGCCGGCTCGGGCGGACCAAAGCACCTCGGGTCGAGCTCGCCCGATACGGCCAACAGCGCGTCGCGAAGCGCTTCGGCATCGAGCCGCCGCACGGACGCGTGCGACAGCCAGACGTTCTCGGGATCGAGGGCTCGTGCCTGCTCACTCGCCTCGGACCCCTGCTGCCACGTCTTCGAAGTCATGATGTATCGAATCAGCCCGCGGATCGACCAGCCGTTCCGGCGGAAGTGACTCGCGAGGTGATCGAGCAGCTCGGGATGGGAAGGCAGCTCCCCGAGGCGACCGAAGTTGTCCGGTGTCGCAACGAGCCCCTGTCCGAACAGCCAGTGCCAGATCCGGTTCACGATCACGCGAGCCGTGAGCGGGTTGTCCTCTCGCAACAGATCATCGGCGAGCTCGAGCCGGCCGCTGATCGGCGTGTCGTAGGCCGTCTCGTCGATCGCTTCGAGGAACCGCCGAGGGACCGGATCACCGGGCCTCTCATGATCGCCGCGAATGAACAGCGGCGCGTCGACGCCGACGCCCTCGGCCAGCCCGGGGGATCGGATCGGCAAGGGCACCTGCGCCTCGAGGTGGCGGTACTCCTCGATGAGCGGCGCGACGCTCGGCATCTCCGAGAGCGTCACCGGCAGCACGCCGTCGCGTTGCAGAGCGTCCAGCCAGAGTGCCTGCGCGTCGCTCGCCTCTCCTCGTCGCCACGCGGCGATCGCGATGGCGAGCTGCTCGACCCAGATCGTCTCCAGCTCCTCGAAGCTGCGCGGCGAGAGCGTAACGCCCATCACGGGCGCCCAGTGCGCTCGATCTTCGGGCGGCGGTGCCGGGTAACCGCGCGGCCTCAGGATCACGTCTCGCACGGCGAACCACGACCGATCGGCGTCACGCACCTCGACCGGCGCGTCCTTCGCCGTCGCCAGCTCGAGGTGGATCGAGTCGCCTTTCCAGTAGGAGAGATCGTAGCGGTGCCAGTACCAGCGCGGCTCGCGGATCTCCTCCATGGGATAGACCGTCCCGATGCGCGGGTAGCCCTGCACCACGAACCGAGCGCTCGCACGGCCGCCGCCGGCGATGCGCATCCAGACCTCGAGCTCGTCCTCGAGCTGCACGCGCGGTGTGGCGAGCACACCACGATGGCGCGTCGAGAGCCCGTGCGTGATCCGGCTGGCCGGATAGATGCCCGTCAGGACGCGCTCGCCATCCGGGGCGATGGCGAAGTCCCCCGCTCCCGATGCGTCGCCCTCGAGGCCATTGCCCATCGCGAACCACTCGCCGGCGTCACTCACCGCCTTCCATCGACGGACATCCGGCTGACGGCGGTCCTCTTCGAGCGCCCCTTGCTCCTCTCGCCAGATCGCCTCGATGCGCTGCCACGTCTCAGCAAAGGACTCTCCGTCCCCGGCAGCCTTCGCCTCGGCCAATAGCGAGAGCGCATGACTCGGCTGAGCCGCCGGCAAGTCCATCACGATATGGCGCAACCGATCGCCGAGGGTCGCGTCTCTCGACCATACTTCCGCCATTGCCTCCCGAATTGCGCGCTTGCGATCACGGAGCTCGCGCTGATGGCGGCTTTGGCTCTCCGGCGTGGAGACGTCCAGGATGGCCGGCCGCGTGGAGCCGAGGATGCTGAAGAGCGCGGCATGGTCCTTTTGGCTGATCGCGTCGAACTTGTGATCGTGACAGCGGGCGCATGAGACGGTCAGACCGAGGAAGGCCTTGCTGAACACATTGATCTGATCGTCGGTGTAGCGGACCTTCTCCTCGAGCGCGTCGGTCGGCGCGAAGCCATGAAAGACCATTCGCCAGTGCGCGGTGCCCAACTTCGACTCGACGATGCCGAGCTGTTCGTCGATCCGCGGCTCTTCGAGCAGATCGCCGGCAATGTGCTCCCGGACGAGCTGGTCGTAGGGCACATCCCGCACGAAAGCCCGGATCAAGTAGTCGCGATAGCGATACGAATAGGGAATGTCGGGATCGCCTTCCGAGCCGTGGGACTCGGCATAGCGGATGACGTCCATCCAATGGCGGGCGAAGCGCTCACCGTATTCCGGCGAGGCCAACAGCCGATCGATGAGCCTATCGAACGCGCCGGGATTCTCGTCTTCGAGGAAGCGTGCGATCTGATCGCGCGATGGCGGAAGGCCGGTCAAGACGAAGCTGGATCGTCTCAGCAGGGCGCGTGGGTCCGCCAGCGCAGACGGCTCGAGGCCTGCGGCCGATAGCTTCGCCTGCACGAACCGGTCGATCGGGTGATCCGACCACGCCGTCGCAGGCGGCGGATCGGGGTCCCGAATCGGCTGGAAGCACCACCACTGCTTGCGCTTCTCGAGGACCGCGGGCCAGCCCGTCGCTGCTTCGAGCTCCTCGACGCTGGGAGGCGCGTCACGCGGATCGAATGCGCCGTCTTCGATCCACGCTTCGAGATTGGCGATGACCTCATCGCTCAGCTTGGGCGAGCCGTCGGGCATCTCGAGACCGGGGATCTCGTGACGGACGACCGAGAGCAGCAAGCTCTCGCCCGGTCGCCCGGGCACGACGGCCGTGCCGAAGCTCGAGGGGCTCCGAGCCCCACCACGATGGTCGAGCGTCAGGCCACCCTCGGCCTTTCCGTGGCTGTTGTGGCACGGATAGCACTGCTCGATCAGCACGGGTCGCACGTGAGTCTCGAACTGCTCGCGGGCATCGTCTTGGGGGAAGCTCGCTGCGCCGAGGCTCCACAGCACGAGCGGGATTCGAATCGCCAGAATCAAGGGAGGTCACTCCACATCGTGGGTTCGGCTCGGCATTCTCTCGGTAGAAGCCGGCCGAATGTACCACGAAGCCTTTGCGGTCCCGATCGATCGCCCACGCTCGGCAGAGTCTCTGGCCTGCCCATCTTTCCGAGTGCGACCGCGCCGGTCCGCGGGTAGAGTGGTGGCCGACTCGCCCAACCGGGCCGAGGCCTCCTACGAAGACAGGCGACTTGCTGCGGGCCGATCAACGTGACGACCAACCTGTGAGACCTCCGGACCGCCTTCTCAACGAGAGGTACGAGTGCGGTACAGCCAAGACCTGGGTCCACCCCGAGAGAAGATCGAGGAGCTCGCTCTCGAGGAGAATGTCGAGCTGCCGATAAAGGAGGCGGAGGACGAACACGCCGACGAGAGCTTCGAAGAGTCGATACTACCGGGAGTCTCTCGCACCTTCGCACTGACGATCCCGCAGCTTCCCGAGGACCTGCGCCGAGTCGTCCGGAACTACTACCTGCTCTGTCGTATCGCCGATACGGTCGAGGACGAGCCGTCGCTGAGTGGGACCGACAAGCGTCGCTTCCATGCCGAGCTCGACGCGGTCCTTCAGGACGGCATCTCGGCCGAGCACTTCGCGGGCGAGCTGTATCCGCTCCTGTCCGAAGAGACGCTCCCAGCCGAGCGGATCTTGATCCGGGAGACCGAGCGAGTCATCCGCGTCCATCGGAGCTTCTCGCCGGAGCAGAGGCGCGCGGTCGCCGATGGCCTTCACGTCATGAATGTCGGAATGAACCGCTTCCATTGCAATCGAGGCGTGACGGGACTGTCGAGCCTGCGCGAGCTCGAGAGCTACTGCTACCACGTGGCGGGCATCGTGGGCGAGGTCCTTACCGAGCTGTTCTGCGAGCACTCCGCGGCGATTCGAGAGCGACGAGAAGAGCTCGCCGAGCTGGCCGTCTCGTTCGGCCAAGCCCTTCAAATGACGAACATCCTCAAGGACATCTGGGATGACCTCGCCCAGGGAGTCTGCTGGCTGCCACGCGACCTGTTCGCCGCGCACGGCATCGATCTCTCGGAGCTCGACCGCGACGCATCCAAGCCGGGCTTCAAGCGGGCACTCGGCGAGCTCATCGCCGTCGCGCACGGCCATCTGCGACACGCGCTCGCCTACGTGCAGACCATTCCGAAGCAGGAGATCGGCATCCGGCGCTTCTGCTTCTGGGCGGTGGGCTTGGCGATCTTGACGCTGCGCAAGATCGACCGAAATCGCGGCTTCCGCTCGACCGCCGAGGCGAAGATCCGGCGACGGACCGTCCGCTCGATGATCGCGATGACCAAGCTCACGCGCGAGAGCCGGTCGTGCGAGCGATGGCTGTTCCGACTCGCCGGGCTAGGCGTCCCATTGGCTGACGTCGCCCCGTCTCGCGCCTCTGACTTGCGGATCCCAGAATGAGCATCACTTCGGGAAGCGACGTTCGCGCCGACCTCGGCGAAGCCGTCGACCGCGCCAAGGCCGCCCTGCTCGGCGCGCAACGGGACGACGGTCACTGGTGCTTCGAGCTCGAGGCCGACTGCACGATCCCCGCCGAGTACGTGCTGATGCTGCACTACCTCGGAGAGCGCAGCCCGGAGCTCGAAGTCAAGCTCGGCCGTTACCTCCGCGCGCGCCAGGGCGAGCACGGCGGCTGGCCGCTCTACTTCGGGGGGAAGCTCGACCTGAGCTGCTCGGTCAAGAGCTACTGGGCGCTCAAGCTGATCGGTGACTCCCCCGAGGCGCCCCACATGATCAGGGCCCGAGAGGCCATCCTGCAGCGCGGTGGCGCGGCGCGCGCGAACGTCTTCACGCGCATCACGATGGCGCTCTTCGGTCAGATCCCGTGGCGCGGGGTCCCATTCACGCCCGTCGAGATCATGCTCTTCCCGCGGTGGTTCCCGTTTCATTTGAGCAAAGTATCCTATTGGTCCCGCACCGTGATGGTGCCGCTGGTGACGCTGTGCAGCCTGCGCGCTCGGGCCAAGAATCCGACTGGCATCGGCATCGCCGAGCTATTCGGCGCGCCGCCCGACAGGGAGCGATATCAGGACGACGCCCACTCGCTCTGGGGCCGGGTGTTCCTGGTCCTGGACCGCATCGGGCGTCGCCTCGAGCGCTGGATCCCGAAGCGGATGCGCGCGCGGGCCATTGCCATGGCAGAGGCTTGGACGATCGAGCGGCTCAACGGCGAGGACGGGCTCGGCGCGATCTTCCCGGCGATGGTCAACGCGCTCGAGATGCTGCTCTGGCTGGGTCACGATGCAGACTCTGAGCCCTGCCTCACCGCCCGCCGGGCGATCGACAAGCTCCTGGTCGTCGAGGACGAGACCGCTTATTGCCAGCCTTGCCTGTCGCCGATCTGGGATACCGCGATCAGTTGCCTCGCGATTCAGGAGGCCGATCGGGGACACAGCGGGGAGGCGGTGCGCCGCGGCCTGGACTGGCTCCTCCCCAAGCAGCTCACCGACGAGCCCGGCGACTGGCGAGAGGAACGGCCCGATTTGGCGGGCGGCGGCTGGGCCTTCGAGTACGCCAATCCCCATTACCCGGACCTCGACGACACGGCGATGATCGGCTGGGCCTTGGTGCAGTCGGGTCGTCCTGAGGACTTGGCAGCAGCCGATCGGGCGGCGCGTTGGCTGCACGGGATGCAATCGAAGAACGGCGGCTTCGCGGCCTTCGACATCGACAACACCTGTTACTACCTGAACGAGATCCCCTTCGCCGATCACGGAGCGCTGCTCGACCCACCGACCGCCGATGTCACCGCGCGCTGCCTGACCTTCTTCGGCATCCTCGACTCCGAAGAGTGGCACGAGGTGATCGACCGCTCCCTGCGCTACCTCGCCGCCGAGCAAGAGGAGACCGGATCGTGGTTCGGCCGATGGGGCACGAACTACGTCTACGGGACCTGGTCCGTCCTTGCCGGCCTCGAGCACGTGCGCGACCGCGTCGATGACGAAGTGATCGCCCAGGCCGTGCGCTGGCTCGAGGCGCGACAGAACGTCGATGGCAGCTTCGGAGAGTCGAACGACAGTTACGAGGATCCCGAGCTCGCCGGACGAGGACCCGGCACGTCCTTCCAAACGGCCTGGGCGATGCTCGCACTCATCGCGGCCGGCGTCGGTGAGCGCGCATCGGTTCGAATGGCCGCTGAGTATTTGATGGCGACGCAGGGCGACGACGGACTTTGGCACGACGAGTGGTACACCGCGCCGGGCTTCCCGCGCGTCTTCTACCTCCGCTACCACGGCTACCGGAAGTACTTTCCGCTCTGGGCCCTGGCGCGGTATCGCAACGTGACGCGCGAGCCGTGATCGGGATCGTCACGCCTCTCGGGCTCGAGGCGAAGTGCCTCGGATCCTGGGCACCGCGGCGACGCGGGGACGTCCGCCAGCAGGGCGAGCGCATCGCCATCGTCTCGGGTGTCGGATGGCGAGCCGCTACCGAAGCCGCCGACAAGCTGGTTCGCAACGGTGCGACTTCCCTCATCAGCTTCGGCACGGCCGGCGCCCTCGATCGCGACCTCCTGCCCGGCACGTTGCTCCTGCCACGCCGCGTCATCTCGGGCGACACGCAGATTCCACTCGACGAGAGTTGGGGCGAGCGCATCGCGGGCTGCCTCGAGCCGGGCGAGCGCTCGTGCCAAGAGCCGCTCGCTCACGCGTCCGAGGTCCAAGCGACGGTCGATCAGAAGAAGCGCCTTCGCGGCAAGTCCGGCGCAGCCGCCGTCGACATGGAGTCGGCAGCCGTCGCGGCCTTCGCCACTGAGCACGGTCTGCCATGCGTCGTCGTTCGCGTCATCGCCGATGCGGCTTGGACGCCTCTACCCGACTCGGTGATCGCTGCGGTTGACGAGCACGGCGAGATCCGCGCCGGGCGAGTGCTGCGCAGCTTGGTCACGAAGCCGCAGGACTTCGGCCCGCTCATCAGCGTTTTCCGCAGCTTTCGCAGGGCGCAGGCGATGCTCGAGCGCATCGCCCGGCGAACGGAGCCGAGATTCCTCGCACCCGTTCTCGATGAGCCACGCCGATGACCGCGTCCCGACGACCGAGCTCGTGATGTCGCCGGTGCGGCGTGAACGGCCCGGCGCGGCGGTCTGGATCCTGCTCGCCGTGGCGCTCTTACTGACGGTGGGATCCGCCATCTACACGGCCGGACACCTCGAGGTCGACACCGACACCGCCGAGATGTTCTCGCCCGACGTCCCCTTCCGAAAGAACCATGAAGCGTTCCGACGTCAGTTCCCGGGCCTCGAGCAGACGCTCTTGATCGTGGTGGACGGTACCTCGCACGCGGCCATCGACGACGTGGCCGGCGAGCTGCGGCGACGCCTCGAGAATGACGAGCGCTTCTCGTCCGTCGTGGATCCTCTCGGCGAGGAGGTCCTGCGACGGAGCGGCATCCTCTTTTCCAACCTCGATGAGATCGAGTCGATCGCGAGGGAGATCGAGAACGCCCGGCCCATGCTCGAGGCGCTGGCAAGGGACCCATCGGCCCAGGGACTGGCAGGCTTCCTCCGGCAGTCGCTGGCACTCGCCGCGCTCGCGCCAGCCGAAGCGCGCCGGGACCTGGCGAGTCTCCTCGGGTCTCTCGAGCGATCCCTCGCGAGTGCACGTGCCGGAAGGAGAGATCCGGTGCGTTGGGAGGGACTCCTCGGAGACGCGAGACCGATCGAGCCGAGGGTCATCACGTGCCAGCCGCGCCTCGAGTTCGACGCGCTCCTTCCTGCCGAGCGATCGTTGGAGCGGGTGCGGGGCTGGATCCGTGAGCTCACGCTCGGTCGCGATGACGTGCACGTCTCCCTGACCGGTGAGGTCGCGCTGCTCCATGACGAGCTGGTGAGCTCCGAGACAGGCGTGAAGCGATCGGCGATCCTGTCGCTCGTCCTCGTGCTCGTGCTGCTCAGAATGGCCTTCCGCTCTTGGCGACTGATCGTGCTCTCGATCGGAACGCTCTTGATCGGGCTGGCCTGGACAGCCGCGTTCGCGGCAATCACGGTCGGCCATTTGAATCTCATCTCGATCGCCTTCGCCGTCCTCTACATCAGCCTCGGCATCGATGGCTCGATACACTTCTGCGCCCGATTCCAGGAGCTTCGCGCCAGCGGCACCGAAGGGGCACTGGGCCGGACGGTGCGCGAGATCGGCTTTTCGCTGTTATTGGCGACACTCACCACCGCATTCGGATTCCTCGCGTTCGTGCCGACGCCGTTCGATGCGGTTGCCGAGCTCGGCATCATCGCCAGCGGCGGCATCTTCATCAGCTTCCTCGTCAACCTGACGCTGCTCCCGGCGCTCATCCGCGTCGTCGGTGCCGGTGCGCCCGGCACGCTGAAGGCTTCGCAAACGAAGCAACGCCTCGCTGGGCCGATCTTGCGACACCGGGTGCTCGTGCGCTCACTCGCGGCATTGATCGGAGTCATCGCAATCTGGCTCTGCCTCCAGGCCGAGTTCGACCCCGACCCGCATCACCTGAGAGATCCGGCCGCCGAGTCCGTGCGCGCGTTCGACGAGCTCGCCGAGCACCGATCCTCGACACCTGTGCGTGCGCATTCGTTGAGCGCTAGCCGAGACGAGGTCGAGCGGCGCGCGCGGCGACTCGAGGAGCAGCCCGAGGTCTCGCTCACGTTCTCCGCCAGCTCCTTCTCTCCGAGCGAGCAGGACGAGAAGCTCGCCGTCCTCACTCGCCTCGACCCACTGCCTCCCTTGAAGGAGGACGCGGCTCTGGATCCGGACGCATTGCGGAAGGCACTGGCCGGCCTCCGTCAGTCCCTCGAAGCGATCCCGCCTGGAGACGAGCTCGCCGCGGCTTCGAAGCGACTCGCCGCAGCGCTCGAGGGTTGGCCCGACCAAACCGACGACTCCCTCGCTCTGCTCTCCAGGAACTGGGTCGGCGAGCTGCCGCGACTGTGGCAGCAGCTCGAGGGGCTCAGCTCGCTCGGCCCTTTGACGTTCGCGGACTATCCGGCGAGCTTCCAAGAGGAGTGGATCTCGAAGGACGGCGTTCATCGGCTCGATATCTTGCCGGCGAAGCCTCTGGATGATCAAACAGACCTCGCGCAGTTCGTGCGAGCCGTGCAGACCGTCGATCCCGATGTCACGGGCGCTCCGGTCATTCAATACGAGGCGGGACGTCTGGCGGTCGACTCGTTCCAGCTCGCCTTTATCTGGGCGCTCGCGGCCAATCTGCTGCTCTTGGTCGTGATCTTCCGTCATCCCCTCGACGTGCTGGCGGTCTTGACGCCGGTGCTCCTCGGCGGTGTCCTGACGGGAGCGATCGCGGTGTTGGCCGGAATGCCCTTCAATTTCGCGAACGTCATCGCATTGCCTCTTCTGCTCGGCTTCGGCATCGATAACGGCGTCCACATGGTTCACAGGCATCGCACGAGCGGCGCCGGCGCGGGGTCTCTACTGGGATCGAGCACCTCGCGGGCCGTGCTCTTCAGCTCGCTCACCACGATCGGCGGCTTCGGGACGTTGGCGCTCTCGCCCCACATCGGAACGGCTAGCCTGGGCCTGCTCCTGACGGTCGGAATCGGCAGCGTGCTCGTCGCGACGATGCTGGTGCTACCGGCCATGCCGCTCTCGAAGCGGCGGGAGAAGCTCTCATGACGGTACTGGTCACAGGGGCGACTGGCTTCGTCGGCTCCGCCGTCGCTCGCAAGCTGATCGAGCGCGGCGAGCGCGTTCGCCTTCTGGTTCGTCCCCAGAGTCCTCGAAAGAACGTCGCCGGGCTGGACGCCGAGCTGATCGAAGGAGACCTCCGAGACCGAGCGTCTCTCGAAAGCGCCGTGAAAGGCTGTCACTGCGTGTTCCACGTCGCAGCCGATTACCGCCTGTGGACACGCGATCCTCGAGAGCTCTACGCGAGCAACGTCGAAGGCGCCCTTCATTTGATGAAAGCTGCCTCAGCCGCCCGCGTCGATCGCATCGTCTACACGAGCAGCGTCGCGACCCTGGGGCTCGAGCCCGGCGGTGATCCGGGTAATGAAGAGTCCCCCTCTAGCCTCGAGACGATGATCGGACACTACAAGCGCTCGAAGTTCCTCGGTGAGGAGGCGGTGAGGCGGCTGATCCTCGAGGACGGGCTGCCGGCGGTGATCGTCAATCCGTCCGCGCCGATCGGACCGCGGGATGTGAAGCCGACTCCGACGGGACGCACCATCGTCGATGCTGCGCGCGGCAACATGCCCGCCTACGTCGACACCGGCTTGAACGTCGTGCATGTCGATGACGTCGCCGACGGGCATCTCAGGGCTCTGGAGCGCGGACGCGTCGGTGAGCGTTATATCCTCGGCGGCGAGAACCTGACTCTGAAGCAGATCCTCGAGGTGGTCGCCGAGATGAGCGGAAGCCGTGCTCCGTCGATCCGGCTTCCCCACGGCTTGATCCTTCCGATCGCCCATCTCGCGCAAGGCTGGGCAAGGATCACCAACGGCCCCGAGCCACGCGTCACGGTCGACGGCGTGAAGATGTCACGCAAGCGGATGTTCTTCTCGAGCGCGAAGGCCGAGCGGGAGCTCGACTACCGAGCGAGGCCTGCGCGCGAAGCGATCCGCGACGCGATCGCCTGGTTCCGAGAGCACGGCTACCTGGGCTGATCCTCGTATCCCCCGGCTTTAGCCGGGTTGGGTCCCCGGCTTCAGCCGGGCCGGCCAACGGCCGGTTTCGGAATGCGGGCTGGAAGCCCGCGCTCCACGTCGTATCCCAGCCCGCATCCGTCTCCCAGCCCCGAAGGGCCGTCAGCGAGTTGCCCCAGGCGGGGCCGGTCCTCCGGCCCGAGCCTGGGGTGTGGTTGCCCCCCACGGGAGCGCGGGATTCCCGCCCGCCTCGCGCCGCGCAGCGGCCGAGCCGCAACCACCCACCGAACCACCGTCTTGCGCCGCGACCCCTCGCAAGATATCCTGACATCCCTCACCACCACGCGGACGTAGCTCAGTTGGTAGAGCGTCGGCTTCCCAAGCCGAAGGTCGCGAGTTCGAGCCTCGTCGTCCGCTCCAAACCTTCTGCCTACGTTTCCACTCGATCCATCAGGCAGCCCGCATTCGGCGAAGCTTCGTGCTTCTGCCCCTGACTGAGATGGGCGGGAGGATCTCAGCTGACTGGCCGGATCGCGAGTGTCCAAGGCACGACGACTTGACTAACGATCCCCGCTAGCAAAGACTTCGTTCCTAGCTCGCGGGAATGAGCTCTAGCTTCCCTGGCAGTCGAGCGGTCAGGCGATTCCGTGAAGGCGCTGGCGGGAGACCCGATCGGATCTCCCGCCGCTGGTCTTTCTGAACCGAGCTTTGGTGATGGCGTCACGGGCTCGGTGCGTCGCAGACGCTCAAGGAAGCGTGAAGATCTTGGCGGGCGTGATCGAGATCACCTGGAGTCCACCGTCGAAGGAGAGCCCTGCGTAATAGCCCTGGAATCCGGGCGGGGCGCCCAGTGGGATATTGGCGGTCACCGTCGACGCGCCCGGGCAACTGGTCAAGGTGACGGTCGTCAGGATCGACGACTGGCCGAGCCAGGCCGCGAACAAGGGGTCATTGTCGAGAGGCAGCTTCAGTCCCCCCGTACCGGGGATGAGGATGCCGCCGGTGCTGCCGTTGCCGAGGCTGATGAAGACGAGAGCGGTGTTGCCGTTCTCGATCGGAGGCGCCTGCGCGTTGAATTGGAACGTCGTGCCGCTGAGCTGGAACTGCCAGAGCATGTCGAACTCGTCGGCGCCCATGTCGACCGTCACGGTGTCATCGGAGTCTCCGTCGACCTGGCGGTCATCCCCTTCGAAGTCCTGCGCGCTGAAGGCGCCCAAGAATCCGGCATCGATACAGGGGGATTGGCAGCCGAGGCGGAAGTCTCCTGCGGCTGGGTCGAGGAACTGCGGGTCGGCGTCGATGTTGCCGGGGCCCGGGTAGACGCCGCCACCGATGTTCGAGTAGTAGACACCGACCGAGCTGCCGCCATTCGTGATGCCTTCAACGGAGTTGCCCCAGGCGATGGTGCTGTAGACAAGGGCGCTCGAGCTGACGACGGAGATCGCGGCGTAGGCAGGCGAGGAGCCGTTCCGAGTGATCGTCTCATTGATGAGGATGGCAGTGCCGCCCGCCAGGATGTTGACGGGCGATGAGAAGCCGATGAGCTCGGAGGCGACGTTGTCCGCGACCGTGTTATTCGCCAAGTACGTCAGTGAACCGATATATGTGAGTATTGCGCCGCCGTACTGATTGGCCGTGATCGTGTTGTTGAAGATCAAGCTGACGCTGCCGAAGCTGGCGATTGCCGAGCCATAATACGCGAAGTTTTCGGAGATCGTATTGTTCAGGACATAGGCCGGCTGCGTGTCGTTGCCATATCCGAATATGCCGCCACCGAAGAGCGAGCTGTTACCCGAGATCGTGTTGTTCGAGATGGTCGGCGCGCTGGACTCGATGAAGTAGACGCCTGCTCCGGCATAGCCGGTGTTTCCGATGATGCGGTTGTTGGAGATGGTCGGGGACGACGCTGCGATGAACACGCCGCCTCCGCCGAAGCCGCCCGAGTCGCCGTTGGTCACCGTAAAGCCGTCCAGGATGGCGCTGGGCCCCTCACCATTGGCAATGGTGACGACGGTGCTCGCGCCACCGCCATCGATGACCGTGCTGGCGGCCCCCGAGGTGCTCAGAACGGTGATGTTCTTCCCGGAGAAGTTGACGCTCTCGACGTAGGTCCCCGAGGCGACGGCGACGGTATCACCGTCGAGGGCGGCTTGGATGCCCTCTTGAATCGTGCAAAAGGGCTTTGCCTGGGTGCCGTCGGCGCCCGCGCAATTGGGGTTCGCTTGGTCGACGTAGACCGTGTCGAGCGAAGGTGTCACGGTCATGAGGACGAGAAAAGCCCCGTGATGCATCAGAGACAGGATGCTGAGCATACACTGATCTCCCGATCATGTGGTGGTCGGTCGACCCGGCATTCGACTCCGGGAAGGCGTGAACCTCCCCCTTTGGGGATCGAACGCATCTGAGAAAAGGGGCCGACCCAATTAGAGCCCGGGAGCCTATCCGCTCGAAGTGGTCGCGTCAATCACAATCGCGGCTCGTACCGACTCGCGAGAAAGACCCTGCGAGGACGGCCGAAGCACCAGAGCCGAGCGACCGCACTCGATCGGAGCGGGTTTGGGCAAGGCCGGCCAGCTCAGAGTGGCCGCCGGGCCTTTCGGAGAGAATAATGGGTGGATCGTGGACCGGGCGAGGCGCCGGGTCCGTGTGGACAGCACCCGGGAACCACCAACTCGAGACGGAAGACACGATGCCCCATCCCCAACCCAAAGACCTCACTCGGCGCAAGCTCCTCCAGAACACCGGCAGCCTCGCCGCGGCCAGCTTCCTCGCGACCTCGGGTCTCGCGTCCGTCCCGCACGTGGGTCACGACAGCACGATTCAGGTCGCTCTCGTCGGCTGCGGGGGACGCGGCAGCGGGGCGGCGCTCAACGCGCTGTCGATCAAGAGAGGGCCGATCCAGTTGGTGGCGATGGCCGACGTCTTCGAGAACCGCATGCAGTCCAGCTACGAGGCGCTTCACGCCTCGGCGGCCGATCGCATGGACGTGCCCGAGGAGCGCCGCTTCATCGGCTTCGACGCGTACCGGCATGCGATGGACGGCCTCAATCCAGGCGACGTGGTGATCCTCGCGACGCCGCCGGCCTTTCGCTGGGTCCACTTCCGCTACGCGATCGAGAAGGGCCTCAACGTCTTCATGGAGAAGCCGGTCACGGTCGACGGGCCGACTAGCCGGCGAATGCTCGTCCTCTCCGAGCTGGCGTCGGCGAAGAAGCTCAAGGTCGGCGTCGGGCTGATGGCGCGGCACAGCCGCGCCTTCCAGGAGCTGGCCCAGCGGATCCAGGATGGCGAGGTCGGTGACATCATCACGCAGCACGGCTACCGGATGCAGGAGCCCGTCGCGTCATTTCGCTCCCTGCCGCGGCCCGAAGGCAAGAACGAGCTGCACTACCAGATCGAGCGCTTCCACAGCTTCCTCTGGGCGAGCGGTGGCGCGTACAACGACTTCTTCATCCACATCATCGATCAGCTCTGCTGGATGAAGGGCGAGTGGCCGCTGAAGGCGCACGCGCTCGGAGGACGTCATCACCGGCTGGGTCCCGATGGCGTGCCCTACATCGACCAGAACTTCGACGCGTACTCGGTCGAGTACACCTATGCCGACGGCACCAAGATGCTCTTCGAGGGTCGCAACATGTCGGGCTGTCAGACCAAGTACTCGAGCTTCCTGCACGGCACGAAGGGCTCGGCCGTCGTCTCCAGCAGCGGCGACTACGGCTTGCCGTCGAGCCTTCACAAGGGATACGGCCTCGATCGCGCCTCGATGACGTGGAGGTCGAAGGTGCCCGACGATCTGCAGAACCCGTATCAGAACGAGTGGGACGACCTCATCGACGCCATTCGTGACAACGTCCCCTACAACGAGGTCACGCGCGGCGTCTTCGCCAGCCTCGTCTGTAACATGGGCCGCATGGCCGCCCACACCGGCACCGAGATCACGCTCGAGGACATGCTCGCCTGCGAGCACGAGTTCGCACCCGGTGTTGGCGAGATGACAGACGATTCGGAAGCCCCGGTCCAAGCCGACGCCGAGGGCCGCTACCCGGTCCCGCAGCCCGGCCTCGTCACCGACCGCGAGTACTGAAAGATGGGACATCTGTTCCCGGCACAGATGTCCCACTCTTCCAATCGAGCACGCCAGACCGGACTACGGCGTCGACCGGACCGTGATGGGGCCGAAGGTGTTGTTGGACTCATTGGCCTCCGGCGTGACGTTGTCGGCATCGACGGTGAATTGGAACGTCTGCGTGACGTTCGGAGAGTAGATCGTGTACTCGATCTCGGCCGTCTTGGTCTCGCCGACCTTCAGTCCCCGAAAACCGCCACTGTGATTGCCGGCCGTGACGACCCGAACGAAGTTGTGCATCACGGCCGGGCCGCGGTTGGTCACCGAGACCAGGAACTTGAACTTCTGACCCGCGCGGACCGTCGGGCTATCGGGAGTCCGGGTGACGCGGCTGATGACGAAGTCGGGTAGGGCGCGGGGCGTGGGCGTGGGCGTGGGCGTAGGCGTAGGCGTAGGCGTGGGCGTGGGCGTCTCTTCCTCCTCACAAGCGGTTGCGATGATGAGCAACGATACGAGGGCCAATTGGCTCAACAAGCTGATGATGACTCTCGACATTCGGTGACTCCAAGCTTCCCAATGCGTTCGAGCCGGCGTTCGTCGCCGGACCTCCAGAGCTGGAACGAGGGGAAGTGAAGAGTCCGCCAAGATTACAGGGGCGCCTCCGGCGCGGCCCCCGGAGCATACAGGTGGTGGAACCGGGCCCGAGGGCGATGGAGTGCCCAAGTCGAGGGTCTGTCTGTGAGGGCTTTCCCGAGCGAGCTTGGGCCGGGGCGAACGTCCAACGGCTCGACTTCCAACTCTCAACTCTGAAGCTGGCGGTCCGATCGCACCCGGCGGCATCGTGCCACGGAGATTCGGATCTGAGGTCAGGGTCCTCTCCCCAAGGCGCTTGGATGGAGGACACGGAGACCGGCTGAAGCCGGCGGTCCGAACGACGACGACGTGCGCGAGCGCGTGATGAAGCTCCGAGCGCAGGTCCAGAAGGCGAAGGAATGAGTCAGGCAACGAAGGACCGAAGCTGGCCCGGGGTCAACCGCCCCGGGCTGAGTTTCGGCTGAGCCACCTCATGGAATAACGAGGATTCCGATCGCTTCGGACACGAAGTCCCAAGGAGCAGCAGTCGAGTAGGCAAGTCGGAATTGGGTGCCGATCAAGCCGGCGGGGAGGGGGGCCGGAACGTTGAGCGAGGCCGTCGCTCGGCCCTGTCCGTCGAGAGTTCCTCCGAAGCCGGTGAAGACCGGGCCATTCAGGCTCCAAAGGGCGAGCTGGGCGAAGCTGTCGAGATTGACTGGCAGATAGACGGGGCCTCCGGAACCCGGCAGACGGGTGCCGGGGTGGCTGCCGCTGCCGCCGATCCACAAGAGGTACAGTCGACCGGCGTTCGAGGTACCGGCATCGAGCGCGAATTGGACCGTGCCGCCCGAGGCTGCCGAGACGCGGTGAGCGTCGGCTCGGAGGCTCGGCTCGGCGTAGTGGCCGTCGCGAGCGGCGCTTCGGCCGGACATTGGCCACGGGAGGAGATCACTCGAGTCCAGTCCGTCCAGCTCGTAGAGCGCGACGTTGTCGAAGTTGGCCACGACGAAGAGCTCGAGGAAGCCGTCACCATCCATGTCTCCCACGGCGGGGCTGGGTTGGATCGGCTTGGACAGGAGCTCGTCGTCGATCGAGAGCGGAAATCCGGCGAGCGGATTGCCGTCGCTGCGGACGCCTTCGATGTGATCGTTCGTCTTGAGAAGGATCTCGAATCGCTCGTCGCCGTCGAGGTCGGCGACGGTGCAAGCGCTGTTGCCGCCCAAGCTGAAGAACGTCACGGGGAAGCCATTGGCGGGCGTGCCGTCTCCATGGAAGGCGAAGATCGAGGAGTCGATGCTGCCGCCGGGTTGGCCCGCGATGATGATCTCGGGAGAGCCATCGCCGTCGAGATCGGCTGCGACGGGCATCGCGTCAGGAATATCCGGTGAGACGAACGGCCAGCCGGGCTCGGTCGCGCCGGTGTGGTCGAGCACCGAGACCATCGTCGGTAGACCCGGCGCCAGGCAGCCGTAGACGATCTCGAGCATCGGATCGGCGTCGAGATCG